>NZ_QKTC01000002.1:0-216947 GCF_003234435.1 Curtobacterium sp. MCLR17_044 | reverse complement strand
GGGGCGGACGGTGCCTGCGGGGCGGCGGGCTGCGTCTGACCGGCGGGAGCGGGCTCGGGCTCGGTGGGCTCGGGTGCGGGGGTCTCGGCCTCCTGCTCCGTGCTCGGAGCGGCCTCGGGCTCCTCGGCGTCGGCAGCGGCGGCGTTCGCGTCGTCGGCGCCGGAGTCGGACGAGTCCGAACCGCCGTCGGACGAGCCGGAGCCGTCACCGATCTTCACGAGGGCGGTGCCGACCTCGACGGTCTCGTCCTCGGGAACGAGGATCTCCTCGACGACGCCGGCGATCGGCGACGGGATCTCGGTGTCGACCTTGTCGGTCGAGACCTCGAGCAGCGGCTCGTCGACCTCGACCCGGTCACCGACGTTCTTCAGCCATCGGGTCACCGTGCCCTCGGTGACGCTCTCGCCGAGCGCCGGGAGGTTGACGGATTCGCTCATCGGGTGGACTCCTCTTCGCGGGGGATTGCAGTGGTTGTTGATGTCATTGTCACAGTGCGGCCGGTGCCGGTCACAGCGCGTGCAGCGGCTTGCCCGCGAGGTGCAGGAACGCCTCGCCGAGGGCTTCGTTCTGGGTCGGGTGACCGTGCACCAGGGGAGCGATGTCCTCCGGGTAGGCCTCCCAGTTCACGGCGAGCTGGGCTTCGCCGATGAGCTCGCCGACGCGGGCACCGATCATGCTGACGCCGACGACGGGGCCGTCCACGACGCGCACGACCTTGACGGAGCCGGAGGTCCCGATGATGTGGCTCTTGCCGTTGCCGGCCAGGTTGTACTCGTACGAGTCGACCTTGTCGGCGCCGTACTGCTCCTCGGCCTTGGCCTGCGAGAGCCCGACCGACGCGACCTCGGGGTCGGAGTAGGTGATCTTCGGGATGTTCTTGTCCTCGATGACCACCGGGTTGAGGCCGGCGATCTCCTCGGCGACGAAGATGCCCTGCTGGAAGCCGCGGTGCGCGAGCTGCAGACCGGGGACGATGTCGCCGACGGCGTAGACGTTCGGGATGTTCGTGGCGAGACGCTCGTTCGTGGTGACGAACCCGCGGTCCATCGCCACGCCGACCTCGTCGTAGCCGACGTTCTGCGTGACCGGGCCACGGCCGACGGCGACGAGCAGGACGTCACCGTCGAAGGTCTTGCCGTCCTCCAACGTGACGACGACGCCGTTCTCGTGCTGCTCGACGCCCTGGAACCGGACACCGAGCGAGAACTCGATGCCGCGCTTGCGGAACGCACGCTCGAGCTGCTTCGACATCGACTCGTCCTCGGCGGGGACCAGGTGCGGCAGGCCCTCGACGATGGTGACCTCGGCCCCGAAGGACTTCCAGACGCTGGCGAACTCGACGCCGATGACGCCGCCGCCCAGGATGACGACCTTGTTCGGGACGTAGTCCATGCGGAGCGCGGTCTCGCTGGTGATCACGCGGCCGCCGATCTCGAGCCCCGGCAGGGACTTCGAGTAGGAGCCGGTCGCGAGCACGATGTTCTTGCCGGTGACGGTCTGGTCGCCGACCTGCACGGTGTTCTGCGAGGTCAGACGACCCCAGCCCTCGACCACGGTGATGCCGCGGGCCTTGATCAGACCCTGCAGGCCCTTGTACTTGGAGTTGATGATGCCCTGCTGGTAGTCGATGACCTTGGGCACGTCGACACCGGCGAACTCCGCGACCACGCCGTACTTGTCGGCGTCGCGCGTCGCGTCGGCGACCTCGGCCGCGTGCAGCAGTGCCTTCGTCGGGATGCAGCCGCGGTGCAGGCACGTCCCTCCGAGCTTGTCGCCCTCGATGAGCGCGACGCTCATGCCGAGTTCGGCGGCCCGGAGCGCAGCGGCGTACCCACCACTCCCGCCACCGAGGACAACGACGTCGTAAGTCTGTTCCGTCACCTGGTGCAACTCCCTCGTGCGTGTCGGGCCGATCGGGCCCTACGTGGACACCGCGGAGGGCGGCGTCCGACGGTCGGACCGCGTGGTTCCGGTCCCGTCCCGTGCAGTACCGGTGGGAGGCGCGTCGGTGCGCCGTTCCCACCGGTACCAAACCTACTACTCGGACTGGAGGTCTTCTGCGAGAGCGATGAGCGTCCGGACCATCACGCCCGTCGCACCCTTGCCCAACCAGGCGTACCCGCCGCCCTTGTTCTCCGACGGACCCGCGATGTCGAGGTGCGCCCAGGGGACACCCTCGCCGGCGAAGCGCTCGAGGAACTTGCCCGCGAGCAGCATGCCACCGGCCGGGTTGCCGACCGTGGCGTTGACGATGTCGGCGACGTCGCTGGACAGCCGGGCCTCGAGCTCCTCGGGCAGCGGCATCGGCCAGATCGGCTCCGAGACGCCCTCGGCGACGGCGCGGACCTTCGCGACGAGGTCGTCGCTGCCCATCAGGCCGGTGGTGCGGTCGCCGAGCGCGACGACCTGGGCGCCGGTCAGCGTGGCGACGTCGACGAGCGCGTCGGGCTGCTCGAGCGACGCGGCGGCCATCCCGTCGCCGAGCACCAGGCGGCCCTCGGCGTCGGTGTTCGTGACCTCGACCGTGGTGCCGTTCTTCAGCGTCAGGACGTCGCCCGGGCGGGTCGCGGTGCCGGAGGGCATGTTCTCGGCGAGGGCGAGCCACGCGGTCACGCGCACGTTCAGCCCCAGGCGGGCGGCGGCGACGGTCGCGGCGAGCACCGTGGCGGCACCGGTCATGTCGGTCTTCATGCCGAGCATCGACGCCGCGGGCTTGAGCGAGAGGCCGCCCGAGTCGAAGGTGATGCCCTTGCCCACGAGGGCGAGGTGCTTCGTGGCGGACTCCGGCGCGTACCGGACGACGACCAGGCGCGGGGGACGCGCCGAACCGCGGCCGACACCGAGGATGCCGCCGAAGCCCTGCTCCTCGAGCGCCTGCTCGTCGAGGACCTCGACGGTGAGCGGCAGGTCCGAGGCGAACCCGGTCGCGACGTCGGCGACGTCCTGCGGCCCGAGGTCGCCCGCGGCGGTGTTCACGAGGTCGCGCACGAGCGACGCGGCGTCGGCGACGATCGCGGGGCGCACGGCGGCGTCGGCTGCGACGTCGGTGGGGGCGACGACCTCGATGCGCTGGTCACCGCGGGCCGGGGCCTTGGTGCCGGTGCCCTTGTGCCGGGTGAAGGCGTAGGCGCCGAGCGCCGCGCCCTCGAGGGCGGCGTCGACGAGCTCGGCGGAGTCGGTGGGCAGGGCGAGCGTGATCGAGTCGACGCGGGGGAGCTGTCGCACGGCGCTGCCGGCCGCAGCGCGGATCGCCGCGGCGCCCGTGGCGGAGCCGAGGCCGATCAGCGCGACCGACTTCGCACCGACGCCGGTGGCGGGCAGGCGGACGAGCTGGTCCTTCGCGCCGGTGACCCCGATCGCGGCGAGGTCGAGGCCGGCGAGGGCGTCGAGCGTGCCGAGGGCGGTGGGGGCGAGCACGGCGGGGCTGTCGGCCTCGCCGGACGAGCCCGGGCGGACCCCGACGACGAGCACGTCGGCGGTGGTGGTCTCGGGGGGTGAACTGGTGGTGGAGAGCGTCGGTCGGACCATGCTCCAACCCTACCGACGGCCTGTTCGCTGTCGGCGTGGTCGTCGCGCACCGGGGACGTCGGAAGCCCCGCCTAGCATGGGGACGGTGAACCACCCCGAGGAGCTCTACACGTTCGACGCGGACGCCCCGACCGTGCCAGCAGGGTTGCACCTGATCGCCGGGCTGACCGGTTTCGCCGATGCCGGATCGGCCGTGGCGCAGGTGACGAACTCGATCCTCGAGGACCTCGACACCGAGCTCGTCGCCGAGTTCGACCCGGACGTGCTGCTCGACTGGCGGGCCCGTCGCCCGGTCATCACCTTCGAGCACGACCACATCAGCGCCGTCGAGCCGCCCCGTCTGGCCCTGCACCTGGTGCGCGACGAGATCGGCCAGCCGTTCCTGTTCCTGTCGGGCTACGAGCCGGACTTCCAGTGGAACCGCTTCGTCCGCGCCGTCACCGGGCTCGCCGCCGACCTGCAGGTGGCCGACACCACGTGGGTGCAGTCCATCCCGATGCCGGTCCCGCACACCCGTCCGATCAGCCTGACCGTCTCCGGCACCCGGGCCGACCTCGTCGAGCAGATGAGCGTCTGGAAGCCCGAGACCCAGGCGCCGGCGAACGTCCTGCACCTGGTCGAGCACCGCCTCGCCGAGACCGGCGCGCAGGTCACCGGGCTCGTGCTGCTCGTGCCGCACTACCTGTCCGACACCGAGTTCCCCGACGCCGCCGTCGCGGCGCTGTCCGGCATCGCCGCCGCGACCGGGCTCATCTTCCCGACGGACGCCCTGCGCGAGTCGGGTCGCGAGTTCCTCACCCGCGTCGAGGAGCAGGTGGCCGGCAACCCCGAGCTGCAGCGCCTGGTCTCCGTGCTCGAGGAGCGGCACGACACGTACATGGAGGGCAACCCCGTCGCGTCGCCGCTCACCGGCGTGGACGGCGAGGTGCCGACCGCCGACGCGATCGCGGCCGAGCTCGAGCGCTTCCTCGCCGACCGGCGCACCCAGGGCGACGCGACCGACTGACCGTCGCGGGATCCGGACGTCCCCACAGGGCGGCCTGGAGGCCCGTGGCGGCCCCGCACCGCGCCTCCAGGCCGTCCTCCGGTCACCCGCACGACGTGACGCGCGTCGACGACGCTCCTCGCGCATCGACGCTGGGACGCGTCGGTAGCCTGGACCGGTGAACTCCCGTCGTGCCTTCCTGATCTGGGGCGTCGCGGTCCTCGCGTACGTCCTCGCCGTGGTGCAGCGGTCCTCGCTCGGGGTCTCCGGTGTCGACGCGCAGGACCGGTTCGCCGTCTCCGCCGCGGTCCTGTCCACCCTCGCCGTGGTGCAGATCGCCGTCTACGCGGGGCTGCAGATCCCGGTGGGGATCGCGCTCGACCGCGTGGGCCCGCGCCGGCTGGTGCTCCTCGGCGCCGCGCTGCTGGTCGTCGGACAGGCGATCGTCGCCGTGTCCCCGTCGATCGGGCCGGCCATCGCGGGGCGGGTGCTCGTCGGTGCCGGTGACGCCATGACCTTCATCTCGGTGATCCGCCTGGTTCCGATGTGGTTCAGCGGCCGGATCCTGCCGCAGATCTCGCAGTGGACGGGCAACCTCGGGCAGATCGGCCAGATCCTTTCGGCGTTCCCGTTCGCGGTGCTGCTGCACACGGTGGGCTGGACCCCGGCGTTCGGCGTCGCGGCCGCGGCCAGCGCTGTCGGTCTCGTGCTCGCCGCGGTCTTCGTGCGGAACGGTCCCGTGCCGGTGCGGACGGACACCATCCCGCTGCCGCACTCGTGGGGCGCCGCGTTCAGCACCTTCGGGCACGCGCTCCGACGCCCGGGCACGCAGCTCGGGTTCTGGTCGCACTACGTCACCCAGTCGTCGGGCACGGTGTTCTCGCTGCTGTGGGGCGTGCCGATGCTCCGAGGGCTCGGGTACTCCCCGGGTGAGGCTGCCGGGTTCCTCACGATCATCGTGGTCGTCGGGTTCGTCGCCGGTCCGGTGCTCGGCGTGCTCTGCGCGCGGTTCCCGATGCGCCGGTCGAACCTGGTGCTCGGCGTGGTCGTCCTGCTCGCGGTGCTCTGGACGGCGATCCTGCTCTGGCCCGGGCACCCACCGACGTGGTTGCTCGTGCTGCTCGTCGTCGCGATGGGGATCGGCGGACCCGGTTCGCTCATCGGCTTCGACTTCGCCCGGACCTTCAACCCCGTCGGATCGCTCGGTTCGGCGAACGGCGTCGTGAACGTCGGCGGCTTCCTGGCGGCCTTCGTGATGATGTACCTGATCGGCGTCGTCCTCGACGTCGCTGCGCGGGCTTCGGGCACCGAGGTGTTCGCCTGGGAGAACTTCCGGATCGCCCTCACCGTGCAGTACGTCGTGGTCGGTTTCGGCGTCGGGATGCTCCTGCACGCCCGCCGTCGGACCCGCCGCGTGCTGCACTCGGAAGAGGGAATACGCGTCGGGCCACTCTGGGTTGCACTCGTTGCACGCCTGCGGAAGCGGCACGTGCAATAATGATCACGGACCCGTTCGGGACCCCTGTCTGTCGGAGCACTTCGGTGCGCCGGTGAACTCGGGGGACTTGACATGGGTCCTAGTGCTGCCCGGAACGGTAGGACTCGTACGACGCGGGGGACTGCGGCGCGGGACCTGGGCGGCGAGGGAGGCCACGACCCCACGAACGTGGCACGACGAGAGAGGTGATCGCATGGCTGCCCGGAGCACGACGATCGATCCCACGAAGGACACCGAGCCCGAGGGCGCTGTGGCAGAGGACGCCACGGACACCGAGGGCACCGCAGCGCCGAAGAAGCGCGCCACGAAGGCCCCCGCCAAGAAGGCGCCCGCCAAGAAGGCGGCGCCCAAGGCGAAGAAGACCGACGCCGTCGACGAGGCGATCGCCTCCGACGAGCCCGTCGAGGAGCCGACCGACGAGGCCGACGACACCGACGACAAGACGGCCAAGCCGGACGCCGCTGCCGCGGTCGCCGCCGGTGCGCTCGTCATCTCGCAGACCGACGACGACGAGGCGCCGGTCTACTCGACGACCATCACGGGTGCCACCGCCGACCCGGTGAAGGACTACCTCAAGCAGATCGGCAAGGTCGCCCTGCTCAACGCCGAGCAGGAGGTCGAGCTCGCGATGCGCATCGAGGCCGGCCTGTTCGCCGAGGACAAGCTGCAGCACGCGACGGGGCTCTCGAAGCCCGCCGAGCGTGAACTGCGCTGGGTCGCCCGTGACGGTCAGCGTGCGAAGTCGCACCTGCTCGGTGCGAACCTCCGCCTGGTCGTCTCGCTCGCGAAGCGCTACACCGGTCGTGGCATGCAGTTCCTGGACCTCATCCAGGAAGGCAACCTGGGCCTGATCCGTGCGGTCGAGAAGTTCGACTACACCAAGGGCTTCAAGTTCTCGACCTACGCGACGTGGTGGATCCGTCAGGCCATCACCCGCGCCATGGCCGACCAGGCCCGCACCATCCGCATCCCGGTGCACATGGTCGAGGTCATCAACAAGCTCGCCCGCGTCCAGCGGCAGATGCTGCAGGACCTCGGTCGCGAACCCACTCCGGAAGAGCTCGCCCGCGAGCTCGACATGACCCCGGAGAAGGTCGTCGAGGTCCAGAAGTACGGCCGCGAGCCGATCTCGCTGCACACGCCCCTGGGCGAGGACGGCGACTCGGAGTTCGGTGACCTCATCGAGGACACCGAGGCGGTCGTGCCGGCCGACGCGGTGGGCTTCACGATGCTGCAGAAGCAGCTCGAGAGCCTGCTCGACTCCCTGTCCGAGCGCGAGGCGGGCGTGATCCGCATGCGCTTCGGCCTTGGTGACGGCCAGCCGAAGACCCTCGACCAGATCGGTGACACGTTCGGCGTGACGCGTGAGCGCATCCGTCAGATCGAGTCCAAGACGATGGCGAAGCTCCGCCACCCGTCGCGGTCGCAGTCGCTGCGCGACTACCTCGAGTAAGCCGGCATGCGCTTCTTCATCCCGATCCTGATCGGGCGGATCCTCCGTGCCCTCGCTCGTGCGCGGGGCGGCGGGTCCGCCTACCCGGGGTTCATCGTCCTGAAGCTCGTGCCGGACTTCCTGCAGCACGTGACGAAGCAGTTCCCGAACGGCGTCGTCTTCGTGCTCGGCTCGAACGGCAAGTCGACGACCACGCACATGATCTCCGACATCGTGCGGGCCCACGGGCTGCGGGTCTTCACGAACCCGTCCGGCGCGAACCTGCCGCAGGGCATCGCGTCGGCCCTGCTGTCCGAGGTCTCGCTGACCGGTCGCCTGAAGGCGGACATCGGCATCCTCGAGGTCGACGAGGCCTTCGCGGTCGAGCTCGCCGGGATCCTGTCGCCCTCGACGGTGACGATGCTCAACGTGCAGGTCGACCAGCTGTACCGGTTCTTCGAGACCGAGCGCGTGGCGACGATGATGCTCGACACCGCCGCGCTGTCGACGGCGAACGTCATCACGAACCACGACGACCAGTTCCTCGACGGCTACTCCGGTAGCCCCGGGCAGCGTGTCCTGCGGTTCGGTGCGAGCGACGAGGTCATCGCCGCAGCGCCGAACGGTCTGCAGAACGCCGACTCGTTCGACGCCGGTGACCGTGCCCAGCACACCGCCGACGCCGAGGTCGTGGCCCACACGGGCGACGGCGCGACGATCCGCTTCGACGGCGCCGAGATCCCGGTCCGCCTGCCCGCCCGTGGCCTGCACTACGCGGTCGACGCCGCTGCGGCCACCGCGACGGCGAGTGCGGCCCTCGGAGCGCAGTTCCGCGCCGATGCCGTGACCAAGGCCTTCGGCACGATGAAGCCCGCGTACGGCCGCGGTGAGCGACTGCCCATCGCGGGCGAGTCCGCCGAGTTCACGATGTTCAAGAACGCCGCGAGCCTGCAGCTCAACCTCGACGCCCTGCCGGACCAGCCCGAGCAGGTCCTCATGGCGATCGACGAGGGCACGCCCGACATCTCCTGGATCTACGACATCGACTTCTCGAAGCTCGACCACGTGGACGTCGTCTCCGGTGACAAGGCGTGGCAGATCGCGATCGCGCTCGAGCACGCCGGTGTCCGCATCGGCCGGGTCGAGCCCGACGTCGAAGCGGCCATCAAGCACATGGAGCAGCTCGGCTCGACGACCCGTGGGACGAAGAACTTCATCGTCAACTACGAGATCATGATGATCGCCCGCAAGGCCCTCGGCCACCCGGACATGGAGAAGACCGCATGACGGCCGATCGGATGACGATCCTGCACGTCTACCCCCGGCAGATGGGCGTCTCGGGCGACCGTGGCAACGTCGCGGCGCTGGTCCGCCGTGCGGCCGCCGCGGACATCGAGACCCAGGTCCTCGAGTACGCGCCTGGTGACGACCTGCCGACCACGGCGGACGTCGTCGTCATCGGCAACGGTCCGCTCAGCGCGATGCGTTCCCTGGGCGACGACGTCACACGCATCGGGGGAGCACTCCGTGCGTTCGCGACCGACGGTGTGCCGGTGCTCGCCGTCGGCGGTGGGTTCGACCTCGCGACGAACGAGGTCGTGCCGACCGAGGGTGCGCCGGTCGCGGGCTTCGGCGTGTTCGACGCCCGTGCCGTCCGCGGTGCTGAGCGCCGCGTGAACTACTTCGTCCTCGAGACCCGGTACCCGCTGCTCCCCGGAGCACCGAAGCGTCTCGCCGGCTTCGAGGACCACGCAACCCGCATCGAGCTCGCAGCCGGGGTCACCCCCTTCGCCGACGTCGTCTCCGGCGGCGGCAACCAGGCCGGCACCCCGGTCGAGGGTGCGATCGTCGGGAACTCCTTCGGCACGCACACCCAGGGTCCGGTCCTGCCGCTCAACCCGCAGCTGACCGACGGTGTCCTCGCCGCGGCCACCGCACGGCTGGGCCGCGAGTACGCGCCGGACGCGGAGCAGACGGCGACCATCGACCGCTACGCACGTGAAGCGCGCGCCACGGTCGACCGTTACGTCGACAAGGCGTTCAAGCGCATCGCCTGACGCACGAAGCAGAAGGCCGGGTCCCGAGGGGGCCCGGCCTTCGTCGTCTCTGATGAGTGGCAACAATTGCCAAGTCGGTCCGCTCGTGTGCGAGATGTGAAATGTTGGAAGCCGACAAAGGAGGCTTCATGCTCACCAACAAATCCGTCCTCGCCCTGGTCGGCGCACTCGTCGTGGCGATCACCACTGCCGCTGCCGTCGTCCAGACAGCTCCGGCTGAGGCCGCGACGCCCCGCATCAGTTCGGCCTGCAGTTCGGTGCCGACGACCACGACCGAGTCGGACGGCGTCCCGGGGCCGATCTTCTACAAGCGGCTGCAGTGCCTCGGCAGCATGGCGGGGTACTACGGCTACAAGGGACCGATCGACGGGATCATGGGTCCGAACTCCTGGACGGGTGTCTCCGAGCAGCTCGCGAAGGGCGGGTACTTCCGTGCAGGCGACCTCCACAACTGGCAGAGCCCCGAGATCATCCGGGCACTGCAGCGATGGGCGGCCGCCCACGGCAGGTACAGCGGGCCGATCGACGGCATCTGGGGGCCGAACAGCTACCGCGGGGTGGCCTGGTCGCTGAACCGCGAGTTCTGAACCGGGCTGCAGACAGACAGGAGGCGCGGTGCCAGCTGGCACCGCGCCTCCTGTCTTTGTGTCGGTCGCGACTACTTCGACTCGTAGAGTCGGCTGCTCTCGTCGTGCCACTCGATGGCGGTCGCCGCGAGCTTGTCCTTGAACTCGGCGCCGTGGTGGGCGCAGAAGTAGAGCTCGCCGCTCGACATGGTGGCTCGGATGTAGGCCTGCGCCCCGCAGCTGTCGCAACGGTCGGCGGCGGTCAGCTGGTGGTTGCTGACTTCGTCGATGGAGGGGTCCTGCACGGTCTGGGTCATTGCTGTGCTCCTCACGGATCGCAGGTGGTGCCGGGTGGTTGCACCATTTCAACACGTGATGCCTGAGAGCGACGCATTGTCGGGGCCTGTTTCGCTCAGCGCGGATCGCTTGGCCCCAGTGCGAGTGTCCACACGGTGCTGTCGGTGCCGCTCGGTAAACTCCGACGGTGAGCTCCGACTACTCCGCACGCCATCTCTCCGTCCTCGAAGGGCTCGAGGCGGTCCGGAAGCGGCCGGGCATGTACATCGGCTCGACGGACTCCCGGGGCCTCATGCACTGCCTGTGGGAGATCATCGACAACTCGGTCGACGAAGCACTCGCGGGACACGGTGACGAGATCGGTGTCGTGCTGCACGCCGATGGCTCGGTCGAGGTCCGTGACACCGCCCGCGGCATCCCCGTCGACGTCGAACCGAAGACCGGCCTCACCGGCGTCGAGGTCGTGTTCACCAAGCTGCACGCCGGCGGCAAGTTCGGCTCGGGGTCGTACGCGGCCTCGGGCGGCCTGCACGGTGTCGGCGCCTCGGTCGTGAACGCGCTGTCAGAGCGCCTCGACGTCGAGGTCGACCGGGGCGGCAAGACCTACGCCATGTCGTTCCACCGCGGCGAGCCCGGCATCTTCGACGACAGCAAGGGCATCGGCCCGGACGCTCCGTTCGCGCCCTTCACCTCCGGCAGCGAACTGCGTGTGGTGGGCAAGGTCAAGAAGGGCGTCACCGGCTCCCGGATCCGGTACTGGGCGGACCGCCAGATCTTCACCGCCGACGCCCGGTTCAGCACCGACGACCTGGTCACCCGTGCACGGCAGACCGCATTCCTCGTGCCCGGGCTCGGCATCACCATCACCGACGAGCGCGCGGCTTCGATCGACGCCGCTGCCGCCCGGGCCGAGGCGACGGGCACCACCGTGGCCGCGGGGCCGGTGGTGGAGCGCTTCCGGTACGAGGGTGGCATCGGCGAGTTCGTCGAGCACCTCGCCGTCGACAGCCCCCTCACCGACGTCTGGCGCGTGCAGGGCACTGGAACCTTCACCGAGACCGTGCCGATGCTCGACGACAAGGGCCACATGGTCTCCACCTCGGTCGAGCGCGAGTGCGAGGTCGACCTGGCGCTCCGCTGGGGCAGTGGCTACGAGACCGTGTTCCGCAGCTTCGTCAACATCATCGCGACGCCGAAGGGCGGCACCCACCAGGCCGGGTTCGAGTCGGGCGTCGTCAAGGCGGTCCGTGCCCAGGTCGAGGCGAACGCCCGCAAGCTCAAGGTCGGGCAGGACAAGCTCGACAAGGACGACGTGCTCGCCGGCATGACCGCCGTGCTGACCGTGCGCCTGCCCGAGCCGCAGTTCGAGGGGCAGACGAAGGAGATCCTCGGCACCCCCGCGGTCCGCAAGATCGTCGACCAGGTCGTGTCGAAGCGCATCACCGAGATCCTCACCTCGACGCAGCGCACCGAGAAGGCACAGTCGGCCGCCCTGCTCGAGAAGGTCGTGTCCGAGATGAAGACCCGCATCTCGGCGCGGGCACACAAGGAGACGCAGCGCCGCAAGAACGCGCTCGAGAACTCCTCGCTGCCGACGAAGCTCGCCGACTGCCGCTCGCAGGAGACCGAGGGCACGGAGCTCTTCATCGTCGAGGGCGACTCGGCGCTCGGCACCGCGAAGCTCGCCCGCAACAGCGAGTACCAGGCGCTGCTGCCGATCCGCGGCAAGATCCTCAACGTGCAGAAGGCGTCCGTGTCGGACATGCTCTCGAACGTCGAGTGCGCGTCGATCATCCAGGTCATCGGCGCCGGTTCGGGCCGCACGTTCGACATCGACCAGGCCCGCTACGGCAAGATCATCATCATGTCGGACGCCGACGTCGACGGCGCCCACATCCGCACGCTGCTGCTGACGCTGTTCTTCCGGTACATGCGGCCGATGATCGAACAGGGCCGGGTCTTCGCCGCCGTGCCGCCGCTGCACCGGGTCGTCGTGGTGAACCGCGGCAAGCCGAACGACACGCTCTACACGTACTCCGAACAGGAGCTGCAGACGGTGCTGAAGAAGCTCGAGAAGACGGGCAAGAAGTACCAGGAGCCGATCCAGCGGTACAAGGGCCTCGGTGAGATGGACGCCGACCAGCTCGCGGAGACCACGATGGACCGCGCGCACCGCACCCTGCGCCGGGTGAACGTGACCCATGCCGAGGGTGCCGCGAAGGTGTTCGAGCTGCTCATGGGCAACGACGTCGCGCCGCGCAAGGAGTTCATCCTGGCCGGCGAGGGCCTGGACCGCGACCGCATCGACGCGTAGCGCGTCGCGAAAGCGACACCGCTCGGCCGATGCGCACGGTCCATGGCGCAAGAGCGACAGAACCCCGCCGACAGTCGGCGGGGTTCTGTCGCTTCCGCGATGGCGGACGGGAGGCCCGTGGCGGGGCCGCCCCGCGCCTCCAGGCCGTGCGCCCTGCGTTCTCACGCGCTGGGCGACACCTCACGGGTCTCGCAGGGTGTGAGGTGTCGCCAGGCGCGAAAGGTGGCGCGCGCCAGTGCGCGCCTACGCCTCGCCGGCGGTGCCGTCGAGCGTCGCGGCGCTGCCGCCGATCGAGCCGATGACCGCCTCGAGCGGGGCACCCGACCCGTCACGCTTCGACAGCCAGTCGGGCAGGGTCCGCGCGGCGCCGTCCGTGCCGACGGCGTGCGGCGGCGCGATGCCCGCCCAGCCCACGGTGAGCCCGTCCTCGCCCTTCAGGAACGCGTGCGCACGGACACCCTGGGTGGCGCGGCCCTTCGCCGGGAACTCCGACAGGGCGGAGACCTTGGCGCGGCCGGCGTCCGTGCCGGGCAGGGCGGTCGAGGTGGTGGACACCGTGGCGACCACGGCGTCGTCGGAGCGTGCGACCGAGCCGAACCAGATCACCGAGGCGCCGTCAGCGAGGGCCATGCCGGCCACTCCACCCGCGGGCAACCCCTGCGCCCGGACGACGGACGCCGGGAACCGCAGCAGCTGCGCGTTCGAGCTGATGAACACGAGGTCGTCGGACTCCGGGGCCTGGGCAGCGCCGACCACGTGGTCGCCGGGCTTCAGGCCGATGGCGACGAACTCGGGCTTGTCGGGCCATGCACCCGCCACGACGCGCTTCACCACGCCGTGTGCGGTGCCGATCGCCAGCGAGTCCGACGACGCGCCGGACAGGTCGACGATCGCCACGACCGTCTCGCCCTTGGTGAGCGCCAGGAAGTCGGTGACCCGGACGCCGGCGTCGAGCCGGACCGCGGCGGGCGGTACGGCGGGGACGTCGACGGGGGAGAGCCGGAGGACCCGCCCGGTCGAGGTGATCGCGCCGATCTGTCCCCGCACCGTGCTCACCACGGCGGAGCGCACGGCGTCGTGCTTCGAGCGCTTCGGCACGCGGACGATGCCGAGCTCCGAGGTCGGGATGTCGACGCGGATGAGCCGTCCGGTGGTGGAGAGCAGCACGCGGCAGGGGGAGTCGGCGATCTGCAGCGACTCCGGGTCGACCGCGGCCTTCCGACCGCCCTTCACCGGGGCGTCGGCCTCGGTGAGCAGCGTGCGCCGCGGGGTCGCGAACTTGTCGGACACCTCGGTCAGCTCGAGCGCGACCTGCGCGCGGAGCCGTTCGTCGGACGCCAGGAGTTCTTCGAGGGCGGCGATGTCGGCGAGCAGCTGGTCACGCTCGGCCTCGAGCTCCATCCGCGAGAACTTCGTCAGGCGGCGCAGGCGCAGCTCGAGGATGTACTCGGCCTGCACCTCGGACAGGTCGAAGATGTCGCGCAGGCGGTTGCGCGCCGCCTCGGAGTCGTCGGAGGTGCGGATGACCTGGATGACCTCGTCGATGTCGAGGATCGCGATGAGCAGGCCCTCGACCAGGTGCAGCCGTTCCTTGCGTCGTGCCAGCCGGTACTGCGACCGCCGGGTGACGACGTCGAGCCGGTGCTGCACGTAGACGTCGAGCAGCTCGCGGAGCCCGAGGGTCCGCGGCGACCCGCCGACCAGCGCGACGTTGTTGATGCCGAAGCCGTCCTCGAGCGGGGTGTGCTTGTAGAGCTGCTCGAGCACGGCGGTGGGGTTGAAGCCGCTCTTGATGCCGATGACGAGCCGGAGCCCGTGGTTGCGGTCGGTCAGGTCGTTGACGTCCGAGATGCCGACGAGCTTCTTGGACTGGACGCCGTCCTTGATCTTCTCGATGACGCGTTCGGGGCCGACCAGGTAGGGCAGCTCGGTGACGACGAGTCCCACCTTGCGCGGGGTGAGGTTCTCGACGCTCACCTTGGCGCGGGTGCGGAACGATCCACGGCCGGTCGCGTAGGCGTCGCGGACCCCGGAGAGCCCGACGATCGTGCCGCCGGACGGCAGGTCGGGGCCGGGCACGAACTCCATGAGCTCTTCGAGGCTGGCCTGCGGGTTCATGAGCAGGTGCTTCGCGGCCTCGACGACCTCGCCGAGGTTGTGCGGCGCCATGTTCGTCGCCATGCCGACCGCGATGCCGGAGGCGCCGTTGACGAGCAGGTTCGGGAACGCCGCCGGCAGCACGCCCGGCTGCATGATCTGGTTGTCGTAGTTCGGGACGAAGTCGACGACGTCCTCGCCCAGGCCCTCGGTCATCGCCATCGACGGTTCGGCGAGCCTGGCCTCGGTGTACCGGGCGGCAGCGGGGCCGTCGTCGAGGGAGCCGAAGTTGCCGTGACCATCGACGAGCGGCACGCGCATCGTGAACGGCTGGGCCATCCGGACCAGCGCGTCGTAGATCGCGCCGTCGCCGTGCGGGTGCAGCTTGCCCATCACCTCGCCGGTGACGCGGGCGCTCTTGACGTGTCCGCGGTCGGGCCGGAGCCCCATCTCGGCCATCTGGTACAGGATGCGACGCTGCACCGGCTTCAGGCCATCGCGGGCATCGGGCAGCGCCCGCGAGTAGATGACGGAGTACGCGTACTCGAGGAAGGAGCCCTGCATCTCCTCGGAGACGTCGACGTCCTCGATGCGCTCACCGTCGGGCAGGCCGACTACGTCCGTGCGTGCCATGGCACCTTTCTGGAGAACCGGAGTCGTCTGGGAGACTCGTGGGATGGGAACAAGCGTACCGACGGCCCCCGACGCCGTCGCGAACCTCGCCGACGTCTTCCCGAGTTGCCTCGTGGCGCTCGGCGCTGCGGACGACGCGTGGTTGCGGAACGACGGCCTGGAGGCCCGGATCGCCCTCCGCCTCGCCCGCTCGGCGATCGTCGTGCTGGTCGACGGCCTCGGTTCCGCCGCGCTGGCAGCGCGCGCCGGGCACGCGCGTTGGTTGACCGGCGCGAAGGGCACCGGCACCGCGAAGAAGCTCCGGAGCGGGTTCCCGACGACGACCGCGGCGGCGCTGAGCACCCTGACCACGGGCCGCTCGCCCGGCACCCACGGCGTCGTCGGGTACAGCGGCTGGAACCCGGACACCGGTGCCGTGATGAACCTGCTCGGCGGCTGGGACACCGAGGTGCCCGCCGACTGGTTCCTGACGCAGACGCTGTTCACCCGGGCCGCGGAGCTCGGACTCGACCCGGTCGTCGTCGGGCCGGACCGGTACCGCTCGTCCGGGATGACCGCGAACGTGCTCGGCGGCGCCCGGTACGTGTCCGCGGACACCATCCCGCAGCGTGTCGACGCCGCACTGGCCGAGACCGCCACCGGCCGCTCGCTCGTCTACCTGTACGTTCCGGAGCTCGACTCGATCGGGCACAAGTACGGCTGGCAGTCCGACCGGTGGACGGCCGCCCTCGAGCTGCTCGACGGGGAACTCGCCCGCCTCGATGCCCGGACCGCGGACGACGTGGGGGTCCTGGTGACGGCGGACCACGGTGTGCTCGACGTGCCGGACCACGCGAACATCGCCATCGACCCGCTGCTGCTCACCGACGTCGTCGGCGTCGCGGGTGACCCGCGCTGCCGCCAGCTCACCGTCGCACCCGGCACGGACGTCCGCGCCCTCGTCGGCGCGTTCCGGGCGCGCTACGGCAAGAAGGCCTCCGTCGCCAGCCGTGCCGAAGCGATCGAGGCCGGGTGGTTCGGGCAGGTGTCCGACCAGGTGGTGCCGCGAATCGGCGACGTGCTCGTCGTGGCGCGCGGCTCGTGGGCGTTCAACGACGACCGTGCCCTGCGCGAGGACGAGACGCCGAAGCGCATGATCGGCCAGCACGGGGCGATGACCGACGAGGAGACGATCGTGCCGCTCCGGCTCGCCGGCGCGTTCGCCCACTAGGGGTGTCAGCGCCGACGGTCGGTGAGCATGCCGATCAGGCGGGGTCGTCGTCCGGGCGGGTGCCGAAGACGATCTCGTCCCAGCTCGGCATCGAGCGGCGGTTGCGCTTCTTGCGTTCGCCACGGCTCTCGGGCTCGGGCGCCGAGGCCGGGCGGGTGTCGGTCGACTGCGGTGCGGTGTCGTGCGCGCCGCCGTCCTCGAAGCCCTGCAGCGGGATGTCGACGACGCTGATGGACGTGCCGCGGGCGGACTCGTCGCGCTGCTCGCCGAAGGACGCTGCTTCGCGCTCACCGCGGCGACGGCGGAGCGCCTCGAGCAGGTCGGCGGTCTCGTTGCCGGGAGCACGCTCTTCCACGGCGGCCTGGCCGATGCGGGGCAGCGGCGCACGGAGCGGCGCGTGCTGGGACGGCTCGGGCTCGGCGGCCGGCTGCTCCGGCTCGTCGACGCGGAAGGCGCCCGAGTCGAAGCGGGTGCCGTCGTCGTCCTGCTGCTCGAACTCGACCGCACGCAGACGCGGGGCGATGCCCTCGTCGTCGGTGTGCGACAGCCGGTGCGCGTCGCCGTTGTCCGGTACGAGGGTCGAGGTCTTGGGGTCGAAGTGCCACTGGGCGTCGTGCTCGACCTCGCCAGCGGTGTAGCGGACGCGGACCTGCCAGCCGCTCTCCGGGTGCTTCCAGGAGCCCCAGGTGATCGCGGTGGCCTCGCCGGCCTCGAGCTTCGCGGTGATCGCGGGGCCGAAGGTGTCGGGGGCCTCGTCGTCGACCGGGGTGACCGGCACGCGGTGCGAGGCGTCGAGGATGAAGGCACGCTCGGCGAGGACCGGGCCCTCGAAGCGGCGGACGTACTCGACGTCGACGTCGAGCGCGGCGGCCACGTCGGCGGCGTCGGCGCCACCACGGATGCGCGCCTGGACGTCCTTGGGGGAGACCCGCTTCTGCGGACCGGCGTCGGGGTTCGCCTGGCGCACCTGGCCTGCCAGCGACGACGTGACGGGCAACCGGAACTCGGTGCCGCCGTCGGTCGCCAGGAGGAGTGCGCCGGACTCGACTCCGATGACTCTCACGTCTTGCATGGTTCCGCCTTCCCAGCGTCGCGTACGGTGCTGCTGTCGTACCCCGTGAGTATGCAGGGACGACGGGCGGTTTCCGGGGAGGCGCACGGGCGTGCCGCGGACATCCGCACGGCCGATCCCGGGCGGGCGGCGCTCCGGCAACGGGTGTCGGGAATGTCCGGTTCCGGTCGTGGGTTGCACAGCCAGCACGACCCGCCGCAGCACTCGGTTTGCGCTCTGGCGGGGCGTGGTGCAAACTGTCGCCGCCGATCACCCGGCGACGACCTCTCGATACGAGAAATGGATGGGCATGGCCACCGATTACGACGCCCCCCGGAAGACCGACGACAACTCTGACTCAGAGTCGATCGAGGCCCTCAAGGAGCGCGTTCCCGACAAGATGTCGGGGGTCGTCGACGATGATTCCGACAACCCCGGCAGCTTCGAACTCGCCGGGCAGGACCTCAGCGACGTCGACCTCGACGTCGTGGTGCTGCCCCCGCAGGTCGATGAGTTCACCTGCGTCGAGTGCTTCCTCGTGAAGCACCGCTCCCAGCTCGACCACGAGTCGAAGCTCGGACCGGTCTGCGCGGAGTGCGCTTCGCTCTAGCGAGCACAGCCGCGTCGCTCTCGACGCAACGATCAGCGAAGGCCCCGCATCCTCCAGGGATGCGGGGCCTTCGTCGTGTGCTGCGAGGCGGGGCCGAGCCGCGCCTCCAGGCCGTGGCCCGTGGACCGTGGACCGTGGTCCGTCAGGAACGCAGCGCCTCGACGACCTTGCCCGGGTGCCGGACGCTGACCAGCCAGTAGGGCGTCGGGTCCGCGTCGTCGCGCACCTCGACCTTGACGACCCCGCGGACGTAGCCGCGGAAGAGGGTCCAGGCGCGGGCGTCGAGTGCCGGCCCGCGCTGCTCGGTGGCCGCTGCGCCCTCGAACGCCTCGGTCGTGCCGACGAGCGTGCGGGGGAGGTGGGCCTTGCCCGCGCGGAACTCGGTGTCGGTGACCTCGACGGTGGGTGCGAGTGCCCACAGGAGGACCAGGACCCCGAGCTCCATCCCGATCGCCACGAGGACGCCGGCCAGGACGCTGATGGGGAGGAAGACGAGCAGGGTGGCGGGGATGACGAGCGCCGTCGCCAGGTAGAGGGCGGGCGGGGCCCAGAGTCGTTCGCGGTACAGGGTCACGGGTCCATTCGATCACGAGCGAGCGAGGTCACGGAACGGTCACGGCTGCACTACCCTCGTCACGTGACCGAACCAGTCGACGTCCTCTGGACCGGGGAGCACGCTCCCGGCCACGCCCACCCCGGCGACGCGGGTGCCGATCTCGTCTCCACCGAGGCCTTCGTGCTGCAGCCGGGGGAGCGACACCTGGCCGCCACGGGGCTGCGCATCGCGCTGCCCGAGGGCTACGCCGCGTTCGTTGTCCCGCGGAGCGGCCTGGCGGCGAAGCACGGCATCACGATCGTGAACAGCCCCGGCACCGTCGACTCCGGCTACCGCGGGGAGATCAAGGTCGCCCTGCTCAACACCGACCAGACGGAACCGTACGAGGTGCACGTCGGCGACCGCATCGCCCAGCTGATCGTGATGCCGGTCCCGCAGGTGACCTACACCCGGGTCGACGACCTGCCGGACAGCGTCCGCGGACAGGGCGGGTTCGGCTCGTCGGGCTACGGTGACCGGAGCGACGCCGTGACCGGTGCCGCCGCAGACGCTCAGGAAGGAACGCGCGCATGAAGTTCGGCCGACGCAAGCGGGACGAGGTCGAGGTGGCGGACGCCGTCGCCGACGACATCGAGGTCGCGGACACGTCCCCCGAGGTCGACATCGCGACGGATGCCGACGCGGACCTCGACGAGGTCGACGCGGTCGCCCCGACGGACAAGTCCGCTCCGGAGGACCGGGCCGAGAACGGCCCCCACGACGAGACCGAGGCGAACCTGGTCCGCCCCTACGTCGACCTGGGCGGGGTGAAGGTGCTCCCGCGCGAGGGCCTGCACCTGCGCCTCGAGGTCGAGGAGGGCTCGCAGCGCGTCGTCGCGGTCGGGCTCGACTACGACGAGTCCACGCTGCAGGTCCAGCCGTTCGCGGCACCCCGGTCCACCGGCCTGTGGCACGAGATCCGCGCCCAGATCGCCGAGCAGATCGAGCGCCAGGGCGGTGTCGTGACCGAGGTCGACGGCCCGTTCGGCCCCGAGCTCCGCGCGTCCGTCCCGGTCGCCGTGGACGGCGACGGCGGCACCGCGGGCTCCCGTCCGGCCCGTTTCGTCGGCGTCGACGGCCCGCGCTGGTTCCTGCGCGGCGTGATCGCCGGCAAGGCCGCCGAGCAGCCCGACGACGCGAGCGAGATCGAGGAGCTGTTCCGCAGCGTCGTCGTCGTGCGCGGCACGACGCCGATGCCGCCGCGCGACCTCATCCCGCTGCACATGCCCAAGTCGACGCAGACCGCGATCTGACCGACTGACGACCAACCCCGCCTGGAGGCACGGTGCCGGACCACGACGACACCCCACGACCCGAGACGGCTGGCTCCGACCCCGTTGCGCCGGCTGCTGAGCCCTCGGTGGCGCCGTCGTTCTCCGCGCAGTTCCGTGACGCCGTGCAGAACGCCGGGATCGCCCGCGTGGCACCCGGTGAGGCACCGTCCGGCCGGGCGCTGCTCGGCGCGGTCGGCGGGGTGCGCGGGCTCGCCGAGTCGGTGCTGCCCGGGTTCGCGTTCCTGGTCGTCTACGCGATCACGAAGGAGCTCGTGCCGAGCGTCGTGATCCCGGTGGCCGTCGGGCTCGTCTTCGTGGTGCTCCGGCTGCTGCAGCGGCAGTCGGTGACGATGTCGTTCGCGGGCATCCTCGGCGTCGCGGTCTCAGCCGGCCTGGCGCTCATCACCGGACGCGCGGAGAGCAACTTCATCCCCGGGATCGTCATCAACGCCGTCTGGCTCGTCGGGCTGCTGATCACGCTGGCGATCCGCTGGCCGCTGATCGGACTCGTCGTCGGCTTCCTGCTGCCCGCGAACGAGGACGGCTCGCACGTCGACTGGCGCGCCGACCCCGTCAAGCGCCGCGTGCTGACGGTCGCCACCTGGATCTGGGTCGGGCTGTTCGCGGTCCGGCTCGCGGTGGAGGTCCCGCTGTACCTGACGGCGCAGGTCGAACTGCTCGCCGGGCTGAAGCTCATCCTCGGCGTGCCGCTGTACGCGGCGGTGCTCTGGGTGACCTGGCTGCTGGTCCGCACCGTGTTCGTCCGACGCGACGACGTCACCCCGGTGTAGAGTTCTCTCGACATCAAGATAGTTCTCGCAGGGCGCGCACGCGTCCTCGGGATTAGGTTTGCCTTGCTGGTGGGACGGTCCACGGCCCGCGAGGATGAGGGCAAACCGATCAGTAGGGAGGCGGCACGGTGGCTGCAGTCAATAGCTTCGGCTCGAAGGACACACTGTCGGTTGGGGGTGTCGACTACGCGATCCACCGGATCGACTCGGTTCCCGGGCACGAGAAGTTGCCCTACAGCCTGAAGGTGCTGCTCGAGAACCTCCTCCGCACCGAGGACGGCAAGAACGTCACCGAGGGACAGATCCGGGCGCTCGGCTCCTGGCGGCCCGACGCGGAACCCGACACCGAGATCCAGTTCTCGCCGGCACGCGTCGTCATGCAGGACTTCACGGGTGTGCCGTGCATCGTCGACCTCGCCACCATGCGCGAGGCCATGGCGGACATCGGCGGCGACCCGAACAAGATCAACCCGCTGTCCCCGGCCGAGATGGTCATCGACCACTCCGTCATCGCCGACCTGTTCGGCAGCACGGACGCCCTGCAGCGCAACACGGACCTGGAGTACGAGCGGAACGGTGAGCGCTACCAGTTCCTCCGCTGGGGCCAGACCGCGTTCGAGGACTTCAAGGTCGTCCCGCCGGGCACCGGCATCGTCCACCAGGTGAACATCGAGTACCTGGCGAAGGTCACCTACACGCGTGACTTCGACGGCGAGACCTACGCGTACCCGGACACCCTGGTCGGAACCGACTCGCACACCACGATGGTGAACGGCCTCGGCGTGCTCGGCTGGGGCGTCGGCGGCATCGAGGCCGAGGCCGCGATGCTCGGCCAGCCCGTGTCGATGCTCATCCCGAAGGTCGTCGGCTTCAAGCTCTCCGGTGAGATCCCGGCCGGCGTGACCGCGACCGACGTGGTGCTCACCATCACGCAGGAGCTCCGCAAGCACGGCGTCGTCGGCAAGTTCGTCGAGTTCTACGGCGAGGGCGTCGGCGCCGTCCCGCTCGCCAACCGCGCCACCATCGGCAACATGTCGCCCGAGTTCGGTTCGACGGCGGCGATCTTCCCGGTCGACGACGTCACGTTGGACTACCTGCGGCTGACCGGTCGCGACGAGGCGCAGATCGCCCTGGTCGAGGCGTACTCCAAGGCCCAGGGCCTGTGGCACGACGCCTCGGTCGAGCCGAACTACTCCGAGTACATGGAGCTCGACCTCTCCACGGTCGTGCCGTCCATCTCCGGCCCGAAGCGTCCACAGGACCGCATCGAGCTCACGAACGCGAAGAGCCAGTTCGAGCTCGACCTGAACAACTACACGACGCCGTCCGAGCAGACCGATCTCGACGACGCGGTCGAGGAGACGTTCCCGGCCTCCGACCCGATCGCCGCCGGTTCGACCAACGAGGACACTGCGCTGCACGAGCACGTGCACGTGTCGAGCGCACCGTCGACCGCCTCGGCGCCGACGAAGGTCGCGATGGACGGGGCCGACCCGTTCACCATCGACCACGGTGCCGTCGCGATCGCCGCGATCACCTCGTGCACGAACACGTCGAACCCGTCGGTCATGATGGCCGCCGGCATCCTCGCCCGGAACGCCGCGAAGAAGGGCCTCACCGCGAAGCCCTGGGTGAAGACCACCCTCGCGCCCGGGTCGAAGGTCGTCACCGACTACTACGAGAAGGCCGGTCTCACCACCTACCTCGAGCAGCTCGGCTTCTACACGGTCGGCTACGGCTGCACCACCTGCATCGGCAACTCGGGCCCGCTGCCCGAGGAGATCTCGCAGGCCGTGCAGGACAACGACCTCGCCGTCACCGCGGTGCTCTCGGGCAACCGCAACTTCGAGGGCCGGATCAACCCCGACGTCAAGATGAACTACCTGGCGTCCCCGCCGCTGGTCATCGCCTACGCCCTCGCCGGGTCGATGCACTTCGACTTCGACAAGGACGCCCTCGGCACCGACCAGGACGGCAACGACGTCTACCTGACCGACATCTGGCCCGACGCGGCCGAGGTGCAGCAGGTCATCGACGAGTCGATCGACACCGAGATGTTCACCCACGAGTACGGCTCCGTGTTCGAGGGCGACGACCGCTGGAAGAACCTGCCGACCCCGACCGGTGACACCTTCGAGTGGGACCAGGAGTCGACCTACGTCCGGAAGCCCCCGTACTTCGAGGGCATGACGATGCAGCCCGACGCGGTGTCGGACATCTCCGGCGCCCGGGTGCTCGCGAAGCTCGGCGACTCGGTCACGACCGACCACATCTCGCCGGCCGGTTCGATCAAGGCCGACAGCCCCGCCGGCCAGTACCTCGCCGAGCACGGCGTCGACCGCAAGGACTTCAACTCCTACGGCTCACGTCGCGGCAACCACGAGGTCATGATCCGCGGCACGTTCGCGAACATCCGTCTGCGCAACCAGCTGCTCGACGGCGTGGAGGGCGGCTACACCCGCGACTTCACGACGCCGGACGGTGCGCAGTCGTTCATCTACGACGCCTCGCAGCACTACCAGGAGCAGGGCATCCCGCTCGTCATCTTCGGTGGCAAGGAGTACGGCTCCGGCTCGTCCCGTGACTGGGCGGCCAAGGGCACGAACCTGCTCGGTGTCCGTGCGGTCATCACCGAGAGCTTCGAGCGGATCCACCGCTCCAACCTCATCGGCATGGGCGTCGTCCCGCTGCAGTTCCCGGCGGGCGAGACGGTCGAGTCCCTCGGGCTCGACGGAACCGAGGTCGTCTCGATCTCCGGGCTGACCGAGCTGAACGAGGGCCGCACCCCGAAGACGGTGCACGTCACCGCGACGCCGAGCGAGCACTCGCCGGCCGGCAAGCAGCCGATCGAGTTCGACGCGGTCGTCCGCATCGACACCCCCGGCGAGGCCGACTACTACCGCAACGGCGGCATCCTGCAGTACGTGCTCCGTTCGCTCGTCTGACGCGACCCGGATACTGCCTGGAGGCGCGGTGCCAGCTGGCACCGCGCCTCCAGTCCGTTCTGTCCCCACGCGCATAGAGTGGGCCGACAGCCCCACGAAAGGAGCGCCCGTGAGCCTGCTCGCCAGCATCACGTCCCCGCGCGACCTGAAGCGTCTCTCCGACGCGCAGATGACCGACCTCGCCGCCGAGATCCGGCGCTTCCTGGTCGCCGAGGTCGCGAAGACCGGTGGGCACCTCGGGCCGAACCTGGGCGTCGTGGAGCTGACGCTCGCGATGCACCGCGTGTTCGACTCGCCGAACGACCCGTTCGTGTTCGACACCGGGCACCAGTCGTACGTGCACAAGCTCGTCACCGGGCGCCAGGACTTCTCGAAGCTGCGCGAACGCGGCGGCATCGCCGGCTACCCGCAGCGGAGCGAGTCCGAGCACGACATCGTCGAGTCCTCGCACGCGTCGTCGTCGCTGTCGTGGGCCGACGGCATCTCCCGCGCGTTCGGGCAGACCGGGCAGACCGACCGCACCGTCGTCGCGGTGGTCGGGGACGGCGCCCTCACCGGCGGCATGACGTGGGAGGCGCTCAACAACATCTCCGACGACAACGACCGTCGACTGGTCATCGTCGTCAACGACAACGGCCGCTCGTACGCCCCGACGATCGGTGGCATGGCCCGGTTCCTGAGCTCCGTGCGCACCCGCCGCGAGTATCGGGCCCTGTACGAGGGCACGCAGGCCGTGGCGGCGCGGTTCGGCGCTCCGGGTCGTGCGGTGTACCGAGGCATGCGCGGTGGCCTGCACGGCTTCCTCTCGCGGCTGACGAACAACGAGGCGCTGTACTCGAACCTCGACATCAAGTACATCGGCCCGGTGAACGGCCACGACCAGCAGGCGATGGAGGCAGCACTCCGGCAGGCGAAGGAGTACGGCGCTCCCGTGATCGTGCACGCGATCACCGAGAAGGGCCACGGCTTCGAGCCCGCCCTGCGCGACCAGGCCGACCAGTTCCACGCCGTCGGACACATCGACCCGGAGACGGGGGAGTCGCTCGACGCCGCATCGGGCCCGTCGTGGACCTCGGTGTTCGCGTCCTCCTTGGCCGAAGCCGGCGCCTCGGATCCCCGGATCGTCGCGATCACGGCGGCGATGCTCCGACCGACCGGGCTCCACCTGTTCCAGGAGCAGCACCCCGACCGGGTCTACGACGTCGGCATCGCCGAGCAGCACGCCGTGACGACCGCCGCGGGCCTGGCCTACGGGGGACTCCACCCCGTGGTGGCGCTCTACGCGACGTTCCTGAACCGCGCGTTCGACCAGGTGCTGATGGACGTCGCCCTGCACAAGGCCGGCGTGACGTTCGTGCTCGACCGTGCCGGGATCACCGGCCCGGACGGCCCCTCGCACCACGGCATGTGGGACCTCGCGCTGCTGCAGGTCGTGCCGGGGATCCGGATCGCCGCGCCCCGCGATGCTGCGACCCTGCGCGAGGAGTTCCGCGAGGCGATCGCCGTCGACGACGCCCCCACCGTGCTGCGGTGGTCGAAGGGGCAGGTGGGGCCGGACATCCCCGCGGTCCGTCGTCTCTCGGATGGTGTGGACGTCCTGCACGCAGCCGCGGACGACGTCGAGGACGTGCTCTTCGTCGCCGTCGGGTCGATGGTGCCGGTGGCGCTCGAGGCCGCGGCGCTGCTCGAGGCGCAGGGCATCGGCGTCACCGTCGTGGACCCGCGCTGGGTGGTGCCGATCCCGACCTCGCTGATCGAGCTCTCGCGGACGCACCGGCTCGTGATCACCATCGAGGACGGCGTGCGGGTCGGGGGCGTCGGGACCCGGCTGCGGCAGGACCTGCGCGCTGCCGGAGTCGACACCGGGGTGAACGAGCTCGGGCTGCCCGACGCGTTCATCGACCACGCGACCCGGTCGCAGATCCTCGCCGACGCGGGCCTGACGGCGCAGGCCATCGCCCGCGACGTCATCGACCAGGTCGTCGGGACGAAGTTGCCGCAGGCGAAGCCCGCGCGCTCCCGCGAATCGGCGGCGTCCGACCGCTGACGCCTGACGGCCGACGGCTGACCGCTCGGAACCAGGTTCCGGACACGGCACCACGTTCCTCCGCGGTGCTGTGTCCGGAACCTGGTTCGGTGGGAGGCCCCCTTGCCGCCCTGCTGCCATGCCGCGAGGGGCATGTGCCACGGGGACGTCTGGCAGGATCGCCACATGCGACGGGGGCTCAGGACGGTGACGGTGGGGCTCTGCCTCGCCGTGTTGGCGCTGACTTCGGGGTGTTCGGCGATGAACGACGGTTCGGTCGCGCCGGAGCTCGGTGCTGATGCCCGGGTCGGTGCCAGACAGACGATGCACCGCGTGATCGACTGGGATGGCGGGGAAGCGGTCCACCGGGTCGATGCCACCTGGACCGACTCCTGCGGGCACGCGAGCAACTCCGGCTTCTTCCAGCCCGCTGCAGGAACCACGTGCCGGATCGACGCCGGAGCGGTCTACACGATCGACGGTGCGACCACACCGGTCGACGCGGTGCGCATCGTCGGCCCAGCGCTTCGTGCAGGCGGCCTGACCGACGAGGACCTCGTGGCGCAGGCGATCCGGCCGGACGGATCGACACCGTCCTTGATCGATGTCGGTGGGCGGCAGTCGATCGCACTCGGCAGCGATGTCGGCCAGGACCGGTTCGCCGTCGTCCGGGTCCGTGGTTGGGACCAGTCACTCGGACTGTGGCAACCGGACGGATCGTCCGTCGTGCAGTCCGCGCCGGGACTCGGTGTCGAGGGACGAGACGACGCCGTGCGGGCGAGCGGGGCGGACTACGTGCTCGTCGTGACGCACAGCGCCGACTACTTCACGTCGTACGACAACGAGCCGCCCGAGCCGCCGGCACCCCGGCCGTCGGTGCCGCCGTGCTTCAGTGGCAGCAACGACTGCGTCGGTGGCTGACGGCGGCGCACGGTAGCAGACGCCCGGGCTGCTGTCGGAAACGGTGGCACGCCTCGGCGCCGCACAATCAAAGTCACCCCGAACCACGGCGATCCGCGGTTCGGGGTGACTTTGGTTGTGCGGCGGTGCCGCCTTCGAGACCGAGTCGGCTCTAGCGGGAAGCGGGGCCGACGATCCGGGGCTCGTGGAACGTGCCGCCGAAGACTCGCTCGGACGCGCCGGAACGGTCGAGGTACGGGCTGATCCCACCGGCCTGGAACGGGTACCCCGCACCGAGGATGAGCCCGAGGTCGATCTCCTCGACGTGCTCGACGACCCGGTCCTCGAGCATGCGGTGCAGCTCGTCGGCCAGGGCGTCCTCGAACCGGCGCTGCATCTCGGCGGCGTCGACGGGCTTCGAGTCCTTCTTGGACGGCGCGACGAGCTTCACGGCGGCGGGGTCGTACCCGGTCGCGTTGCCCTTCTTGTCGCGGGTCAGGATCGTCCCGTGCTCGGCGATCTTCTTCAGCCCGTCACCGGGGTAGAAGCGCTCCGCCCAGGCTGCGTGGTGCGAGTCGAGCACGTGCGCGCCGACCGGCAGCCCGACGAGCTCGAGCAGCTCGAACGGCGACATCGGCAGGCCGAGGGGCGCGGCACCCTGGGCGACAGTGTCGAACGAGGTCCCTTCCTCGACGCCGCGCATCGCCTCGCCGAGCACCCGGGCGAGCACCCGGTTGACGACGAAGCCCGGCTGGTCCGCGGTGATGATCGCGGTCTTCTTCAGGGTCTTCGCGACGGCGAGGGCGGTGACGAGGGCCTCGTCCGAGGTCTTCGCCGCACGCACCACCTCGAGCAGCGGCATGACCGCGACCGGGTTGAAGAAGTGGAAGCCGACGAGCCGCTCCGGGTTGGTGAGCACCGACGCCATCTCGTCGACGGAGAGCGACGACGTGTTCGTGGCGAGGATGGCGTCCGGTGCGATGACCTGCTCGATCTTCCGGAGGACCTCCTGCTTGACGGTCATCTCCTCGAAGACGGCCTCGATCACCCAGTCGGCGTCGGCGAAGGCGTCGTAGGACACCGACCCGCTGACGAGTGCGGTGATGCGGTTCGCGTCGTCGGGGGAGATCCGGCCCTTGTCGAGCAGCTTCGCGACCTCGCCGCGGATCCGCTCGACGCCGGCGTCCACACGGGACTGGTCGACGTCGGTGATGACGACGGGGACGCCCAGGCGTCGGGCGAACAGCAGCGCGAACTGCGACGCCATCAGCCCGGCGCCGAGGACGCCGACCTTCGTGATCTTCTTCGGCTCGACGCCCTCGGGAGCGCCGACGGGCTTCTTCGCACGCTTCTGCACGAGGTCGAAGGCGTACATCGACGCGGCGAACTGGTCGCCCGAGATGAGTTCGGCGAGGGCCTCGTCCTCGTCGGCGAACCGTTCGTCGAGCGAGCCCGACTTGGCGGCGGCCACGAGGTCGAGCGCCCGGAACGGCGACTTCGGCACGGTGCCGATCTTCGAGGCGACCTGCCCGCGGGCGACCTTGACGACGGTGCCCCAGGCGGCCTTCTCGAGCATGCCCGGTTCGTTCTTCCGCACCACCTTGGTCGTGCCGGTGATGACGCCGTCCGCCCAGGCCACGGCCGAGGGCAGGAACGTGACGGACGGGACGAGCACGTCGCCGATGCCGATCTCGACCGCGGCCGGGCCGTCCATCAGACGGTTGTTCTTGAGCGGGTTCTCGACGATGACGCGGAGCGCGCGCTCCGGACCGATCAGGCGGGGGAGCAGCGTCGCGCCGCCCCAGCCGGGGATGATGCCGAGGAACACCTCGGGCAGGCCGATGCCCTGCGCCGCGGACGAGAACGCCCGGTAGGTGCAGTGCAGGGCGATCTCGAGCCCACCGCCGAGCGCCAGGGTGTTCACGAACGCGAACGACGGCACCCCGAGGTCGGCGAACTTGCGGAGCGTGGCGTGCCCGAGCGCGGCCAGGTCGTGGGCGGCCTCGCGCGACGGGACCGCGGCTGCCTGGGACAGGTCGGCCCCGGCCGCGAAGCAGTACTCCTTGCCGGTGATGGCGACGCCCTGGATCGTGCCGGCGGCGGCCTCGGTCTTCAGGGTGTCGAGCACGCCGGACAGCTCACGGAGCGTGCGGGGCCCGAGGGTGTTCGGCCGCTTGTAGTCCTTGCCGTTGTCGAGCGTGATGAGCGCCAGCGTGCCACCCGAGGGCATCGTGACGTGCTTGACGAATGAGTGCGTGACGACCTCGTCCTCGCTGAGTTCGGCCAGTCGGTCGTTGTCGACGATGGTCATGGTCACGCCCCCTTCCGAGCCGAACGCTCGGCTGACTTGCTGTGGTTCGGGTTCTCCCAGATGACGGTGCCGCCCTGGCCGAGCCCGATGCACATCGTGGTGATGCCGTACTTGACGTCCGGTCGCTCGGCGAACTGTGCGGCGAGCTGGTTCATCAGCCGGACACCACTCGACGCGAGCGGGTGGCCGACGGCGATCGCGCCGCCCCAGGCGTTCACGTTCGGGGAGTCCTGGGCGATGCCGTAGTTGTCGAGGAACGCGAGCACCTGGACGGCGAACGCCTCGTTGATCTCGAACAGGCCGATGTCGTCGATCGACAGGCCGGCCTTCGACAGGGCCTTGTCGGTCGCGGGGACCGGGCCGACGCCCATGACCTCTGGTTCGACGCCGGCGAAGGCGAACGAGACCATGCGCATCTTCGTCGACAGTCCGTGCTGCTTCGCGCCGTCCTCGGACGCGAGCAGGCTCATGGTGGCACCGTCGTTGAGACCGGCGGCGTTGCCGGCGGTGACCCGTCCGTGGGGCCGGAACGGCGTCTTCAACGCGGCCAGCGCCTCCAGGGTGGTCCCCGGCCGCGGCGGCTCGTCGGTGCTGACGACGTCCCAGCCGTCGCCCTTGTTGACCTCGACCGGGATGACGTCGGGCTGGAGCTTCCCGTTCGCCCAGGCGGCGGCGTAGCGCTGCTGGGACTGGACGGCGTAGGCGTCCGTGCGGTCCTTCGTGATCGCGGGGAAGCGGTCGTGCAGGCGCTCCGCGGTGGCGCCCATGACGAGGGCGTCGCTCGAGACCATCCGCTCCGCGACGAAGCGCGGGTTGGGGTCGGCGTTGAAGCCCATCGGGTGCCGGCCCATGTGCTCGACACCACCGGCGATCGCGATGTCGGCGGCGCCGAAGGCGATGGCGCCGGCGAGCGTCGTGACGCTCGTCATGGCACCGGCGCACATGCGGTCGATCGCGTAGCCGGGCACCGACTTCGGCAGACCCGCGAGCATGCCGACGGTGCGCCCGAGCGTCAGCCCCTGGTCACCCTGCTGCGTGGTGGCCGCGACGGCGACGTCGTCCACCGCTGCGGTGTCGAAGGTGTTCCGGTCGAGCAGTCCGCGCATCGCGTGCACCGCGAGGTCGTCGGACCGGGTCTTCCAGAACACCCCCTTCTCGCCGGCTCGTCCGAACGGTGTGCGAACGCCGTCCACGAACACGACGTCTGATGCCTTTGGCAATCCGGGCCTCCCAGATCCTCATCGATCGGGCCGGAACGCAGGTCGCTCCGGCCTGGCCGGGCCTCGCCCGGCGACCCTCCCGACGCTATGCCCCCAGCCTGGGCGGCCGCATGCCGGTTGGGCAGTTCCTACGACTCGTCGTCGTCCGTCGCCGCGGGCCGCTGTGCAGCAGCCACAAAGGCCGAGGCGATGATCGACGCGAGTTCCTCGACCTGCCACGGGCGGGCGTCGTGCTCGGCGAGGGCGGCGCCGACCAGTTCGGTCGACGGCGGCGACGGCGGGGCCCACGACACGAGCCGGAGCGTCTCCGGCGTGAGCAGGTTCTCGAGCGGGATGTCGAGCTCCTCGGCACGCTTCGTCACCGCGGCGCGCGCGGCCTTGTACCGGCGGTCGGCGGCCGGGTTGCGGTCCGCCCAGGCGCGGGGCGGGGGCAGCGTCGCCTCGCCGGCACCGCGGAGACGGGGGAGGTCCTCGGTGGTGCGGCCTTCCTCGACGGCGGCCCACCAGCGGTCGAGCTCGGATCGGCTGGCGCGGCCCGTGAAGGTCTTCAGCGCGCCGAGTTCGGCGCGGGACTCGGGTGCAGCGGCCGCGGCGGCGACGATCGCCGAGTCGGGGATCGTGCGCCCGGGGGCGATGTCCGCCTGGCGGGCGTACTCGTCACGGGCGAGCCAGAGCGACCGCGCGATCGCCAGTGCTCGCGCACCACGGAGCGCGTGCATGCCGGACAGCCGACGCCAGGGCTCGGCACGGGCGGGCTTCGGCGCACGGTGCAGGACCGCGTCGAACTCCTCCTGCGCGATCCGGGTCTTGCCCGCCTCGTCGAGCTTCTCGGCAAGGGCGTCGCGGAGGTCGGGCAGCAGTTCGACGTCGAGCGACGCGTAGACGAGCCACGACTGCGGCAGGGGACGGGTCGACCAGTCGGCGGCCGAGTGCGCCTTGGCCAGGGTGATGCCGAGCAGCTGCTCGACGACGGCGCCGAGGCCGACGCGGGGGAACCCGGCGATGCGAGCGCCGAGCTCGGTGTCGAAGATGCGCGTCGGGACGAGGCCGACCTCCTGCAGGCACGGCAGGTCCTGCGAGGCGGCGTGGAACAGCCACTCCTCGTCGACGATGGCGGCCTGCAGCTCCGAGAAGTCGCCGATCGGGATCGGGTCGAACAGGAACGCACCGGCACCGCGGCGGAAGACCTGGATCAGGTAGGCGCGCTGCGAGTAGCGGTAGCCGCTGGCGCGCTCGGCGTCGACCGCGACGGGGCCGTGGCCGGCGGCGATGGCGGCGACCGCCTCGAGGTAGTCCTCGCGGGTGTCGATGACCTTGACGGCGTCGTGCGATGCCTCGAAGGCGGGGCTGGCAGCGGGAGCAGTCGAGCCGGCAGCCGTGGCTGCGGGCGCAGCCGGGCCGGTCGATCCAGCGGCGTCCTGGGGAGCGGGGTCGGTCACTTGGCGAGCCTCCTCGGGGCCAGCAGGGTCACGCCGTCCGATGCGGGCGGCAGACCGGCGAGCATGGCGACGATGTCCTGCCAGGCCCGGACGTGTGCGGTGAGGTCGTCGCCGCGTGGTGTCCACGACGCGCGGAGTTCCAGCTGGGCGCCGTCGCCCTGTGCGGCGAGGTCACCGTACCCGCGCGAGATGATCTTGGTGGCCGTGCCCGAGGCGTGGTCGTACGTCGCACCGTGCGACTCGAGCGCGTCGACGAGCCAGCTCCAGGTCACGTCGGCGACGAACTCGTCGACGCCGATCTCCGGCTCGAGCGGCGCCTGGGCGAACGAGACGACACGGAACGCGCCGCCCCAGCCCTCGGGTTCTTCCGGGTCGTACAGGGCGATGAACCGGCCGGTTCCCAGGTCCGACTCGACGCCGTGCGCGGTGCCGGACACGTCCGCCGCCAGGGCGATCGAGAACGGTGCGATCCGGGTCGGCGAGGGGATCTCGGTGACGGTGGTCTCGGCACGGCCGCTGCCGCCGGACACGAACGCGCGGAGCCGCGCGAAGGCGTCGGGCTCTCGGGTTTCGGACACACATGCAGACTAGGCTCCGGGCCATGTCCCGATCCGCGCGACCCGCCGAGGACGTCGTCCAGGAGACCGCTCGATCGGCCGGGTTCATCGCACTCGGCGCCGGTCTGGCAGCTGCCGCGGTGGGGACGGCCGTCATCGGTGGCTTCGTCGCCGCCGTCGCCCGTGCCGTCGTCACCCCCGACCGCAAGCGCAACGAACGCGTCCCGATCCACGCCGTCGACCCGGTCCGGAAGACCGTCACGATCGAGCGCACGGCCGACACCGAGCTGCAGGGCCGCTACTCGCTCTGGTTCGGCGGCGGCACCGGCCACATGCGCGTCGGCGAGGTCCTCGGCACGACCGACACCACCGTCACGCGCCGCATCATCGCGATCGACGCCGGCGATCCGACAGCTGCACGTCGCGGACGCTGGGGCGGCTGGTTCTACCTGACCCCGGGCGAACTCGACGTGCCCGTCGAGGACGTCGACATCCCCACCCCGAACGGCCCCGCCCCCGCCTGGGTCGTCCGCGCCGACGACCCGGCAGCGCCCTGGGCCGTCCTCGTGCACGGCCGTGGCGTCACGCGTGCCGAGACGATCCGCGCCGTCCCCGTCTTCCGCGCCGCCGGGTACTCGGTGGTGCTCGCCTCGTGGCGGAACGACGGTGTCGCCCCGCCGAGCGTCGACGGCCGCTACGGCCTCGGCAGCACCGAGTGGGAGGACGTCGACTCCGTCCTCCGCTGGCTCACCGCGCAGGACGCCCAGAGCGTCGTGCTCATGGGCTGGTCGATGGGCGGCGCCGTCGTGCTGCAGACGCTGCTCCGCTCGCGCTTCGCCGGCCTGGTCGACGGGGTGGTCCTCGAGTCCCCGGTGGTCGACTGGCACGCGGTGCTGAAGTCGCAGAGCCAGCTCCTGCGTCTGCCGCGTCCGGTCCGCAAGGTCGCGCAGCGGCTGCTCCGCACGCCGGTGCTGCACCGGCTCGCCGGGCTCCAGGCTCCTGTGGACCTGCGCGAGCTCGACATGGTCACGCGCTCCGATGAGCTCACGGTGCCGATCCTGCTGCTGCACAGCGACGACGACGGGTTCGTGCCGTCCTCGGCCTCGCACGACCTGGCCCGCGCACGGCCCGACCTGGTGCGGCTCGAGATCCAGACCACGGCCCGGCACACGAAGCTCTGGAACCACGACGCCGACTGGTTCGACGCCCGGATCCTCGCGTGGCTGACCGAGGTGGTCCAGCGGCGCGGGGCGGCCAGCGCGCGGTAGACGCAACCGGAGGAACGGACAGGAGGCGCGGTGCCAGCTGGCACCGCGCCTCCCGTCCGTCAGTGGGTCGCGTCTACGCGACCGCCGCCTGCACCTGCCGCTGGACGCGGCCGAGCATGCCCACCATGCCGCGGATCCGCAGCGGGCTGACCGCCTCGGACAGGCCGATGGTCAGCGGGTAGTCCGTCGGGACGGCGAGCACCTGCTCGACGGTCAGGCCGGACAGGCCCTGCGCCAGGATCGAGGCGAAGCCGCGGGTGGTCGGCGCCTCGCGCGGGGCGGTGGCGTGCATCCGGACCACGTCCGGGGCGTCGCCGTCCTCGCCCACGGTCACGGTGATGAAGACGGGGGACTGGCACTCCTCGACGCGTTCGAGCTCGTCCTCGTGCCCCTGCAGGCGTTCCGGCAGTGCGGGCAGCTCGTTCGAGAACTCGAGCAGGAGCTGCAGGCGGTCCTTCTGGCCCAGGGCGAGGAAGTCGTCGCGGATCTCGGCGAGGGTGGCGGGGAGTGGTGCGTCGGTGCTGGCGTTCATCGGTTCGGAACAGTACCCGGCTCGGATCCCTGCACGATGGGGACGCGGACGGCGCTGCCCCACTCGGTCCACGAGCCGTCGTAGTTGCGGACGTTGTCGTAGCCGAGCAGGTGCTGCAGGACGAACCAGGTGTGGCTCGAGCGCTCACCGATGCGGCAGTAGGCGATCACCTCGTCGGCGTCACCGATGCCGGCGCCGTCACGGTAGACGGCGTCGAGCTCGTCGCGCGACTTGAAGGTGCCGTCGGGGGCGGCGGCCGTCGCCCAGGGGATGTTCACGGCGGTGGGGACGTGGCCGCCGCGTAGCGCGCCCTCTTCAGGGTAGTCGGGCGCGGTCGTGCGCTCCCCGCTGTACTCCGGGGCGCTGCGGACGTCGATGAGCGGCTTGCCGAGGTGCGCGAGGACGTCGTCCTTGAAGGCGCGGACGGGCTGGTCGTGCCGCTCGACGACGGGGTACTCGACGGGCGTGACCGGGGTCTCGTCGGTGGTCAGGGCGCGGTCCTCGGCGATCCACTTGCCGCGACCGCCGTCGAGCAGGCGGACGTCCTCGTGACCGAACAGCGTGAACACCCAGAGGGCGTACGCGGCCCACCAGTTGTTCTTGTCGCCGTAGATCACGACGGTGGTGTCGCGGCCGATGCCCTTGCCGCCGAGGAGCTCGGCGAAGGCGGCGCCGTCGATGTAGTCGCGCTGCACCGGGTCGTTGAGGTCGGTGTGCCAGTCGATCTTCACGGCGCCCGGGATGTGCCCCGTCTCGTAGAGCAGGACGTCCTCGTCGGACTCGACGACCACCAGGTCGGGCGCGCCGGCCCCGGCGTCGAGTTGCTCCTGCAGCCACTCGGTGGAGACGAGGCGCTCCGGGTGCGCGTAGGCGGCGAACTTCTCGGACGGGTCGACCGGTGCGGTCATCGGGGGTACCTCCAGGGGTGCGGGGGAGCGTGGTGCGGGGCGGGCTTGGTGCCCGGGTGCGTGCTGCCGGTGCCGGACTAGGATCGGGCGTCGGTGCCTGTGGGCAACGGTACGCGGACGTACCGTGCTCCTGACGCAACGTGACACCCCACGACATGCTTCCCGGAAGGGTTCCCCGATTGCCCGCTCACCTCGTCGACCGTGATCCCCAGGTGACGCCGCAGCAGATGGCTGCAGCGCTCGTGCCCCCGCCGCAGTTCACGGACGCGTCGTTCGACTCGTACCGGCCGGACCCGGACTACGACTCGCAGGCCTCGGTCCGCGATGCCGTCGCCGCGTTCGTGGCCGCCGGTCCGACGGACGCCCCGCGGCGCGGGCTGTTCGGGCGCCGGAAGCAGGCGGCGGAACCCGCGGCGAAGTCCGGTGTGTACCTGGACGGCGGGTTCGGTGTCGGCAAGACCCACCTGCTCGCAGCCGCCTACCACGCGGCCACCGGCCGGAAGACCTTCGGCACCTTCATCGAGTACACCGCGCTCGTGGGCGCCCTGGGGTTCCAGGGGACCGTCGACCTGCTCCGCGGCACCGCACTGGTGTGCATCGACGAGTTCGAGCTCGACGACCCGGGCGACACGATGGTGATGACCCGGCTCATCAAGGAACTGACCGAGACCGGCACCCGCTTCGCCGCGACGTCGAACACGCCCCCGGGAGCCCTGGGTGAGGGACGCTTCGCCGCGCAGGACTTCCTGCGCGAGATCCAGGCGATGTCGGACCGGTTCGACACCATGCGCATCGACGGCCTGGACTACCGCCGACGCGCCGTGGACGAGTCGGCGCAGGTGGTGTCCGACGTGCCCGCCGCGCTGCCGTCCGGCTCCGTGACGCTCGACGACTTCGGTGCGGTGGTCGCGCACCTGGGTTCCGTGCACCCGTCGAAGTACGTCGCGCTGGTCGAGGACCTCGACGCCGTCGGGCTCACCGACGTCCGGGCGTTCACCGACCAGACCGACGCGCTGCGCTGGGTCGCCCTGGTGGACCGGCTGTACGACGCGCAGGTGCGCATCGTCGCGTCGGGCACCCCGCTCGACCAGGTGTACCCCGACGTGATGCTCGAGGGCGGGTACCGCAAGAAGTACCTGCGCGCGGCGTCCCGCGTGGTGGCGCTCACCCGCGCCTGAGCGTCGCTCGCCGTCAGACCGATCTGTCCACGGCGGTCTCCTGCCCCTCGCGCAGGGGACATCGGGCCGCTGGAAACACGACGTTTACAAACGGCCCGGTCGCGTTACATCCGCGAAACAGTTCGTGCTCCCTCGTGAAACCTCGCCTCGCCAGACTCTGTGACACCCGAGGCGGTCCAAGAGCCGCTCGTGCAATCGAGAGGTGAGCAGATGCTTGATCAGGGCAACACGACGTTCGTGTTGGTGATGGCTGCGCTGGTGTTGTTCATGACACCCGGCCTGGCCTTCTTCTACGGCGGCTTGGTGAAGGCCAAGTCCGTCATCTCCATGATGATGATGTCGTTCGGTGCGATCGCGCTCGTGAGCGTGCTCTGGGTGGTCTACGGCTACGCGATCGCCTTCGCCAACCACGGCGACGGCACGGCGGTCTCCGGCGTGGTCGGGTTCTTCAGCATCGACTGGAACCAGATCGGTCTCGGCCAGGCCTTCGAGGAAGCGCAGTCCTCGAACATCCAGGCGGCGTACCCGTCGATGGCCTTCGTCGGCTTCCAGGCGACGTTCGCGATCATCACCGTCGCCCTCATCTCCGGCGCCATCGCCGACCGCGCCAAGTTCGGCGCGTGGATGGTCTTCGCCGGCGTCTGGGTGACGGTCGTCTACTTCCCGGTCGCCTCGTGGGTCTTCAACCTGACCTCGGGCTGGGCCGCCACGTGGGGCGTCATCGACTTCGCCGGTGGCACCGCGGTGCACATCAACGCCGGTGCAGCGGGTCTCGCCCTGGCGATCGTGCTCGGCAAGCGCGTCGGCTTCGCCAAGGGTGCCCACAAGCCGCACAACCCGCCCTTCGTCCTGCTCGGTGCCGCCATCCTGTGGTTCGGCTGGTTCGGCTTCAACGCCGGCTCCGAGGGTGCTGCTGACGGCATCGCCGCGATCGCCTGGGTGAACACCCTCGCCGCCCCGGCCGCCGCCATCCTCGGCTGGCTGCTCATCGAGAAGCTCAAGGACGGCAAGGCCACCTCTGTCGGTGCCGCATCGGGTGCCGTCACCGGCCTCGTCGCGATCACCCCGGCCTGTGCCGCGCTGACCCCGGGCTGGGGCATCCTGCTCGGCTTCCTCGCCGGCATCGTCTGCTGCTTCGCGATCGACTGGAAGTACCGCCTGGGCTTCGACGACTCGCTCGACGTGGTCGGCGTCCACCTGGTCGGCGGCATCTTCGGCACGCTGTTCCTCGGCTTCTTCGCCAACGACACCGGCCTGATCTACTCGGGCTCGTTCGAGCAGCTCGGCAAGCAGGCGGCCGCAGCGGGCGCCGTCGGCGCGTACTCGTTCGTCCTGGCCTTCGTCATCGGCTGGATCATCGAGAAGACGATGGGCTTCCGCGTCAAGACCGAGGACGAGGTCGCCGGCATCGACACCGCGGTCCACGGCGAAGAGGGCTACGTCCTCTACGAGCAGACCGACGACAGCCCGGTCAGCGTCCGCTAGTCACCAGGCACCACCCGCACGACGACGGGCCCCGCGCACACAGCAGCGCGGGGCCCGTCGTCGTTCCGTGGGTCGCGTTCTCGACGTGACCACGGCCGGGAGGCGCAGTGCGGGTCGGACCCGCACCGCGCCTCCCGGCTGTGCCCTGCTTTCCGGGCTCAGCTCACCACGCGTAGTCCTCCGGCGAGGTCTCGTGCCCCGGGAAGATCTCGTCGAGACGGTCCAGCGCACGCTGGTCGAGGCGGATGTCGACGGCGCGGACCGCGGACTCCCACTGCTCCATCGTGCGGGGGCCTGTGATCGGCGCGGTGACGCCGGGCTGGTGCAGCAGCCAGGCGAGGGCCAGCTCGCCGGGCGTGTGGCCGAGCTCCTTCGCGAACGACTCGTACGACTGCAGCTGATCGCGGTGCGCTTCGACGTACTCGGCGCTGCGGCCGGAGAGCCGGCGGGAGCCGTTCTCGGTCTTCTCGATGACGCCGCCGAGCAGGCCGCCCTGCAGCGGCGACCAGGGGATCACGCCGAGGCCGTACGCGCGGGCGGCGGGCAGGACCTCGCGCTCGACGTCGCGGACCACGAGGTTGTAGATCGACTGCTCGCTGACCAGGCCGAAGGTGTTCCGGCGCTTCGCTGCCTCCTGGGCCTGGGCGATGTGCCACCCGGCGAAGTTCGACGAGCCGACGTACAGGACCTTGCCCTGCTGCACGGCGACGTCGATCGCCTGCCAGATCTCGTCCCACGGCGTCGCACGGTCGACGTGGTGGAACTGGTACAGGTCGATGTGGTCGGTCTGCAGCCGCTGCAGGCTCGCGTCGAGCGACTGCCGGATGTTCAGGGCGCTGAGCTTGCCGCCGTTCGGCCAGTCGGTCATCTCGCCGTAGACCTTCGTGGCGAGGACCGTCTTCTCGCGGCGACCGCCGCCCTTGGCGAACCACCGTCCGATGATCTCCTCGGTGGCACCCTTGCCCACCGAGCCGCCGTAGCCGTTGGCGGTGTCGAAGAAGTTGACGCCGAGCTCGTGGGCCCGGTCCATGATCGCGTGCGAGTCGTCCTCGCTGGTCTCCGGGCCGAAGTTCATCGTGCCGAGCACGGCGCGGGAGACGGACAGACCGGTGCGACCGAGGTGTGTGTAGTCCATGAGACGGGTCTACTCGTGACGCCCTGGTGGCGCCAGGCCCTGGGAGTACCGGTCGGCGCTTGGCGCTGGTTGGTGCTTGGTGCTCGTTGTGCTGGTCGGAGTAGTCAGGGAGGACCACTCGAGAGGAGCAGCCATGCCAGCCAAGGACGAGATCCCCAGCACCCTGCAGCGGTCCCCGGAGCACGCGCAGGAGATCTTCGAGAAGACACTGGACTCGGCGAACGAGACGTACGGCCCGGGTGAGCGGGCGCACCGCACGGCGTTCGCCGCCGTGAAGCACGAGTACGAGAAGGTCGGCGACCACTGGGAGGAGAAGGAGTCCTCCGGGCCGTCCGACTCCGGTGCCGCCGGTTCGCGTGGTGCTGGCTCGGGCTCATCCGGGAAGACCGAGGGCGGTGTCGACGCGAACGCCTCGAAGGCGCACCTCATGGACGTCGCGAAGCGGCTCGACGTCAGCGGCCGCTCGAAGATGACGAAGGACGAGCTGGTCGAGGCGATCGGCAAGGCGAACGACCGCGCGACCGCTGCCGCGCGGAAGTGACCGTCGCGCGTGCCGTGCATGCCCCGCTCGGCATGCGGCGGTGGGGTGAGGGGGTAACGTGCCGACGATGAACATCCCAGCACTCCGCGGCAGCCGGATCCTCGGGTTCGGACACCACCAGCCCGAACGCGTCCTGACCAACGACGAGCTCTCGACGATGGTCGACACGAACGACGAGTGGATCCGCACCCGCACCGGGATCCAGACCCGTCGGATCGCCGGTCCAGACGACACCGTCACGTCGTTGGCCATCGAGGCCGGACGCCGTGCCCTCGCCGACGCCGGGGTGTCGCCCTCGGCCGTCGGACTCGTCATCGTCGCCTCCACCACCCACCAGGACCGCGCCCCGTACACGGCAGGCCGCGTCGCCGCCGCACTGGGCATGACGAACGGCCCGGCGCCGATCGACATCAACACCGCGTGCAGCGGGTTCGAGTACGCGCTCGGGCTCGCCGACCAGTCCATCCGCACCGGTTCCGCCGACGTCGCGCTCGTCATCGGATCCGAGGTGCTGTCCGGCATCGCCGACTGGACCGACCGGTCGACGTGCGTGCTCGTCGGTGACGGGGCCGGTGCCGCCGTGCTCGGGGTCGCCGAGACGCCCGAGATCGGCCCGGTGTCGTGGGGGAGCGTGCCGCACCTGCTCGACGCCGTGCGTGTCGAAGGGTCGCCGGGGCGCTTCAACCAGGAGGGTCGCTCGATCTACCGGTGGGCCATCACCGAGGCCGAGGGGCACGCCCGCAAGGTCGTCGAGGCCGCCGGACTCACGATGGACGACATCGAGGTGTTCGCGTTCCACCAGGCGAACCTGCGGATCATCGAGCCGCTCGTCACCGCGCTCGGTGGGGAATCGAAGTTCGTCATCCGCGACGTCGTCGAGTCCGGGAACACCTCGGCCGCGAGTGTGCCGCTCGGCCTGTCGAAGGCCTGGGAGCGCGGCGACCTCCCGGAGGGGGTGCCGGCCCTGCTGTTCGGGTTCGGTGGCGGGTTCGCCCACGCCGGGCAGGTCGTGACGACGCCGGTGCGGTCCTTCTAGGACACGGAATTCGACGAAGACACAGGGACGGCCCGGGCAGCGTGCCCGGGCCGTTCTGCGTCAGCGCTTCGGACGCTGGTTCAGCGCTTCGCGCAAGGGTTCATCGCTTCGAGCGGGGGTCGTCCTGCCCCGGCTCGGTCCAGAGGTCCTGGTCCTTGCCCGCGCCGCGCTTCCACGGCAGGGCACGCCGGGTCTTCTCGGCAGTCGGTGTGACCGTCAGCACGATCGGGAACTCCGCCGGCGGCATCCCGAATCCGGTCCGTGACGCCTGGATCACCTTGCGCCCGAGGGCGTGGTTCCCCAGACCGCCGACCGCCGCTCCGATGCCGAACGGCAGCGCGCGGCCGAGGACGGAACCGCCCTGCCGGATGGCGAAGCGCTTGATGAACTGGTCGCGGACCTGTCCACCGATGCCGTTGACGACCTGCTTCGGCAGCGAGGACGTCACCATCTCGCCCCAGAACGCGGTCCGGGCCTGACCGCCGGCGGCCTGTCCGGCGAGCTGCTTGATGAGCTGCGTGCCCGGTGCGCCGAGGATCATCGCCATCACCAGCGTGCGGGCGCGCTCCGGGTCGTCCAGCGCGATGCCGTGCACCTCGGTCACCGACTGAGCGAACAGTGCGGTGGTCTCCAGGAACCCGACCGTCTCGGCGCCGCTCAGTCCGAGCGCAGCGGCCATCCCGACGCCGGGGATCACCGCGCTCGCACCGACCGCGGCACCGCCGGTCGTCACCGCTGCCAGGTACTGCCGCTCGAGGATCTGGATCACCTCGGCGGGGGTCGCGTCGGGCTTGCGGCGACGGATCGCGTTGACGTGCGCGACCACGACGGGACGCTGCACACTGATGACCCGATCGAGCCACTTCGCCCAGCCCGTGGGCTGGACCTGCTGCGTTCGGGGGTCGGACGTGGTGGGGGAGACCGGTGCGGTCGGCAGGGGCACGATCGACTGGTCCTTCGGGGCGCGGGCCATGCGATCACCGTACGCCGCACACGTGAGAGGCTCGCTGGATGGACACCGACCCCGCGCAGCGAGCCCTCGACGATGCCCGTCGTGCAGCCGGGTTCCTGCCGGTCGCACAGGTCATCGCCCTCGCGCCCGAGGTCCGGGTGCTCGATCCGGCGTCCGTCCTGATCGGGGTGGGCGTGTCGGTCCTGCCTGGCGTGGTGCTGTACCCGTCCACGACGCTCGAGACCTGTCACGGTGGGGCGATCACGCTGGCTACCGGTGCCCGCTTGGGCCCCGGACCCGTGACCGTCGTGGCGTCTGCGGCGACGGTGCACATCGGGGAGGGCGCCGAACTCGGCCCGGGCCCCGTCACCGTCGTCGCGGACGGGGCCGACGTCGTGATCGGTGGTCGGGCTCGCCTGACGGCCGGGTGTCTCGTCGAGGGGCCGGCGCGGATCGGTGTGGGCGCGCAGGTGCTCGGGCCGGTGTCCGTGCGCGACGTCGAGCTCGAGGACGGCGGCGACCACCGCGAACCCGACCCGGACCACCGCGGCGGCGTGGTGAAGGGCACCGGGCCGGTCCGTGGGGTGCGCGTGGGGCTCGGCGAGGTCGTGGTCGGTGGGGCACTGGACATCGGGGCGTCCTCCGGTCGGCCGCGGATCGAGCGTCAGCGCACGTACCACCCGGATGCGCCGCGTCGTCCGCGCTGATCGTCGAACACGCAGCCTCAGCACGGGACACCCACCCGCCGGAGGGCAGCCCGCACCCGGTCGGGCTGCATCAGGTCGGCCCACGAGAGCCGCACGACCGCCCGGACCTCGGGGAACGACCGGATGAAGTCCTCACGCCGCTTCTCGCGCCAGTGCGCGTCCGCGGTGGAGCGCCCGTCGAGCAGCACCGGGTCCTCGTACTTCGCGCGGCCGTCGACCTCGACCACGACGCCTTGGTCCGGGAACCAGAAGTCCACGACCGCCGTGGCCGATCCGGCCCGGGCGAACACGTGCTGCTGCACCGGCTCCGGCACCCCGAGCTCCCGGAAGCGCACGCGGCACACCGACTCCGCCGGTGACCCCGACAGCGCCGAACCCATCCCCACCGCAATCCGCGCCTTCGTCCGGGCGAAGACCAGCGATGTGAGTTCCGCGTCCAGCGCCTCACGGTCGGCGAGCCGACGGGAGAGCACGGCATCGACGACGGGGAGTGCTTCGAGCAAGGAGCGCGTGGCAGCGACGTCGATGGCGGTCCTCGCGGCCGTCGTCGTGGGGGTCGCCTGCTGATCGACGAGGACTGCGGGCGCTCGCCCCTGTGCACCGTGCCGGACGAACCACGCCGTGACACGGGTGTGCGTCGTGGTCGGATCGGCGAGGTGCACCTTGGGTGGTGCTGCCCCGATCAACGGGAGCCCGAGGACCGCGCAGGCAGACTGGTGTGAGACGACATCGGTCGCGCGGAGTCGGTGCGCCGCGGCACGAACGAGCACGTGGTGCTGCTCACCGGGGTGCATCCCGTCGAGTGCGTGCGAGCGGACGAGGACGCCGGGGCGGAGGCGTTCGTACCGTCCGCGGCGGACATCGCGCTCGAGTGCGCGGCGTTCGGCGGAGGTCGCCCCCGTCGTGCGGATCAGTTCGACGTCGTTCGCTCTGGACATGCCACCAGGCTCGCCGAAGATCGTGGTCCAGCTCCCGCCGTAGTCCGATCTGTGGAGAGACGGGCGGCGACGACGATCTGTGCAGGACTGACCAGCTGCAATGCGCGTGCATCTTGCGACGATCCACGCGTCGAACGACTCGTGCCTTGTCGTCACATGCACACGCAACCTCTGCGTACACATCTTCCGACGATCCACGCCGAGAACGACTGGTGGAATGTCGCAGAACGGGTGCGAAGCAGCCGCGCCCCGCGCTACACCCGCGCGAGCTCCGCCCGCAGCGGCAGGTCCTGCTCCTCGAGGATGACCTGCGCGCCCACGGCCGTCCGGGCGTTCACGACGATCGGCGCGAGCAGGTTGACCGTGGTGCCGGACGCCCCGGGGTTCGCGACCACCAGCAGCATCGCGTCGGCGGGGTCGGTCAGCCCGAGCCCGGCGGCCTGCTCGTCGGTGAGCTCCGGCGCGTACGACGGCAGGTGCACCGCGGCGTCGAGCAGGAACAGCCGCGCGTCGTCGCCGACGAGCGTGAACAGCCCCTCGGCGCCCTCGACCGGCGAGAGCTCGAAGGCCGCGGCGGGAGCGAGCCCGAACGGCGGGACGGCGAAGGTCAGGGAGATGCTCATCGGAGGTAGTCCATCAGGGTCGGCTGCAGGACCTTCGCGGTGACGGCGAGGGCTGCCTGGTAGTTGGTCTGCTGCACCTGCAGGTCGAGGACGGCCTTGGCGAGGTCGACGTCCTCGATGTCGGCGCGGCGGCTCTCGAGCGAGACGGTCGCCGACTTCAGCGAGTCCTGCGCCGTGAGCGCGGCGGCGTGCCGGATCCCGACGTCGGCCTGGGCGCCGCGGACGGTCCCGAGTGCGCCGTCCACGTCGTTGATCCGAGCGTTCACGTTCACCCCGTTCTGCAGGTCGTTGACGATGGAGTCGATCACCGCGAACACCGAGTCGTCGCCGGACCCGAAGACCGCGGTGCCGGCGGTGTCGACGCGCACGGTCGTGCCGTCACCGATCCGCCGGGACACGTCGGTGCCGGCGGCCGCCCAGCCCGTGGCGGGGTCGTAGGCAGCAGCGGCCGTCGACGATCCCGCGAACACCGAGCGGGTGCCGTAGGTGGTGTTGGCCCGCGCCTCGAGGTCCGCCTTGAGCGACTTGAACTGCGTGACGAAGGCGTCGCGGTTCGTGTCGCTCATGGTGCCGGAGTTCGCGGCCTGCACGGTGAGGTCGCGGACGCTGTTGAGCACCGAGTAGACGCTGGACAGGGCACTGTCGGTCGTCGCGAGCCAGGCCGCGGCGTCGTTCGCGTTCCGCGAGTACTGCGCTGCAGCGGCCTGCTCCTTGCGCACCTGCATCGACGACGCGGTGCCGACCGGGTCGTCCGAGGGCTTCTGGATCGCACGCAGCGTCGTGGCCTGGTCGGTGAGCTCGGCGACCCGCGCGGCACCGGCCTGCAGCCGGGCCGACGCGGCCGCCATCGACATCTGGGTGGTCACACGGGTGATCACGATCAGCCCCTCCCGACGAGTCCGACGCGGTTGATGATGGTGTCGAGCATCTCGTCGACCGCGGTCAGGACGCGCGCCGCGCCCTGGTACGCGTGCTGGTAGCTCAGCAGGTTGACGTTCTCCTCGTCGAGGTCGACGCCGGCGCTCGACTGCTGCTGGGTGCGTGCGTTGGTGAGCGCGAGTCCGGTCATCGTGGATTCCGACGTCGCCGACCTGGAGGCGGTGCCCACCCCCGCCACGAACGTCGCCCAGACCTGGTCGGCACCGTCCGACGACGCCCCGAGTCGCGCGAGCGCGTCGGCGAACGAGTCGTCGAGTTCCCCCGCCGCGTTCCGCGTCGCCAGCCCACTGGCGTCCGTGGGGACGACGCCGAGCGCCTGGGCGGCCGGGACGCCGGTCGCCAGGGAGAAGAAGGGTGCGCCGGTGGTACCGGCCGGGGTGGTCCCGGCGGCGTGCAGGGTGTTCACGGTGGTGGCGAGCCGCGTGGCCACGGCGTCGTAGGACGCGGAGGCCTCGGCGAGTGCGCCGCCGGTACCGGTGCCGGACGCCGGCGCGAGGACCGCGAGGGCGCCGCCGATGGAGCCGCCGCTCAGCCCGACCGCCCCGGCCGTTCCGGTGGTCCAGGTCAGGGTGACGGCGGTGCCGTCGGCCAGACGCTCGCCGCCGCCGAGGGCGACCGAGCGGGCGTCGGTGCCCTGCACGAGCGGGTTGCCGCCGAGGAGCACGTCGACCGTGCCGTCGGCGTTCGTCCGGGTGGTGCCGCCGGCGAGCGTGGCGATCTGCTGCGTGAGTTGGTCGCGCTGGTCGAGCAGCTCGTTGGCGGTGCCGCCCGAGGCGAGCGCGGTGCGGATCCGGCCGTTCAGGTCGGCGACCTGCTCCGCGGCACCGTTCAGCTGGGCGACCTGCCCGGTCAGGGTGCCGCGCACCGAGGACCACTGCGCGTCGACGGCCTTCGAGCCGGCGGCCAGCGCGGAGACCACGGTGCCGGCGGCCCCGAGCACCGCGCTGGCGGCACCCGGGTCGTCGGGGTGGCTGGCGAGCTCGCTCCAGGACGACCAGAACGCGTCGAGCTTGGCGCTCAGGCCGTCCTTGCCGGGCTCGTGCAACCCGGTCTCGAGGGCGGAGAGCGCCGTGGCGCGGGCGTCGGCGTAGGCGGACGAACCGGCGGCGACGCGGACGCCGGCGTCGAGCGTGAGGGACGCCAGGCGGGCGATGCCGTCGACCGAGACACCCTGGCCGGCGAGGGCCGCGGTGCCCCGCATGAACCCGGTCTGGGTCGCGGGGATCGAGTTCTGCGTGACGCGCTGCCGCGTGTACCCGGCGGTGCCGGCGTTCGCGATGTTCTGGCCGGTGACGTCGATGCCGGCACGGGCGGCGGCGAGGCCCGAGTACGCGGTCGCGAGGGATCCGAAGGTGCTGACCACGGTGCTACAGCGTCCCCTCGAACAGGCGGGCGCCGTCCTGGCCCGCGCCGGACGTGCCACTGGCGTCGTAGGTGGCGGCACCGGTGACGGTCCCCGCCAGGGTCTCCTCCGTGGCCTGGGCGGCGGCACGGAGGAACCGGTCGTTCTCGTCGCGCAGGGCGCCGATCTGGGTGGTCAGTTCGACCATCGCGGTGAGGTGCGACGACAGGATCTCGCCCCACGGCCCGTTCGGTGCCGCGGCGACGACGTCGCGCAGGGGAGCGTCGGCGGGGACGCCCCACTCCTCGGCGACCTCGGCGCTCTGTGCGGCGCGTTCGAGACCGGTGCTGCGGAGCCGGTCGAGGACCTGCTCGACCTCGCGGCTGGCGTGCGACACCCAGCGGGAGCGGCCCGCGGTGAGCAGGAGCTGCTCCTCCTCGAGCTTGAAGGTGAGCAGTTCGAGCAGCTCGCGTTCGCGCCAGAGCACGGCGGACAGGTCGTTCACGCTCATCAGCTCCTCCCAGGTGGTGGTTCGTCGGGGTGGCCCCCGGTCCGTCATCCTGCGGACACCGGGACCTATCGACTCGGTGACCGCGACCGTAAGCCCCGGCGGCCGAGTGCCGTCACCCGTACTCGTCGACGCTGTGACCCGATGACCCCCGTCGGGGGACAAGAACGAGCGTTCCCGACCCCGGGTCCCCCCAAATGCCGACCGGAAACGGGGCCTGACACCCCCGCACTGGGGACGGTTGTGCACCTGTTCAGCGCATTGCCAGCCGATACATTCAGAACGCACCCCGGGGGACACCCGGAACCGCTCGGGAACGATGCGGGGTGCACCGCTCGGAGGGACCCGGGCGGGTCTTCGGCGTACGCACCGGCCATCCGAGGCCGGCGTCCGTCGCGCCCACGGACGGGTGAGCCGACACACGTCAGGTCGACCAGGGGAACAGCATGGACCGCACCGAACGCAACGCGATGATCGTGGAGCACCTCCCGCTCGTGGGCTACATCGTGGCCGACGTCCGCTCCCGGGCGACGCACCTGGACCGCGACGACCTCGCCGCCGTCGGGTCCCTCGCACTCGTCGCAGCCGCCGAGGCCTTCGATCCCACCCTCGGCGTGCCGTTCGGCGCCTACGCCCGCACCCGGATCGCCGGCGCGCTGGCGGACGACATGCGCTCGGCCGACTGGGCGTCCCGCGGCACCCGGAAGCGGATCCGCGAGACCCTCGCCACGCAGGAAGCCCTGTCCGCGCGCCTCGGCCGGAGCGTCGGTACGCAGGAGATCGCCGATGCCATGGGCGTCGACAAGCAGACCGCCGTCGACGCCATGAGCGACGCCGCCCGGACCGTCGCGCCGCTCGACGAGACCGTGCACGACCTCGTCGCCGCGGACCTGCCGCTCCCCGGGGACGACCTGCTCGAGACCGAGAAGCGCCGGTACCTCCGCGCCGCGGTCGAGGCCCTGCCGGAGCGGATGCGCTTCATCGTCGAGGCCGTCTACTTCGGCGACCGCTCGGTCACCGACGTCGCCGCCGAACTCGGCATCACGCACTCGGCCGTCTCACAGCAGCGCTCCGAGGCGATGCGCCTGCTCCACGACGGTCTCGCCGCCCACTACGGCGACGGCACGACCGTCGAGCCCGCGAGCCGCACCACCGCGGCCCGCCGCAGCGCCTACCTCGCCCGTGTCGCCACGAACGCCGCCGCCGGTGTCGCCCGTGCGGTGCACGACGCCGCAGCAGGACCGGCCGTCGCGGCGAGTTGAGACGTCGGCGGAAACTTCTCCGCCGATCCCCTAACGACTCCCGGCAACCGGTCGAGAGTCATCCATGTCAGCCCACGGACGGGCCGACGCACGACCCACATTCACGGAGGAAACCACCATGGGTATGTCCATCAACACCAACCTCTCGGCGCTCAACACGTACCGGAACCTGAACTCGACGCAGAACGACCTGTCGAAGTCCCTCGAGAAGCTCTCGAGCGGCCTCCGCATCAACCGTGCTGCCGACGACGCGTCCGGTCTGACGATCTCCGAGGGGCTGAAGTCCCAGGTCGGTGGCCTCACGGTCGCCGCCCGCAACGCGCAGGACGGCATCTCCGTCGTGCAGACCGCTGAAGGTGGCCTCACCGAGACCCACTCGATCCTCCAGCGCATGCGCGACCTGGCCGTCCAGGCCGGCAACGACTCGAACAACGCGGACTCCCGCACGGCGATCACCACCGAGGTCGGCGAGCTCACCAAGGAGCTCACCCGCATCTCGGCGTCGACCAACTTCAACGGCATCAACCTGCTCGACGGCTCCGCCGGAACCGCAGGCGTCCTGAAGTTCCAGGTCGGCGCGAACGGCGACGCGGCGAGCCAGATCGACGTGGACCTGTCGAAGTCGAACGTGGAGTCCGTGTCGACCGCGGTCGGCGCGCTCACCTTCGACTCGGCGACGAACGCTCAGGCTGCCATCACCGCGATCGACGAGCAGATCAAGTACGTCTCCGCCGCCCGTTCGAGCATCGGTGCAGTCCAGAACCGCTTCGACCACGCCATCAACGTGACGAACGTGGCCAAGGAGAACCTCACCGCTGCCTCCTCGCGCATCACCGACGTCGACATGGCGGAGGAGATGGTCAAGTACACGCGCGACAACATCCTCAGCCAGGCCGGCACCTCGATGCTCGCGCAGGCGAACCAGAGCACCCAGGGCGTGCTCTCGCTCCTGCGCTAGCCATCACGTGGTCCGCCCTCCGGGCCCCTTCGGGCGCGGAGGGCGAACCTCGCCGTCCTGACCACCTCCACGACGCCAGGGAGTGTCGACGATGTCCTCGTCCGTGTCATCGAGCACCAGCCTCGCGATCGACGGTCTGGTCAGCGGTCTCAAGACGACCGACCTCATCAACTCGCTGATGAGCGTCGAGGGGGTCCCGCAGACCCTGCTCAAGAACAAGCTCACCACCACCAACTCGTTCATCTCGTCACTGCAGACGCTCAACGGGTTGATCCAGGGGCTCGCCACGAAGGCCGCGGACGCCGCGAAGGCCTCGTCGCTCGACCTCTTCGCCGCGACGAGCACCGCGCCGAGCGTCACCGCCGTCACCGGTACCGGGGCGACCGCGGGCTCCATCAGCTTCACCGTCGGTTCGACGGCCTCGGCCCAGGTCGGTGTGACCGCCGCGATGTCGACGTGGTCGACCGGTGCGCAGCCGATCACGATCGTCGGCACGGACGGGAAGTCCACCACCGTGACGCCGGCGTCCGGTTCACTCGACGACGCCGTGTCCGCCCTGAACAAGTCCGGTGCGGGCGTCACCGCGACGAAGGTCTCCGCCGGCACCGACGCCGACGGCACCAAGCTCTACCGCCTGCAGCTCACGTCCGCCACGACCGGGACCGCTGGCGGCTTCCAGGTGTACCGGGGCGGCGCCGACGACGTGGCAGCGGGCACCGCGACGAACGTCCTCACCGAGACCGGCGCCGCCGTCGTCACCGCGGCGACCGACGCCAGCGTCACCCTCTGGGCCGGCACCGCCGCCGCGCAGACGGTCACGAGCGCCACGAACACCTTCACCGGGCTCGTCCCCGGGGTCGACGTCACCGTCTCGAAGGCCACCACCGAGCCCGTCACCGTGACGGTCGCGCAGGACACCACCAAGGCCCAGTCCGTGGCCTCCGGGCTCGTCGACGCGATGAACGCGATCGCGGCCTACTACAAGACGAACACCGCGGTGTCGAGCTCGACCAGCGCGACGTCCGGCACCACGACGACGAAGGCCGGCGTCCTGCTCGGCGACGGTGCGTCCCGCGACGCCGTGCAGCGGCTCACGAGCACGATGTCCGCCCCGGTCGACGGCAAGTCCCCGTCGACGATCGGCATCGTGATCACGAAGGACGGCACGTTCACCTTCGACCCCGAGGTCTTCCAGAAGGCCCTCGCCACCGACCCGAAGGCCACCCAGGCGATGCTCTCCGGGGTCGCCGCGAACGTCGGCGCCGCGGCCACCGCCGCCTCCGACAAGTACGACGGCTCGGTCACCACGTCCATCACCGGGCAGCAGGCCGTCGCGAAGGACCTCACCACCCAGATCGACAGCTGGACCGACCGGCTGGCGATGCGCCGGGCCTCGCTGCAGACCCTCTACTCATCCCTCGAGACCAGCCTCAGCAAGCTCCAGTCGCAGTCGAGCTGGCTCGCCAGCCAGCTCGCATCGACGTCGAGCTGACGGGAACGACCATGACCTTCGACTTCCAGGCAGCCGCCTTCCGCCAGGCCGCCCAGCCGCGCACCGTCACCGACCAGCGTCGTGCCCAGTACACGAACGAGGCCGTGCTGTCGGCGACGCCGGCCCAGCTCGTGACGATGCTCTACGACCGGCTGCTGCTCGACCTGCACCGTGCCGAGGCCGCGCAGGTCGCCGCCGACTGGGAGGCGGCCCGCGAGCAGCTCCTGCACGCCCAGGCGATCGTCGGCGAGCTCTCGAGCACCCTCCGGATCGACGTCTGGGACGGCGGCGAGGGCCTGCTCGCCGTCTACAACTACGCCTCCACCTCGCTCATCACGGCGAACGTGCACCGCGACGTGCAGGCCACCCGCGACTGCATCCGGATCCTCGAACCGCTGCGGCAGTCGTGGCACGAGGCAGCCGCGTCGCTGCCCGCGACGCCCGCCACGCAGCAGCCGACCGGGGGAGCCCTCGGTGTCGCCTGAGCCGTCCGCAGAGCTGTCGCCTGAGCCGTCCGACGGACGAGCCGCATGGGAGGCCCTGCTCACGTCCCTGGAGCACGACGCCGCCGGGCAGGCGGCCGACTCCACGGCCGTGGCCGGGTGGTCGGAGCCGGCCGGGCTGGGACCGCTGCCGCGTGACCTGGTGGGACGGGCCTCCCGGCTGCTCGCCGCGCAGCGGGACCGCATGACCGTGCTCGAGGCGGACCGCCGCTCGACGCTGGAGCACCTCGGTGCCCTGCGCGCCGTCGACGCCACGCGCGAGCCCCGCGGCTCCGTGTACCTCGACGCTTCCGCCTGACCCGCGCCCCCGCACCAGTTCTGCGACAGAGCACCCGTCGATCGACGGGTGCTCTGTCGCATCTCGGGTGCTCCGCCGCCCACAGCCCGCACCGCCCCCCGTTCGGGGCGACGCCTAACGCGGCGGACGACGGGCTCCGATAGCGCCACACGAGCACGGATCGCTCACCAGTTCGGCCAGGGATCGGCCACCACCGCACGGCGACGTCGCACCGACGACGCCTGACGAGGGGACCCCCGTGTTCGATTCCGTGACGAGCGTCGCGCTGCAGAGCGCACTCGACGGCCTGTCGATGCGCCAGAAGGTGATCGCGAACAACATCGCGAACATCAACACGACGAACTACCACGCCGAGAAGGTGCAGTTCGAGGACGCCCTGGCGAAGTCGATCGTGGACGGCGACGGCGCCACCACGCCGACGATGGCGCGCAGCCTCGAGCCGACGAACACGAACGGCAACAACGTCAACCTCGACGAGGAGACGCTGTCGAACATCGACACCGTGCTGCGGTACCAGTTCGCCACGCAGGCGATGAACTCCGAGCTCACCAGCGTCCGTGCGGCGATGCGGACGAACTCGTGACGACCTTCGACGCGATCGGCATCGCGAGCACCGGCCTGACCGTGCACCGGAAGTGGCTCGACGCCGTCTCGGACAACATCGCGAACGCGAACACCGTGAAGTCCATGGACGACACCGCGTTCCAGGCACGGTACGTCGAGGTGCAGGAGGGTGCCGGCGTCTCCGGCGCCTACGTCAAGGGCGCCGCGTTCGGCAGCGCCGCCGGCCGGGTGACCTACGACCCGGACAACCCGCTCGCGAACGAGGAGGGCTACGTCCGCATGCCCGACATCGACCTCGGCACGCAGATGGCGGACCTCATCATGGCCCAGCGCGGCTACCAGGCGAACGCCGCCGTGGTCGACCGTGCCAAGACCGCCTACGAGGCGGCACTGCAGATCGGGAAGAACTGATGCCCATCGACGCCGTGAACGGTGTGACCACCAACGCGATGACGAACGCCCTGACGAGTGTGTCGGGGACGTCCAGCGACAGCACGAACGCGACCGGTGCCGCCGGGGCGACGACCGACGGCAGCGGGTTCGCCGCGAGCCTCGGCAACGCCGTCGACGGGCTGCAGTCGCTGCAGAGCGACTCGAAGACCCTCGCGCTCAAGGCCGTGACCGGCAACCTCGACGACATCCACGACGCCACGATCGCCGCCACCCGCGCGCAGGTCACGCTCGAGCTCGTCTCCGCCGTCCGCAACAAGGGCGTCGACGCCTTCAACGAGATCATGAGGATGCAGGCCTGATGCCCGTCGCCGTCAAGAACGTCTTCGCGCGCCTCAGCGCCTACGTGAAGGGCTTCTCCGCCGCCCAGCGCACCATCGCGATCCTGGCGATCGCGGCGCTCGTGCTCGGCGGGATCGCCCTCGCGTCCTGGCTCGGCAAGGCGTCCTACGCCCCGCTCTTCACCGGGCTCGCCGCGGCCGACGCGAGCTCCATCACGGACCAGCTGCAGACCGACGGTGTGCCGTTCCAGCTCACCGACGGCGGCGCGACGATCCTCGTGCCGCAGGCGCAGGTGTACTCGGAGCGGCTCAAGGCGGCGTCGAACGGTCTGCCGTCGTCGAACGAGGGCGGCTACTCGCTGCTCGACAAGATGGGCGTGACGAGCTCGGAGTTCCAGCAGGACGTCACCTACAAGCGCGCGATGGAGGGCGAACTCGCCAAGACCATCGGTGCGATGGACGGCGTGCAGACCGCCACCGTGCAGCTCGCGATCCCGGAGAAGTCGGTGTTCGTCTCCGAGGAGAAGGACCCGACCGCATCGGTGTTCATCGCGACCGAGAACGGCACGCAGCTCAGCACCGACCAGGTGCAGGCCATCGTGCACCTGACGAGCGCCTCGGTCGAGGGCATGCAGCCCACCGACGTCTCGGTCGTCGACGCGAAGGGCCAGACCCTGTCCGCCGTCGGCACCGGTGCGACCGGGAGCGGCGCGGACCAGGCCGCCGACTACGACGCGGCGACGAGCAAGAAGATCCAGGACCTGCTCGACACCACGCTCGGCGTCGGCAACGCGACCGTCGTGGTCTCCGGGACGATGAACCAGGAGTCCGGCACCCGGACGTCCGAGAGCTACACGTCTCCCACGTCGGGCCCGGTTGCGCTGAACGAGTCGAGCACCACCGAGGAGTACGGCGCCGGCTCCGGCGCGGGGAGCGGCGCGACGGGGGTCCTCGGTCCGGACAACATCGCCGTCCCGAACGGCACCGCGACGAGCGGCACCGGCGACGACGGGTACAAGAACGAATCGGCGACGAAGAACAACGCCGTCGACCACACCACGGAGACCACGCAGATCCCCTCGGGCGGGCTCGACCGGCAGACCATCTCGGTCGCGCTGAACTCGAAGGCCGACGCCGTGCAGAACGCGAACCTGCAGAGCATCAACGACCTGGTTTCCGCCGCCGCCGGGGTCGACCAGAACCGTGGCGACCAGGTCAAGGTCGCGATGATGGACTTCGACACGAGCGCTTCCGACCAGGCCGCCAAGGCCCTGGAAGCCCAGCAGAAGGCCGACCAGCAGGAAGCACTGTGGTCGTCGATCCGCACCGCCGGCATCGTGATCGGCATCGTCCTCGCCGTCATCGCGATCATGTTCTTCGTCGCCCGCCGCAACCGGAAGCAGGAGCGCGAGGCCGTCGACCTCGGCGAGCTCGACGCCTTCGCCGGTGAGACGTTCCAGCTGCCCCTCGCGATGGACGGCGTCGACGACCGGGCCACGCTCGGTGCCGGTGACGCCCCGACCGCCGTGCTGTCGGCGATGCCCGCCGGCGACGCCCCCACCGAGGTGCTGACGACCGAGGAGATCACCGCCGAGCGCCGCCGTCAGGACATCTCCGCCCTGGCCGAGCGTGACCCGAAGCGCACCGCCGAGCTCCTGCGCGGGCTCCTGGACGACCGGGCACCGGTGTGAGCGCGCTCATGCCGAGCCCCGGCGGCGGCTCCGGTCCGAGCGACCGTGCGCTGACCGGTGCGCAGAAGGTCGCGCTCATCCTCATGCAGATGGAGACCGACCGCGCCGCCGAGGTGATGAAGCAGTTCACCGAGATGGAGGCCGAGGAGATCTCCGCCGAGATCGTCCGGATGCGCCGCGTCGAGGACACCGTCGTCGACCAGACGCTGTCGGAGTTCCACCGGATCACGATGAGCGGCCGCCTGCAGAAGCGCGGCGGCAAGGAGACCGCCCTCGGGCTGCTCGAGGCGTCGTTCGGTGCCGAGCGGGCCGCCGGCGTGATGGACCGTCTGGCCTCGAACCTCGCCGGCCAGTCGTTCGACTTCCTCGACGACGCCGAACCCGGCCAGGTCATCTCCCTGCTCGAGGGCGAGCTGCCGCAGACGATCGCCCTCGTGCTCGCCCACCTGGGCCCCGGGCAGGCCAGTGCCGTGCTCGCCGGGATCGACGAGCGTGTCCGCACCGACGTCGCCCAGGCCTTCGCCACCATGGGCAGCGCGACCCCCGAGGCCGTCGGCATCGTCGCCGGTGTGCTGCGCCAGCGCGCCGGGGCCGTCGTGTCGCCGCGCGAGAGCGTCGAGGTCGTCGGTGGCATCGCGCCCCTGGTCGACATCATCAACCGCTCGGACGTCGCGACCGAGAAGGCCGTGCTCGAGGGACTCGAAGCCCGCGACCCGGAGCTCGCCGAGGACATCCGCTCCCGCATGCTCACCTTCGAGGACATCGTGAAGCTCGAGTCCCGCGACATCCAGCAGGTGCTGCGCGGCATCGACTCGAAGATCCTCGCGACCGCCATGAAGGGCGCAGCCGGACCCGTCGTCGAGACCATCCGCGCGAACGTGTCCGAGCGCAACCGCGAACTGCTCGACGACGAACTGCAGGCCATGGGCCCGGTCCGCGTCTCGCAGGTCGAGGAAGCCCGTGCCGAGGTCGTCCGCTCCGTGCGCGAGCTCGAGGCCCAGGGCGTCGTCACCGTGCACCGCGCCGAGGAGGACGAGCTCGTTGACTGACACCGTCGTGCACCGCGTCGCCTTCCCGGTGCTCGCCGACCCCGCCGGACGCGAGCGCGCGTCGAGCGCGGACGTCCGCGGGCACGCGGCCGGCTACACCGCCGGCCTGCGGGCCGCGCAGGCCGAGACCGAAGCCCTGCGTGCCCGGCTCGAGGCCGAGCACGCCTCGCGGATCACCGCGCTGCAGGCCGACACGGCCCGCCGGATCGCGGTCCTCGACGCCGCCACGAACGCCATGCTGTCCACGGTCGCACCCGTCCTGGGGGACGCCGAGGCGTCGGTCGCGAGTGCGGCAGTCGACCTGGCCGAGGCGATCGTCGGCAACGTGGTCCGCGCCTCCAGGCCCGCACACGACGCGACCGTCGCCGACGGTCCTGATGGACAGGGCAGCCTGGAGGCCCGGATCGCGTCCGGCGCGGAGGCCACCGTCCGTCGGGCGCTCGCGTCCGTCGACCGCACGGTCCCGGTGGCCGTCCGGCTGAGCCCGGCGGACGCCGCGCGCGTCTCCCGCCTCGACCTGCCGGTGCCGGTCGTCGCCGACGGCGCCCTGCGCGACGGCGACGCCGTCGTCGACCTGCCGGACGGCATGCTCGACGCGCGCATCGCCACGGCGCTCGACCGCGCCCGCACCGCCCTCGGTGTCGACGCGACGGGAGCCGACCGGTGACCGCCACGCTGCTCCGTCCGCGCGGCCTCGACGAGGCGCTGCTGCGGGCCGCGCCCCAGCGGGTCGGTGTCGTCACGAGCGCCGTCGGCCTGGGGCTGACGATCGCCGGGCTCGACGCCCGCGTCGGCGAGGTCGTCACGGTCGGCGCCGAGGACGGCGAGCAGACCGCGGTCGAGGTCGTCGCCACCGATGCCTCGGGCGTCCGCTGCATGCCGCTCGGCCGCCTGACCGGCGTGACCGCGGGCACCCCGGCGCGTCCGACCGGCCGCCCGGTGCTCGTGCCGACCGGATCCGGTCTGTTCGGCCGCGTGCTCGACGGACTCGGCCGACCGATCGACGACCGCGGGCCGCTCGGGGGCCCCGGCGGCGGACCGGTCACCTGGGTCCCGCTCGACCACGACACCCCGAGCGCGATGGCCCGGACCCGCATCGACACGCCGATGCAGCTCGGCGTCCGCGTGCTCGACACCCTGACCACCGTCGGCCGCGGGCAGCGCATGGGCCTGTTCGCCGGGTCCGGTGTGGGCAAGTCGTCGCTGCTGTCGATGATCGCGCGTGGGAGCGACGCGGCCGTCAACGTCATCGCCCTGGTGGGGGAGCGCGGCCGCGAGGTGCGCGAGTTCCTGGAGGACGACCTGGGACCCGAGGGGCTCGCCCGCTCGATCGTCGTGGTGTCGACCTCCGACGAGCCGGCGCTCATGCGCCTGCGCGCCGCGTTCGTGGCCACCCGCATCGCGGAGTCGTTCCGCGATGCCGGGCAGGACGTCGTGCTCATGATGGACTCGCTCACCCGCGTCGCGATGGCGCAGCGCGAGATCGGGCTGTCGGTCGGAGAGCCCCCGGCCACCCGGGGCTACCCGCCGTCGACGTTCTCGGTGCTCGCCGGACTGCTCGAGCGCGCCGGGACCGACCGGGTCGGCAGCATCACGGGCATGTACACCGTGCTGGTCGACGGCGACGACCACAACGAGCCGATCGCCGACGCGGCCCGCAGCATCCTGGACGGCCACGTCGTGCTCGACCGCAAGCTCGCGATCACCGGGCACTTCCCGTCGGTCGACGCCCTCGGCTCGGTGTCCCGCGTCGCCTCGAAGGTCACCCGACCCGAGCAGCGTGCTGCCGCCACCGTGCTGCGGAAGGTGATGGCCGCCCGAGCCGGGGCCCAGGACCTGCTCGACGTCGGTGCGTACCAGCGCGGGTCGAACCCGCTCGTGGACGCCGCCGTGGACCACCAGGGACCGATCGACGCGTTCCTGCGTCAGGGCATGGACGAGCGGGCCACGGCTGATGCGTCCTGGCAGCGCCTCGGCGGCCTCGTGCAGCAGCTGGGGGTGTCGTGATGGCCCGCCGTTTCCCGCTCGCCGGGCTCCTGCGCCTGCGCCACACCGAACAGGACCGTGCCGCCGCCACACTGGCCACCGCGAACGAGCGCGTCCGTGACGCTGCCGACGCCCGGATCGCCGCACGCCGCAGCCTCGCCGACAGCGAGGACGCCCAGCCGATCCAGGACGCCGCCACCCTGAGCGCGGTCGCCGCAGCCCGTGCCGCGACCCGCGGGATGCTCGAGGAGCTCGACGCCGTGGTGCAGAACCGCCGTGCCGACGCCGACCGGGCGCAGCAGGACTACACCGCCGCGCGTCGCGCCGCCGTCGGCCTCGAGAAGCTCGAGGGCAAGCACACCGAGCAGCAGGCGGCCGAGGAACTCCGGACCGAACAGAACGCCCTCGACGAGATCGCGGCACGACGCCGCACGGAAGGTGGTGCCCGATGAGCGTCGAAGCGGTGCTCTCCCGGATCTCGGAGATCCGGTCCCAGATCGACACGCTGCGCGGCGGGACGGCCACGGCTGCCCCGAGCGCCTCCGCCACCAGCGGTGCCGCGGGATCGTCGGCCTTCGCCGATGCCCTCGCCACCGCCGACGGCACGACCGGCGCCGCGAGCGCTGCCGGTGCGACCGCCGCAGCGACCCCGACGGCCACCCGTGCCCCGGCGACCTCGGTCGACGCCGGTGCCGGCACCCTCGCCACCGGCAGCGGTGCGACCGGCGCCGACGTGGTGGCCGACGCGAAGAAGTACCTCGGCGTGCCGTACGTGTTCGGCGGGGAGACGACCGCGGGCATGGACTGCTCGGGCCTGGTGCAGACGGTCTTCAAGGACCTCGGGGTCACGATGCCCCGGGTCGTGCCGGACCAGGCGAAGATGGGCGTCGAGGTCGGCTCCCTGAAGGACGCGCAGCCCGGCGACCTGATCATCCCGAAGGGCGAGGGCCACGTCGTCATCTACGTCGGCGACGGCAAGGTGCTGCACGCCCCGCGCCCCGGCAAGGACGTCCGGATCGTCGACAACTGGTACTCCGACGCCGACATCGCGACCATCCGCCGGATCGTCCCCGCCCAGGCGGCCCCGGCTGCCGTCACCGCGCCGACCGCCTCGGCTGCGCGTTCCGCGACCGACCTGCAGACCGCCGCGCTGCTGTCCATGATGCAGTCCGGGAGCGCCGCATGAGCCTGACCATCGCCACCCAGCCGTCCGTGCCCACCACACCGGGCTCCACCCGGGGTGCATCGTCCGACCCCGCGGCTGCCGGGTCCTTCGGTGTGGCACTGACCGCCGCCGTCGCGACCGAGCGGCGAGCCGGCGACGGTGCTGCCGGGCGGGACGACGTCGACGGCCGCACGGCGGACGGGTCGGCTGCGACGCCGGGCACCGCCGTTACGCCGTCTACGTCTGCGGCCACGTCCGCGTCGGACCAGGCGGTGCCGAGCGACGCAGCGCCCGTCGACGCGCAGGCGCTGCTCGCCGCCGGACTCGTGGCCGTGGCCGCACCGATCGCTCCGGCCAGCCTCGCCGCCGAGACCTCCGCCGACGGCCAACACGCCGTCGTGGCCGCAGGGGTGACCGCCGGAACGACCACGACCACGACCACGACACCGCCGTCGGTGGAGGGGGACGCCTCGACGCCGGTCCCGTCGACCCCGGCGCCGACCACCGCCTCCGCCACGGCGGCCCCGCAGCAGACACCGGCATCAGGCGGGGCGCCGCAGAACGTTGCCGGAGCGACGACGGGCACGGCGACCACCGCCACGACGACGCCCGCCGCGCCGCCCGCCGGCACCGCGTCTCCGGCCGCCGCGACGATCGTCGCGGGCGCCACCCCCACGACGACCGCTGCGTCGACGACCGCAGCCGCGACCGCCCCGGCGACCGCCGCCCCGACGGCCGCTGCCGCGATCGCGGCCCCCGCCGCCACCCGCACCGCCGACGGCGACAGCGCCACCGTGACCCCTGCTCAGGCGCCGGTCGTGGCTGCCGCCGCCCCGGCAGCCGCCACCGGCTCCCGAGCCGGCCACGGGACGGAGCAGCAGGCGTCGACGCCGGGTGATCCGGGCCTCCCGGCCGTCGCCCCCAGCCGCGGTGGCGAGACGCCGTTCGTCATGTCGACGACGCCGACCGCCGCGCCCGCCGCGGCGACCGCGCCGGCCCCGGCACCGCTCGCCCAGCAGCTGGCGCGACCGGTGTTCTCGCTCGCACAGGCCGGCCCCGGCGAGCACGTCGTCACCGTGCAGGTCGTGCCGGACAGCCTCGGCCCGGTCACGGTCCGCGCGCACGTCACCGCGCACGGCATGCACGTCGAGCTGTTCGCCGCGTCGGACGCCGGCCGCGAGGCCGTCCGCCAGGTCCTGCCGGACCTGCGGCGGGATGCGGCCGGCACCGGTGTGAGCACCACGCTCGACCTGTCGTCGCAGAACCAGCCGCAGGACGCGCCGGGTCGCGACGAGCGCCCGGCTGCACGTGCGCTGCCTGGCGACCCCGGTCTGGAGGCGCGGGTCACCCCGCGCACGCAGCCCACCGCCCACACGCCCTCCATCCGCACCGCGGGACTCGACGTCCTCGCCTGATCCGGCTCACGAACAGGAACGCACCATGCCCATCGACGGCATCACCGGCAGCGTCGACCCGACCGCGCAGGCCGCGGCCCTCGCCGCGAACTCCACCGCCCAGAAGTCCCAGACGATGGACTCCGAGGTCTTCATGAAGCTGCTCGTCACGCAGCTGCGCAACCAGGACCCGTCCTCGCCGATGGACACCAACCAGATGATCGGCCAGCAGACGCAGCTCGCGATGATGGAGCAGATCACCAACCAGACCACGACGGGGAACGAGAACTTCTCGCTCCAGATGCGCATCGCCGCAGCGAACCTCGTCGGCAAGCAGGTCAGCTACAACGACGCCGACTCGGGCAAGTCCGTCACCGGGACCGCCTCGGCCGTGTCGTACGCGAACAGCGTCCCCACGGTCACCGTGAACGGGAAGGAGGTCGCTCTCGACGTGATCTCCGGCATCACCACCACCGCTCCGGCGTCCTGACGCCCGCTCGTTCCTTCCTCGTACTCCCTCGTACTTCCTCGCTCTTCCTGCCTCTCCGAAAGGACGCACCATGCTCCGCTCGCTCTACTCCGGGATCTCCGGCCTCCGCTCCCACCAGCAGATGCTCGACGTCACCGGCAACAACATCGCCAACGTGAACACCGTCGGCTTCAAGTCGTCGACCACCGTGTTCCAGGACACCCTGTCGCAGATGACCCAGGGCGCCGGCGGACCGCAGACCGGCATCGGCGGCACGAACCCGGCCCAGATCGGCCTCGGCGTGCAGGTCGCCGGCGTCTCCACGAACTTCTCGCAGGGCTCGGCGCAGGCCACCGGCAAGGCGACCGACCTGATGATCTCGGGCGACGGCTTCTTCGTCACCCGCCTGGGCAACGACACCGTCTACACCCGTGCCGGTGCGTTCGACTTCGACGCGAACGGCCGCCTGGTCACCGCCGACGGCAAGATCGTGCAGGGCTACCCGGCCACGAACGGCGTCGTCAACGAGAACGGACAGCTGTCCGACATCACGCTGCCGCTCGAAGCAGCGGCCCCGGCGGTCCGCACCACCGCCGCCACCGTCGCCGGCAACCTGCCGTCCGAGACCGCCGTCGGCCAGACCATCACCCGCGAGGCCACCGTGTACGACGCCTCGGGTGCCAAGCACACGATGTCCCTCGCCTACACGCGCACCGCCGACGGCTGGGACGTCACCGGGCGCAACGGCCAGGGCACCACGGCGACGACCTCGCTGACCTTCGGCACAGACGGCAAGCTGACCGCCGGCGGCACCCTCGCCGTCGGGGGCATCCGGGTCGACATGGGCGACCTGACCGGGTTCGCCTCGCTCAACACCGCGGCGATCGGCTCGCAGAACGGCCGGGAGGCCGGCGCGCTGCAGGGCTACTCGATCTCGAAGGACGGCACCGTCACCGGCACGTTCTCGAACGGTGCGTCGCTCGCGCTCGGTCGCATCGCCCTCGCCACGTTCGCCAACCCGGCCGGCCTCGAGAAGACCGGGGCGTCGGGCTACCGCGCCACGGCGAACTCGGGCGGGGCGACGGTCGGCGGCCCCGGCTCGGCGGGCGTCGGTTCGCTCGCGGCGGGGACGCTCGAGATGTCGAACGTCGACCTGTCGCAGGAGTTCACGAACCTGATCGTCGCGCAGCGCGGGTTCCAGGCGAACGCCCGCATCATCACCACCTCGGACGAGGTGCTGCAGGAGCTCACGAACCTGAAGCGCTAGGCGCGGGCGCTCGCGTCGCGGGCGCTGCGCTCGCGTCGCGGGCGCTGCGCTCGCGTCGCGGGCGCTGCGCTCGCGTCTCGCGTCGCGTCGCGGGCGTTTGGTGAGCAGGAACGGTCGGGTACTGAAGGGGGACTCGACCGTTCCTGCTCACCATCGTTCGTGGTGCAGGGAGTTCGGCGACCGTTCGTGACGAAAGGGTGCGTCGCCACGTCTCATCGGTGCGATGCGCGAGAACCACGACACCGACCCCCAGTCCGACCACCGATGCTGCAGCGTCTTCGACCGCTGGCGGTGTGATCGACCACGCGGCCACGACGGCGTGCACGAGTCGCGTGCTCGCGGCGGCCGCACGAGCTGGAACGACGCGCTGACCGGGCGGGGGCTCTCGGACGTCTGAGCCCGAGCGCTGTCCGAGGGCGTGACGTGTCGTCCGGATCGCTGGCGGTCTGGGCGCGGCTCGATGTATGGTCAGCGCATGCTGACCATTGCCTCGCGGTACGACGTGCTGAACCGTCTCGGGCGGGCGCTCTCCGACCCCACGCGTGCGCGGATCCTGCTCCGGCTGCTCGACGCACCCGGCTACCCAGCGCGGCTCGCCGAGGAACTCGAGCTGACGCGGACGAACGTGTCGAACCACCTGGCGTGCCTGCGCGGCTGCGGGATCGTCGTCGCCGTCCCCGAGGGCCGTCGGACCCGCTACGAGATCGCGGACCGCAACCTCACCCGCGCGCTCGAGTCCCTGGTCGACGTGGTGCTGGCGGTGGACGTCGCCGACGACGACGGATGCGAGGTGGAGCGGTGACCACGGCTGCGGTGTCGCTCGCACCGGCTCGTGTCGGCGTGCTCCGGCGACGGATCAGGTGGATCGTCGCGGCGACCATCGCCTACAACGTGATCGAGGCCGCCGTGGCGATCGCCGCTGGTTCGGTTGCCTCGTCCACCGCGTTGATCGGCTTCGGGCTCGACTCGATCGTCGAGGTCCTGTCGGCAGCGGCCGTCGCGTGGCAGTTCGCCGGGCGCGACCCGGAGGCCCGGGAACGAACGGCACTGCGGGTGATCGCGGTCTCGTTCTTCGGGCTCGCCGTCGTGGTCAGTGTCGATGCCGTCCTGACCTTCACGGGTGTCCGGTCGCCGGAGCACAGTCCGGTCGGCATCGTCCTGGCCGCGGTGAGCCTGGCCGTCATGCCGTTCCTGAGCCTCCTCGAACGGCGGACCGGACGCGAACTCGGTTCGGCGTCGGCGATCGCCGACTCGAAGCAGACGCTGATCTGCAGCTACCTGTCGGCGGCGGTGCTGCTCGGCCTGCTGGCGAACAGCCTGTTCGGCTGGTGGTGGGCCGATCCGCTCGCAGGACTCGTCGTGGTCGTGTTCGCCGTGCGCGAGGGACTTGAAGCCTGGCGCGGCGACGCGTGCAAGCAGCCGGTGTCGGCGCTGACGGGGGAGCGCGAGGGCGACGGCTGCGACTGCTGCTGAACGAACTCTGCCCGCGGCCGGCGGTTCAGTCGGCTTCGGTCTCGCGGACGTGGCTGACCGCGTCACCGACGATGTGCGCGATGTGCTCGTCGTGCAGCGAGTAGACGGCGTTCCGCCCGATGCGCTCGACCTGCACGATGCCCGCGAGCCGCAGCGTGCGGAGGTGCTGGGACACCAGGGGCTGCGACAGCTCGGTCGCGTCGGCGAGGGAGCCGACGTCGGAAGGCTGGGAGATCAAGGCCGACAGGATCCGGAGTCGGGCGGGCGAGGACAGCGCCTTGAAGAGTTCGGCTGCTGCTTCGATCCCGTCTGACATGGACTCATGTAAGCGCACGCGCATACGTGCATGCAACACGACGGCCCCGGCGCGGTGCGTCGGGGCCGTCGTGCAGGTCCGTCGATCGGTGCTGATCACGGGCCTGCGCTGATCAGGGGATCAGTGCTCGTCGTAGTGGTCGCCGTGCTGGGCGTGCTTGTGGCCGTCGTGGACGAAGTCCACGTGGTCCTCGTGCTGGACCGTCTCGTGGCCGCAGCCGTCCTGGTGGGTGTGCTCGGCGACGGTGTGCTCTGCGCTGTTCTCGTGCTCGGCCATGGTGACCTCCTGCTGATCGTCGGTTGGGATGCCCTCAGCGTAGATCACATATGCAGAAGTAGCAATACATTTATAGATGAGAACGGATGTCAGCCCGGGAACCGCTGGGTTCCCGCGACGGCCGACGTCGGCAGCGCGTCCCCGGGGATCGCGACTCCGGCGGTGAGTGCCGACGTCCACTCCGCGGTCGGTGCGACCGCGGCGAGGTTCGACTGCAACAACGCCATCAGCGTGCGGTGCACCGTCTCGGCGGACACGGCCCCGCCGGCGTTGACGATGTTGATCGCGCCGGTCGCGTCGGACAGCACCTCGACCGAGACGCCGAGCGCCTCCGCCTCGGCTGCCGAGGCGATGATGCAGTTGTTCGTCATGAAGCCGACCAGGGTGACCGTGTCGATCGACCGCTCCTGCAACCAGGCGAGCAGGTCCGTGTGGGCGAAGACGGAGCTGAACTGCTTCGTGATCTGATGCCACTGGGGCGTCCGTCGTCGCTCGATCTCGGGGTGCAGGGCGAACGCCTCCGTCGTCGGGTTGAACACCGGCGCAGCGTCACCGGCGGTGTGCTGGACGACGACGATCGGCGTGCCGGCAGCCGTCGCGGCGTCGATCGCGGTCGTGATCTGCGCGAGCGCGTCGCGGACGGGCGGGAACCGGACCTCGAGTGGACCGCTGAAGTACTCCAGCTGGATGTCGACGAGGACGAGGGCGCGCTGGGGATCGGACACGGGAGCTCCTTGGGTCGGTGGGCGTACTCGACGATCCTCGTCCGTCGATGCGCTCGGTGCGATTGGCACGCGTGCGTCGGTACGATGGATCCAGGCCAAACCGGAGGAGTCCCGCGTGCGGATCGCCATCTACGCCTTCGACGGCATCACGATGTTCCACCTGTCGGTCCCGCAGATGGTGTTCGACGAGGTCACCCGGCTCGGGCTCGCCGACTGGGAGACCGTCGTCTTCTCCGACCGGCGCGGTTCGGTCCGGACCGCCGAGGGGCTGACGCTCGGTCCCGTGCAGGGGCTCGACGCCACGGCGGACGCCGACCTGGTCGTGGTGCCGTCCTGGACCGACGACGGCACCCGACTGCCGGCACCGACGGAACGGGCGGTCGTCGACGCGCACGCGCGGGGATCGGTCGTGGTCGGTCTGTGCCTCGGGTCGATCGCGGTCGCCGGTGCCGGGCTCCTCGCGGGACGCAGCGCCGTCACGCACTGGCGCGAGGTCGACCGGCTCGCCGCCGCACACCCCGACGTCACCGTGGACGCCGACGTGCTCTACGTCGACCACGGTGACGTGCTGACCTCGGCGGGCACGGCGTCCGGGCTGGACGCGTGCCTGCACGTTGTGCGGACGCGGCTCGGCGCCGAGGCAGCGAACCGGGTCGCGCGGAGCCTGGTCGTCGCGCCGCACCGCGAAGGCGGGCAGGCCCAGTACATCGAGCGGCCGGTCGTGCAGCATCGGGGCGACGACCCGGTGGCGACGGCATCAGCCTGGGCGGTGGAGCACCTGGACGAGGAGCTCGGCGTCGACCGACTCGCTGCGGCGGCCCACATGAGCCGCCGCAGCTTCGTCCGGGCCTTCAAGGCGTCGACCGGCACCACGCCGGCGGCCTGGGTACGGAGTCGCCGTCTGGACGAGGCCCGTCGGCTGCTCGAGACCACCGACCTGCCCGTCGACCGGATCGCCGCAGCGTGCGGGTTCGGCAACCCGGTCACGCTGCGGCAGAACTTCGCCGTGGCGTTCGGCAGCACACCCTCGAGCTACCGCCGAAGGTTCGACGCGAGGCCCTGACCGGCCGATCCGCGGTCTCAGCGCGGCGCCGTGGGCGAAACCGGGGCGGCCGTCGACCGCCAGTGTGTCGGTCGATCGACACCACGGGGCAGCGCCGTGGTGCCGTCTCCGCGCGCCGCGTTCACCTGCGCCTGTGTGAGGAACACCGCCGTGGACAGGTCGGCTCCGTCGACCCGTGCATCCCGGAGGTCCGCGCCGAGCAGGTCGACACCGGACAGGTCGACACCGCGCAGGTCTGCCGCGATCAGCGTGGCTCCCCGCAGGTCGGCCCCGCGCAGCGACCGTGCGCCGAGGTCGCGCCCGGCGAGGTCCGCCCCCGGTCGCAACAGGCCGTCCGGAGCGTCGTCCGCACCGGCGTTGTACCGGCCTCGGACCTCGGCGCTCACCTCGATCAGGACGTCGCGTACTCGAGCGTGCAGCGGCTCGACGTCCAGCGCGAGGAGCGTCGGCCGACCGGCGTCGAGGCTTCGGCGGATCTCCTGCGCGAGGAAGGCAGCGTCGTCCGACGAGTCCGGGGTCACCGCACGGTCCTGTGCCTCGGCGAGGTGCCAGAGCATCTCGTGCAACCTGCGGACGATCGGGAACACCCGGAACATCTCCGCGCGGGAGTCAGGGTGGTCATGCCAACTGACCCCGTCGTAGAGGGTCTGGGACACGTACTGGCCAGCACCGGAGCAGTCGAAGACGGTGCAGCCCCGGAACCCTCGCGGCCGCAGCGCCTCGTGGATGGAGCAGGAGAAGTCGTCAGCGAGGTTGCCGCAAGGGGTGCCGGCGGGTTTGTCGATCGGGAAGTCGGCGGAGCGCTGGAACCCGAAGGCGGTGCAGCAGAGCGCGAAGCAGTTGCCGCAGTCCGCGCGCAGGGCGGACCGGTCGGTGGTCGTCATGGAGTGGTCTTCCTCTGGTGGTCTGGATGGTGTGCCGCGGGCGGGGGAACTCCTGGTGGAGTTCCCCGTCCGGGCGCACGAGACCACCCCCGCGCGTCGGCGGGGCGAGCCGGTGGTGCTGGGTGACCGGTGGGTCACCGAGAGAGACGGAGGACCACTGCGGCCAGGCTAGCGTTCCCGCTGCGACGGGAGCCGGAAACGGGCATACCTGATCGGAACGACCGACCGGGTACGCCCGATTCGACCAGGTGTGCCCGGGGCCGCCCTACGACGACGTGGGCGGTGACGCTACCGATTCGATGCCGTCCAGCCGCGCCTCTTCCGCGTCGTACCCGGCGCGCACCTGACGCAGCACCAGGTCGTCGATCTCGTCGGCGTCCCGCAGGCGCAACAGGGTGTTCGCCTTGTGCTGGACGAGTGCGAGCTCGAGGGCGACCGCGTTGTCGTGCCGCTGCAGCGCGGGGTGGTCGTCGTCGTCCCCTTCGCGGGCCTCGATCACGTCGAGGTGCGCCTCGTACTCCTTCCGCAGGCGATCGACGGTGGCACGATCGGCTCCGGTCGCCCGTGCGAGACGGGGGAGTGCATCGAGCGCCTCCTCGATGGCGGTGCGTTCGGCGTAGCGACGTTCCTCGCTGACGGACTCGTCCTCGGGCAGCGCGGCGCGACGCAGGACGGCCGGCAGCACGAGGGCCTGCCCGACGATCGTGACGATGACCACGCCGGCAGTGACGAAGACGATGAGGTCCCGCTCGGGGAAGTCACCGCCGGACTCGAGGGTGCGCGGCACGGCGACGGCCATGGCGAGCGACACCGCGCCCCGGAACCCGGCGAACCCGCTGACGAGCCGGTCGCGGTGCCCCTCGCGGGGTTCTCCACCGGTGCGTCGGGTGACGAGCCAGATGGTCCCGCCCGCGGCGTTGAGGAACGCGAACCGCACGATGACGAGCAGCACCGCGACCGCGAAGACGATCCCGGTCCCGCGCAGCAGGTCGGCGGGGTCGAGTGCGCGTGCGGCGACCATCGCCTCGATGCCGACCAGGACGAAGAGTGCGCCGTTGAGCAGGAAGGTCAGGAACGACCAGAACGCGCGCACCTGCTGGCGGGTCTCGGCACGGTCGAGCTTGGGACCGACCTGGCTGACGACGATGCCGGCCGCCACGACGGCCAGCACGCCGGAGGCACCGATGGCCTCGGCGGCCAGGAAGGCTGCGAAGGGCACGAGCAGGGTGACGAGGTTCTCGAGCACGACGGTGTCGACGCGCCGCAGCACCATCGTCCCGATCCAGGCGGCGGCGAGCCCGGCGGCGACCCCGCCGATGTAGGACAGGACGAGCATGCCGGACACGCCCCAGAACGTGAGTTCCTGCGTGCCGACGGTGACGGCCACCGCGATGCCGTAGACGACGAGGGTGGTGCCGTCGTTCACCAGGCTCTCGGCGCGGAGCACGGTGACGTTCCGCCGGGGCAGCATCTTCGTGAGCACGCCGACCGCGGTCGCGTCGGTCGGGGCGACCGCGGCGCCGAGCACCCAGGCCGGTCCCCACGGCATCCCGAGCAGGTGCAGCAGGACGGCGACGGCACCGGCGGTCACCACGACGAGCAGGGTGCCCATCAGGACGATGCCGCGCAGGTTCTTCCGGATCTCGCGGAGCGACGTCGTCAGGCTCTCCCAGTAGAGCAGCGCCGGCAGGAACAGCAGCAGCACGGCCTCGGCGGGGAGCTCGACGTCCGCGAACTCCGGCACGAGCCCGAGCAGCGCGCCGAAGACCAGGAGCAGCACGGGTGGTGCGATCCGGATTCGGTCGGCCACGGCCGCCGTCAGTGCGATGGCGAGGCCGAGCACGACCACCAGTTCCGGTCCCAGCACGTGCACTCCGATCGTCGTCCGACCCGCCAGTCAACGCCGATCCACGGTGGATCCTTCCAGAACAGCCGGACGACGCGCCGCACACAGCCGGACGACGCGCCGCGCACAGCCGAACGACGCGCCGCACCACAGCGCACGACGCGTCACGAGCCGCCGCTCACACCGCCCGCGGCCGCCGCACCACCCGCCGCCACCACGCGCGCCACGGCAGGGAGCTCACCAGCGCTGAACCGATCACGACGGTCCCGAACCACCCCACGACGACGCCCGGGATCGGCACGAGCAGACTCGCCCACAGCAGCACCGACAGCACCCCGAGGACGTACGCCGCCCCGGCCTTCAGGTACCGCAGCCGCTTGAGCCCCGCAGCCTGGTCGACCCGCGAGGTCAGGCGGGCCAGGAACACCGCGCCCACCCCGATCGCCCCGATGGCGACCGCGGCCTGCTCGAGCGCCCCGAGCCCGTCCGACCCGAGCGGCCCGGACCCCGACAGGCTGTACACGCCGTCGAGGATCTCGAACAGCATGAACACGACGAGCCCCCGCTCGAACACGACCGTCGACGCGTACAGGTGGATGCGCCAGGCTCCCCGGCCCACGCCGATCGACGCCGTGTCCGACCCGCCGCCGGGGCCACTGCGAAGCGCCCACGCCGCGGTCCGCTTCGACACGAGGTACGCGGCGATGCCGGCCACCCCACCGAGCGCGACCGGCAACAGCGCACCGGCGGCCCAGCCGGAACGCGACCCGACGAGCACGGAGGTCACGACGACCCCCGTCGCAGCGGTGACCAGCGACCAGACGCGGGGGCGCGCGACGGAGGCGAGTCGCGCCTCCAGGCTGCCCAGCCACGACCTGCGGGACGCGCGGTCGGTGTTGAACAAGTACTCGGCGAAGACCTGCCAGATGAACGCGGCGCCGAAGGCGGCGAGGGCCGGACGCACCTCGGCCAGGTGCGCGGAGAACGAGCCGGGCGCGAAGACGGCTTCCTCCACCGAGCTCGCCGGGTCGGTCGCGTCACCGACCGCGACGGCGGCCGGCGGCAGGAGCAGGCGCATCGCGAGCACGCCCGCGACGATCCCGAGCGACAGGAACAGCCGCCGGGCGGGGGAGTGCAGCCGGCCGGCGATGCCGGCCATCGGCACGGACGAGTCCGCGGCCATCGCGATCTCGAGGAACGCGAGGGCGACGAAGGCGAGCGCTGCGGCGGGGCCGAGCACCAGCCAGGCCGCCGCGGCGGCCGCGACGGTGATGAGCAGGGGGACGGTCAGGAGTGATCTCGTGGCCATCTGCCCATCCAGCACGGTCGGGCTGGGCGGCGCATGGAGCGCTCCTGGGCATCGGCCTGGAGGCCCGTGGGGACCCCGCAGAACGGGTGACGGCCCGTCCCCACTTGCGGGGACGGGCCGTCGGGGGAAACGCAAAACACCGGTGTTCGCGTGCTGAACCGCGGTCTGCGCGTGTTCAACCGGCGAACACCGGTGTCTTGCGGGGGTTCAGCGTCAGTCGTGGAACGTCTCGATGGACGCGCCGAGCGAGTTGAGGCGCTCCTGCAGCTGCTCGTAGCCACGGGCGATGATGCCGACGTTGCGCAGGACGCTCTCGCCCTTCGCCGCGAGCATCGCCAGCAGGATCACGACGGCGGGCCGCAGCGCCGGCGGGCAGCTGATCTCAGCGCCCGAGAAGTGCGTCGGACCGGTCACGTCGAGGCGGTGCGGGTCACGCAGGGTGACGCTCGCGCCCAGGCGGGTGAGGTCGAGCAGGTGGATCGCCCGGCCCTCGTAGACCCAGTCGTGCACGAGCGTGGTGCCCTCGGCCATGGCCGCGATGACGACGAAGAACGGCAGGTTGTCGATGTTCAGGCCGGGGAACGGCATCGCGTGGATCTTGTCGATCGGCGCGTGCAGTTCGGATGGGTACACCGTGATGTCGACGAGGCGGGTGCGGCCGTTGGCGGCGGCGTACTCCTCGGTGACGTCGAAGCGCAGGCCCATCTCGGCCAGGGTCGCGAGCTCGATCTCGAGGAACTCGATCGGTGCACGGGTCACGGTGAGGGTCGACGCGGTGACGATGCCCGCGGTCAGCAGGCTCATCGCCTCGACCGGGTCCTCGCTCGGCCAGTAGTCCACGACCTCGTCGATCTTGCTCTTGCCGGTGATGCGGAGCGTGGTGGTGCCGATGCCCTCGATCTGCACCCCGAGCAGCTCGAGGAAGAAGCAGAGGTCCTGCACCATGTAGTTGGGGCTGGCGTTCCGGATGACGGTCTCGCCGTCGCGGGCCGCGGCGGCCAGGATCGCGTTCTCGGTCACGGTGTCGCCGCGCTCGGTGAGCACGACCGACTTGGTGGGGACGGCCTGGTTCGCGACGTCGACCTCGTACCAACCGGAGGTCGCCTCGACGTCCACGCCGAACGGACGGAGCGCGATGAGGTGCGGCTCGACCGTGCGGGTGCCGAGGTCGCAGCCGCCGGCGTAGGGCAGGCGGAAGGACTCGTACCGGCCGCTGAGCGGGCCGAGGAACATGAGCACGCTGCGGGTGCGGCGGGCGGCGTCGGCGTCGATCGCGTCGAGGTGTAGGTCGTCGGGGGCGACGATCTCGAGGGTCTCGCCGTCCTCCGACCAGGTGACGCTCGCGCCGAGGCTGCGGAGCACGTCGATGATGCGGTCGACCTCGACGATCCGGGCGACCTTGTGCAGACGGGTCACGCCGCGGTTGAGCAGCGAGGCGCAGAGCAGCGCCACGGCGGCGTTCTTGCTCGAGTTCACCGCGATGGAGCCGCTGAGCTTCCGGCCGCCCTGCACGCGCAGGTGGGCACGCTGCGGGGCGCCGCCGATCGAGACGATCTGCTGGTCGAGGGCGTCGCTGATGCGGGTGAGCATCTCGAGGGACAGGTTCTGCCCGCCCTGCTCGATGCGGTTGATGGCGCTCTGGCTGGTGCCGACGCGTTCGGCGAGCTGGGCCTGCGTCATGCTGCGGCCCTTGCGGGCGCCCCGGATCAGGGCGCCGACCTCACGGAGGGGTGCTGCGGTCGCCGGAGATGCCGGCGAGACGACGGTGGTGGTGTCGGTCATGCGCGCCACGCTAACACGCTCATGAGATAAACCAGTGGAAGATCGACACCCGTTGCGCGTCCCGAGGTCTCGAATACGTCACAGTTGGGAATTTCGGGGGACGAACGCTCAGGCATCGGTCAGGCGGCCGTCGACGACGGTGACCAGGCGGTCGAGCGCGTCGCGGTGGACGAGATCGTGCGTGACGAGCATCGTCGCCGTGCCCTGCTCGTGCGTGAGGCGCGCGATAAGCGCCATGATCTCGGCGCCTCGCTCCTGGTCGAGCGCGCTGGTGGGTTCGTCGACGAGCAGGACGGACGGGGTGTTCACCAGGGCTCGGGCGATGGCGACCCGTTGCCGCTGGCCGCCGGAGAGCTGCGCGGGTCGCTTGCCGCGGTGCTCGGCGAGACCGACCGCTGCCAGCAGCGCATCGGCACGGGTGCGCACCGCGGTCCGGTCTCGGTGGCCGCCGCCGAGCTCCGCCATGACGAGCAGCTGTTCCCGAGCGGTGAGCGACTCGATGAGGTTCGACTGCTGGAACACGATGCCGACCTGTCTGCGGCGGAGCGTCGTCGCCTCGTTCCGGCTCAGGGTCGCTGCGTCGACGTCGTTGATCCACACGTGCCCGGAGTCCGGGCGGATCAGGGTCGCCGCGACCGCGAGCAGTGAGGACTTCCCGGAGCCGGAGGGCCCGGTGATGCCCGTGACGACCCCGCTCGGAGCGGTCAGGGACACGCGGTCCACCGCCGTGATGCGGGAGTCGCCGTCGGGGAAGGTGAGGGTGACGTCGTCGAGGGTGATCATCGGTTGCTCCCGAGTGCGGTGAGGGGGTCGGCCCTGGTGACGGTGCGGAGTGCGACGGCGGCACCGGCGAGGCCGAGGACGACCATCACGGCGGCCGGCAGCAGGGTGGTGAGCGGGCTGAGCAGGAACGGCAGGACACCGTTCGCGAACGTCCCCAGGACCGACACGAGACCGATCCCGACCCCGACGCCCGCGGCCAGGACGACGAGTGCCTGGCCGAGGGCATCGCGGACGAGCGACGCGTCGGAGGCGCCGAGGGCCTTCAGGACGGCGATGTCGTCGGCACGCTGCAGCGTCCACACGGTGAAGAACGCCCCGACGACGAGCGCGGAGACTCCGAAGAGCATCACGATCATGAGTCCGAGGGACCCCACCTCCGACTTGAACGTCTCGAGCGCGGTGAGGCTGGCGAGCGGTGACGCGGCGACGGTGTGCGTGCGGTCCGCCGTGCTGCCCCAGTCTGGCGAACCGGAGACGGCGAGCACGGTCGCTTCGCCGTCCCCGCCGAGGCGCCGGTCGGTCGACGCCCACGCCGTCGGGGAGAGTGCGACGACGGGGGTGTGGCTGTACCAGGCGTCTCCACCGACGGTGGCGACCCGGTAGGTCGTCCCGGTGATCGTGACGGCGTCCCCGACGGCGACGTCGAGGTCCTTCGCTGCGCCAGCGGACAGGCCCACCGTGTCGTCGGACCTCGGAGCAAGGTCGGTCACCGTCGACGTGGGGGCTCCCCGTGGGACGCCGAACAGGGCGACGGCGACCGCTGGTGCGGCTTCGGCGTGCACGGCGGCGCGCCCCTGTGCGATCCCGATCGGCGTGACGTGCTCGACGCCGGAGGACTCCCGCCACGCGGACACCGTCGCGGCGTCGATCGTCGACTGCGAGAACGATGGTTGCCCGGTCGAGGGCTCCTGCAGGACGAGCCGGTTCCCGGGGAGGCCGAGGACCGCGGACACGTTCTGCGCGGCGAGGCCGCCGGTCAGGCCGGCGAGGAAGCCGACCAGGAGGGTGATCAACGACACCACGGACCCGATGAGCACGAACCTGCCACGGGCGGATCGGAGGTCGCGCCAAGCGACGAACACGATGGTTCCTTCCCGACGGCGGGGACGCTCCCTGCCGTCCAGACGAGCCTCGCCGTCGCGGGTCCCGGTGCCATCGCCGGGAGGTTGACTGCTGTCGTCCGACTTCTGGTTGATGTCCGGTAGGTCGTGGCCGCCGTACGCTGCAACGGACATGGCACACAGCACCCTCACGCCCGTGTTCGTCGGGCTCCGCACCGGACTGCACGTGCTGTTCGCTGCGCTCGTGGCACTCGTCGTCGTCCGGGTCCTCGTCGTCCGTGACCCGACCATGTGGGCGGCGATCGCCCTGGTGGTCGGGTTCGCCGTCCTGTACCTGCTCGGCGCCGGTGTCGCCGCCGCGCCGGAGGCACGCCGAGCCGTGGTGGGAGCGGCCTGGATCACCGCCTTGACCGCCGTGTGGGTGGCGTTGCTCGTCCTGGTGCCGGAAGCGGCGTACCTGGTGTTCCCGTTGTTCTTCCTCTACCTGCACGTCCTGCCCCGGATCGTCGGGCCGGCCGCCGTGGTCGCAGCGACCCTGATCGCGGTCGTCGCCCTGGGCCTGCACGGCGGCTTCACCGTGGGCGGGGTGATCGGGCCCCTCGTCGGTGCCGGGGTCGCGTTGCTCATCGGCCTCGGCTACCGGGCGCTCGCCCGCGAGTCCGTCGAGCGGGAGGCGCTCCTGGCGGAACTCCTCGCCACCCGCGACCGACTCGCCGCGACCGAACGGCAGCAGGGGGTCCTCACCGAACGCGCCCGCCTGGCACGCGAGATCCACGACACCGTCGCGCAGGACCTCTCCAGCATCCAGATGCTCCTCCACGCCGCCGAAGCAGCCGACGGCGGCCGGCCGGGCATCGAGCACATCCGCCTCGCACGCGCCACAGCGGCCGACGGCCTCGCCGACACGCGGCGCTTCATCCGGGAGCTCGCACCGCCGTCCCTCGATGCCGGTCTCCCCGCGGCACTGCGCCGCCTCAGCGACCAGTGGCACCGCGAGGGGCTCGGGATCACCGTGACGGCCGCACCCGAAGCGTCGGAGTTGACGATGGACGTGCAGACCGCTCTGCTGCGCATCGCCCAGGGGGCCCTCGCGAACGTCGCCCAGCACGCCGGCGCCACGACCGTCGACATCACCCTCGACGTCAGCGCGACGCACGCGTCCCTGCGGGTGCAGGACGACGGCTCCGGCTTCGACCCCGACCGTGTCGGCACCGGCTCCGGCACGTCCGACGCGTTCGGGCTCCGCGCGATGGGTGAACGTGTCGACCAGCTGGGTGGCCGTCTCACCATCGACAGCGCACCCGGGAACGGCACGACCATCACCGCCACCGTGGAGGTCGGTCGCCCGTGATCCGACTCGTCATCGCGGATGACCACCCCGTCGTCCGCGCCGGCCTGCGCGCACTCCTCGACGGGGCCGTCGACGTCGACGTCGTCGGGGAGGCCGCGACACCCGACGAAGCCGCAGCGCTCGTAGCGTCCCTGGACCCCGACCTCGTGCTGATGGACCTGCAGTTCGGGCAGGACCGCACCGGTGCCGACGCCACCCGGCAGATCCGGTCGACCGACGCCGCGCCGTACGTCCTCGTCCTCACCAACTACGACAGCGACGGCGACATCCTGGGCGCTGTCGAAGCGGGGGCCAGCGGGTACCTGCTCAAGGACACGCCGCCCGACGAACTGCTCGCCGCGGTGCGCGCCGCAGCCGCCGGTGAGAGCGCCCTCGCACCGGCGGTCGCCAGCCGCCTGATGGCACGGATGCGTGCGCCACGGGTCAGCCTGTCCGCTCGCGAGATCGAGGTCCTCCGGCTCGTCGCCGAGGGTGCCTCGAACGTCGATGTTGCGGCACGCCTGCACATCACCGACGCCACCGTGAAGTCACACCTGGTCCACGTGTTCTCCAAGCTCGGCGTCGGATCCCGGACCGCCGCGGTGTCCGAGGCCCGGGCGCTCGGCATCCTGCGCTGACGGAGCTGATGAGAGACCCTCGGTGCAGGCGAGGAATGTGCACGATCGCGCCCTGCTCTTCGAGAGCTGCCCGGAGTGGCTGCATGTGCTGCGGCTGGTGGTAGAAGCCGTGAACGAGGACCACTTCGGGGGCCGTCACGGCACTCAGCGAATCTCCCTTAGCTCCGCTGTCCCGGTAGGCGATCGGCTGATGAGACCCCGTCTTGCCGACTGGTTGCAGTCGTCATAGACAACTCGTCGCGGTGGCAGGTTCTGCCTCCCGGGCGGTGGTCAGCTGGTGAGGACGACATCCCAGTGCTCTCGGATGAGGCCACCGTCGACGCGGAACAGGTCGGCAGCGAGGAGCGGGTCGCCGGGCTTCGCCCCGACCGCGCGGGAGAAGGTCCAGACGATGTCACCGTCGGAGAGCGAGATGACGGACTGCTGCGCCGGGAACTGGGCGCCGCTCCCGAACAGTTGCTTGAGGGCTGCTGTCCCGTTCGGAGCGACGGTGTTGTGCTGCAAGTACGCGGGGTCGAAGGCGCGGTCGAGGACGGACGCATCGTGGTCTCGGAAGAGTGTGTTGTACGCCGACACCGCGAGGACGCGGTTGCGTTCTTCCTGACGTTCCGACGGCGCGGTGGTCGGACGTGCCGGCCGGTACAGGTCGCTGAACATGGTGTTCGTGTTCCCGCTTGCGGGGGTGCCCGTCGGGATGGGCTGCTCGAGCGACCAGTGCTCGACGATCCGTCCGTGCTGGACGCGGAACAGGTCGACGGCGGCATCACCGCGTCGTTCGTTGCGCGGGTCTGGTGCGATCTGCCAGTGCACGGCGACGAGGTTGCCGTCTGCTGCGGTGCGCTTGATCACTGCTCGAGCACCAGGGATGCGGGTACGGTCCGCCGAGAACTGGGCAAGGACACCCTTCGGTCCGGCAGTGGTTGCTGCGCCGTGCGTGACTGCGCTCGGGGACACGAACCGTGCCGCGACCTGCCGGGAGGATCTGCTGTCAGGATCGGTGAAGGTCCGGGTGATGAGCGTCCGGACGATGCAGGCGTTGCGGTGTTCGGTGTTGGTGTTCTGCCGGTTCCCGGCGACCGTCACGGTCGGCTTCGGTTGGGTTGCGGGAGCGGCCGCTGCCGGCGTGGACACGACGAGACCGGTGAGGAGGGCGGCTCCGGCGATGGCCGCCGCGCCGCGGGCGATGCGGCTGCTTCGTGTGCGCGTGATCAGGTCGTTGGTCATGGTTGTGCTCCTGCTCGTGTGTGGTTGACGGGACTGGATGCGGGTCACTGCGCCGCGATGGCTGCGAGGCCCTCGGCGAGCGGGGTGGTCGGTCGGCCGATGAGAGCCTTGAGCTCCCCGCTGGTGTGGGCGAGGAGACCGTCGCGGATGCCCGCGTCGAGGGCCACCAAGAACGCGACTGTGCCCTCGTCGAGCCCCGCTCCCCGGAGGGAGACAGCGTGTTCGTCCGTGCTGAGGGCCTGGTAGTGCACCGGTGAGCCGATCACGTCGGTGAGGGCATCGGCGAGCTCGGCATGGGTCCATGCGTAATCGCCGGAGAGTTCGAACACACGCCCGGCGGTCTCGTCATCGAGCGCGACGACCGCGGCTGCTTCAGCGAAGTCGCGTCGGCTGGCGCTGGCGACGCGGCCGTCTCCGACACTTGCCGTGATCACACCCGACTGCCGTGCGATGGCGAGCGTGGTCGCGTAGTTCTCGGTGTACCAACCGTTGCGGAGGATGGTGGCGGGGACGCCGGATGCGGCGATGGCCTCCTCCGTGGCCTTGTGCTCGGGAGCGAGGATCAACTCCGAGCGACCAGCGTCCAGGACGCTCGTGTAGATGATCCTGCTGGCGCCGGCCGCTGCGGAGGCGTCGATCACCGCGGTGTGCTGGGCGACGCGCTGCCCGACGGCATTGCTCGAGATCAGGACGACGACGTCGCCGGCACCGATGGCGTCAGCGATCGTGCTCGGACGGGTGTAGTCGAGCACGGCGGTCCGGACGCCCAGTGTCGCGAGGTCTGCGAGGCGAGTGATGTTGCGTGAGGTCGCGACGACCGACTCGGGGTCGGCCCCGCGTTCGATGAGAGCTTCGACGACGAGGCGGCCGAGCTGGCCGGAAGCGGCGGTGACGATGATGGACACGAGGTCTCCTTCTGCGATCTTCAGCGGGTGATCGCAGCATCGCAGGAAACTCTCCTGTACGGAGGTACGCACCTTTTTGTAAGGTACTTACATGGATGTCGGAATCGTGGAAGCCCCTGCACCGCCCGTGCAGGATCCGGATGCGTTCGCGCGCTTCCCAGCGGCGTGTCCTACGCGAGTCGTGCTCACCCACGTCACGAGTCGGTGGGGCGTCCTCGTGCTCCTCGCGCTCGAGCCGGGCAGCATGCGCTGGGGGGAACTTCGACGCACCATCGAGGGGATCAGCGAGAAGATGCTCGCCTCGACCCTGCGGACGCTGGAGCACGACGGGATCGTGAACCGGGTCGCGCAGCCCACGATCCCGCCTCGGGTGGACTACTCGCTCACCGACAGCGGTAGCGAACTGGCAGCTCGACTCGTTCCCCTCATGGACTGGATAGTCGAGCACGCCGACGCCATCGTCGATCGGCCGTCCGGCGACTGACACCCCGCGGTCCTGAGCGGGATCTGTGTCACGCTGCCGCCGGGCTCACGACGGCGAATCGGCCGCGGCGCTGCGAGCGGAAGCGGACCAGTCAGCGACCCAGTCGGGCACAACGAGATCGTCCCCGTCGAGGAGAGCGCGGAGATCGTCGGTCACGACGGGGCCGTCGTGTCGCGTCAAGAACTTCGTCCGCACGACGGCGTGCGCGTGCAGGTTTCCGCGTCGAACGAAGGTCTGCTCGGTGTAGCTGCCGTGATCGTCGGAACCGAGGTACCTCGTGCGGAGTTCGAAGCGCTGGCCGACTCGGAGGGGCCTCCGGTAGGTCACCGTTTGCTGCGCCACGACCGCTGCCCAACCTCTGGCCCGGGTGCGACCGAAGATCCCGGTGCGTCGGAGCCACCGCAGTCTGCCGAGATCCATGATCGTGAGGTAGCGGCCGTTGTTCATGTGGCCGTACACATCGAGGTCCCCGACGGTCACGCGGAAGATGGTGGTGTCGGTCTCGTGGATGTTGAGGCCTCGTCGGAAGCGCTGTCCGAAGAGCACCAGAAGAAGTCGGAAGTACAGGTTCACGGGGCTCCTCGCCGGCGAGTCGTGTCTTGACGGCGCTCGGTTCCGAAGCGCCCGCGGTCGCATGGCCGCGGTCCTGCGGTCGCATCACGCCATACGACCCAATGTCGAAAAGTGGGTCCTGCTCGATGAGGGCATGCTCAGTGAGTGAGGCCTGTTGTGGCAGCCCCGCGATCAGCCTGACCGATGGGGGTGCGCGGGCGGGTGCGTGCCGAGCCGAGCCGAACCGAACCGAACGGCAGCATCGAACTCCTTGAGGTTCTGTAACGAGCAAAACCGTTTTGTACGTTACAGTGAGTCGCATGAGTGAATTGAGCTACGACGTTCTCGTGACCGACGGACCGGAGTGGGCTGGTGACGCACGGCTGCCTGACGGCCGCCCTCTGGTGTGGAACCCAGGCAGCACGGTCCTGATCTCCGGGGCGGAGCACGCGGTGCTCGTTGACGCACCGTTCACCCACGAGCAGATCAAGGCGGTCGGTGATTGGGTCGAAGCGTCCGGCAAGACACTGACGTCCATCTACGCAACCCACGGCCACGGTGACCATTGGTTCGGTGGACACGCCCTGGTGGAGCGGTTCCCGTCGGCGACGGTGGTCGCGACGAAGCAGACGATCGCGATGATGCACCAGGAGGCGACAGCGGGCCGCGAACAGCTGTGGGACCAGATCTTCCCGGGGCTGATCCCGGAGGCACCTGTCATCGCGGAAGAGGTTGGCCCCGACGGGTTCGACCTCGAAGGTCATCGGCTGCTCCCCATCGAGGTCGGACACACCGACACCGACGGCACCACAGTGCTCCACGTCCCGGACTTGGACCTCGTCGTCGCTGGCGACAGCGTCTACAACGGGGTGCACCAGTACCTCCTGGAGGGGCCTGGTGGCGGCTTCGAGCACTGGCTCGCAGCGCTCGACGTCATCGAAGCACTCGGAGCCCATCACGTCGTGGCAGGCCACAAGAACCGGGCACTGGCGGACAGCCCCGAAACCATCGCCGAAACCCGGATGTACCTGCGCGACGTCATGGCGCTGCTCCATGACGGTGTCACCCCGGAGCGGTTCCTGCAGGAGATGACCACCCGCTACCCTCACCACCTCAATCTCAGCCCTGTCTGGTTCGGTGGTCTCACCCTCCTGGGGGGAGCGGCTTGATGCTCGAGGGCACCGCGACGACCCGGTACGAGGCGAACCCCGCACCGGGTGACCTCGCGCTCCTGCAGGACCTCGTCAACACCGTCAGCGTCGGCCCCGGGGCTGACCTCCTGGGATCCACCGACAGCGCAACGACCTGGCTGGCGTCGATCGGCACCGGCACCGGGGCCGGCGTCGACGTTGACTCCCTCGAACGCCTGCGTCGCCTACGGACAGCCCTCAGGCGACTGCTCGGTGACGGGCCCGCGGAACTCCATCAGCCAGTGGATCTCGCCCTCCGCCTGCGCCTCGACGACGACGGCATCACCGTGCCGCACGACGGCGGTGACTTCATCGAGGCGAAGGTCGCAGTCGCGCTGCTCGAAGGGCGCGCCACGGGTGCGCTCTCGCGGCTCAAGTTGTGCGCGAACCCGGACTGCCAGGTCGCGTTCTTCGATCAGTCCAAGAACGGGGCCGCCAAGTGGCACTCGTCGGCCCGCTGCGGCAACGCGGCCCGCGTCCGTGCACACCGAGACAGGACCATCAGCCGAACCGACACGAACTCGTCAACCAGTTGAGTCCGCTCCAACTTGACACCCCGCAACACAACTCCGCAGACACAGCAGATCGGAACAAACGCATGACCTCCAAGACCTGGTTCATCACTGGCGCCGGCCGCGGCTTCGGCCGGCAGTTCACGGTTGCCGCCCTCGAACGCGGCGACCGCGTCGCAGCGACCGCTCGGGACCTCGCCGCACTCAACGACCTCGCCGCCACCCACGGCGACCGCCTCTTCGCCATCGCACTCGACGTCACCGACGCCGCCGCCGTCCACGCGGCGGTCGATGCGGCGGCCGAACGCTTCGGCACGCTCGACGTCGTCGTGAACAACGCCGGGTACGGCCTGTTCGGGATGGTCGAGGAACTCAGCGAAACCGAACTCCGCCAGCAGTTCGACGTCAACTTCTTCGGCGCGTTCAACGTCACGCGGGCGGCGCTGCCCGTCCTGCGCGCTCAGGGAAGCGGCCACATCGTGCAGATCTCCACCATCGGCGGGGTCATCGCGTTCCCCGGCCTCGGCGGGTACAACGCCTCCAAGTGGGCACTCGAGGGCCTCTCGGACGCCCTCGCCCAGGAAGTAGCCCCGTTCGGGATCAACGTCACCCTGGTCGAACCGGGGCAGTACGGCACCGACTGGGCAGGGTCGAGCGCTGTCAACGCCACCCCGAACTCGGCGTACGAGGACGCCCACCGCGCAGCCGAGGCGGCCGAAAGCAACCGACCGGTCGAGTGGCTGGGCAAGCCCGAGGCCGTCGGCGCAGCCATGTTGGAGCTCGTCGACAACCCGACCCCGCCGCTCCGCGTCTTCTTCGGCGCCGCACCCACCGTTGTCGTCCCCCAGGTCTACGCCGCCCGACTGGCGGAGTGGGAGTCCTCGAAGGAGTTCTCCGTCCGAGCGAACGGCTGAACCGCACCTCGACCACCGCTCATCCCTGGCGCCCAGGAGCGCGAAGCGCCCGCCCGAGCCGCAGTCACCAAGAGAAGGCAGACATCGACATGACCGAAGTATCAGGACCGGGGCTCGTTGCCATCGCAGGCGCGACGGGGCGTGTCGGCAGGGTGATCACCGACGGGCTCTCCGCTGCCGGCACCGCGGTACGTGCACTCAGCCGGACACCCGCAGCGCAAAACGCTGGCACCCAGACCACGAGCGTCCACATCGACCACGCGAACCCGGAGTCGATCGCGTCCGCTGTCAACGGCGCCGACGTGCTGGTCATCAGCCTCGGCAGCTCCGACGACCAAGCCCACCAGGAAATCGCCCTCATCGACGCGGCCGCTCGCGCCGGGGTCGAACACGTCGTCAAGGTCAGCTCGTGGAGCTGGCCCTCCCGCATGCACCCAATCGACTGGCATCTGCAGGTGGAGGGCCATCTCGGCGCGGTCGACATCGGTTACAGCGTGCTGCGCCCCATGACCTTCAGCGCCGTCATCGGAGGTCAGGCCGGACTCATCAAGAGCGACCTGTGGGGAGGCGCTGCCGGCACGCTTCCCGCGAACCTCATCGACGTGCGCGACGTCGGAGACGTCGCGACACGCCTGATCCTGAGCGGTGCAGCGAGCGGCTCGGTCCGCAGGGCCTACCACCTCACCGGACCCGACGGACTGAACATGGACGCCATTGCAGAGCTCATCTCGGAAGCAATCGGGCGCACCGTGACCTACACGCACCGAACCCCTGACGAACAGCGAGCCCTGCTGCTGTCACTCGGACTGCCGGAGATGGTCGTGGGCCTCCTCGTGAGCATCGACGTCGAAGCCCTTGCGTCTGGCGCCAGCACCGAAAAGACGTCCACTGTGGAAGATCTGCTGGGCCGGCCTGCCCGCTCGATCCCGGACTGGGTCGCGGAAAACGCCGAGCTCTTCCGCTGATCTCGTCCGGTAGCCGATCGGCTATCGAGACGGTCCGCGTGGGCCGGATTCGCGGCGTGCTCGGCATCGGCGAGCGGTTAGACAACACCGTTCGGTTCGCCGTTGAACTCCCAAGGGTCGTTCTGGATGCGCATGTTCACGAGATGGGGCTCGGGTAGGTCGTCCGGGATGCGGTGCTCATCGCTGGGGTGGCAGTAGAGCCATCGGCTTGCGTGGCCGATCGTGTGCTCGTTGAAGAAGCGCTCGTAGGCGGTCGTGCCTACAGGGACGAGTGTGTCTCGCAGGCCCTGGTGCACCTCCTCGACGGGGACCAGGCCTTGGAACGGCGTCGGGTCTCCCATGATGAGTCCAAGCTTCCGAGTCAAGGGCATCGCGATGCCCCAAGCGGTCATGTATCCGACCCCTTCCCACTCGTCAGCGTCGGGCTGTGCGACCAAGCTCACCGGGGAGTCGGAGGTGACTAGCGACCTGCGATCGAATCGGACCAGCGTCCAAGGTCGTCCGATCAGGTATTTCAGAAGGCCGTCGGCGGTCTTCAGCATCTGTTCGGCGAACTCCCCATGACTGACTTGTACGGGCGGCCCCTCGGGGCGCATTGCTTCATCCCACAGCTGTTGCACTTTCTCCTCGGGGACGGTCCTTCCGTCGTGCTCGAGCCGAGCCTTGAACCGATCTCGTCCCCCGAAGCCAATCTCAAGCCGTGCGGCGAAAGCAGCGAGCGAGTCTGCCGTTCTTCGGTTCACCTGTGTCCGGGTTGCTTGCAACGCGATGAAGTACCCCAAGGCAGTGCGATCTGCGACGTCAAGTGGCCATCGGCCTTCTGCCTGCGCTGCACGACAGGCGGGGCACCAATCAACGCCGTCTGTTGAGCAGTCCCACCCGTACGATTCCGCGTGGCCGCGCGCACCGTTGTCCCGCTCGCGGACACCAGTGCCCCGCACTGCTCAGGGATCGGTCAGGGTGCCCCGGACGATCGAGTCACCGGAGTGCGCCGGATCACCGTCGTCGGCCTCGGCCGAGACGTCCACCACGGGGAACTCCGCGGTGTCGACGCCGTCGGGCACCGTGAAGCGGCCCTGGTCGCCGTCGAGGTAGCCGACGCTCACCAGTCCACCGAGGTCCGACCGCATCATCCAGACCTCGCGCAGCGGACCGGTGCCGGAGCGACCGCGCTCTCCGTGCAGGTCGACGAGCAGGGTCACCCGGCCGTCCTGGTCACGTTCGAGTTCGGCGCGGCCGGTCGTCCCCGACCAACCGGGCAGCGCGGCGAGCTCGGTGTTCGCCAGGACGGTCTCGGTGTCGCCGCGGGGGAGTCCGGGGACGACCCCCGACGCCACACCGATGCCGAGGACGACGGCGAGGACACCGACGCCGGCGATCACCAGCGCCAAGGCACGGCGACGACGCGGACGGGATCGGGGTCGGCGTGCCACGGCGTGGTGCTGCGCGTCGGACGTCGTGGCGGCGGACGCGCGTTCGGCCGCTCGTCCGGGGTCGGCCGCCGGCGCCGCAGCCTGCTGCGGCGTCCGGGCGATCTCGGCGGCGATCCGGTCCCACACGTGCTCCGGGGGCGCGGCCAGCGTGACGTCCTCGGACGCCCGGGTCACCGCGGCGACCCGCTGCAGCGCGGCGACCTCGTCGCGGCACCGGTCGCAGGACGCCAGGTGCTCGGCGACGTCGTCCGCGGCGACCTGGTCGGAGACCGCGAGCATCGCCAGCGTTTCGTCGTCGACGTGCTTCATTCGATCACCTCCAGACGTGTTCGGAGCCGAGCCAGACTTCGGTGGATGTGGCTCTTGACGGTGCCCAGCGGCAGTTCGAGCCGTTCGGCGATCTCACGATGGCTGAGGTCGTCGTAGAACGCCAGTCGCATCACGCGCCGTGGGACCTCGTCGAGCCGCTCGAGCTCGCCGGCGACCAGGGCGCGTTCGGCCAGGTCGAAGGCCGGTTCCGGCGCCGGGGTGGTCTCCTCGACCACGTCCGGGTCGGCGGCGCTGGCGTGCCGGCGACGCTCGTTCTGCGCGTCGGCGATGCAGTTCCGGGTGATGCCGACCAGCCACGCGCCGAGCGGGGCGCGGCCGGGGTCGTAGCTCGTGCTGCGCTGCCAGGCCTTCACGAAGACCTGCTGCGTGACGTCCTCCGCGGCGGCCGGGTCGGCCAGGGCGCGCAGGGCCAGCGAGTACACGAGCGACGACCACCGTTCGTAGACGGCTCGCAGGGCGTGCTCGCCCCCGGCGCGGAACGCGTCCGAGAGCTCGCTGTCGTCCGGGAGGATGGTCGTCACGTCTTCCTGTCGCTGGCGCGGTCGTCGTCGACCACGATCCGATCGTAGGGGGCGGATCGTCGCCACGGTCAGGCCGGGACCGCGGTGACGATGAGGTTGCTCTCGTAGTGTCCGGTGGCTGCGTCGAACGTCCCGCCGCAGGTCACCAGGACGAGCCGTCGTGGTCCGTCGTCACGGAACACCTCGCCCCAGGGGAGTCCCTGCTTCTCGAGCATGCTGACGGAGTCGATCCGCCACGCGGTCTCGGCACCGTCCGCGTCGGTCAGGGTGACCCGGGTGCCGGTCGGGGCGTCGCCGAGCCGGGAGAACGGGCCGATGCCGTAGCCGACCGCGTCGACGTGGGCCGCGATGACGACGGTGCCCTCGGTGGACGACGGTGCGGCACCGAACCGGTACCAGCCTGCGGTGGCCGGGTCGGGCGGGAGCGCCATGGCGCCGTCCTCGTCGACCCCCTCGGGGCGGATCGGCGCGCGGATGCCGGCGTGGTCGACCGTGATGGTGGTGGGGGCGGGGGCGTCCCGGACCGGGGGGATCGTGGCGGCCTGCTGCGGGACCTCGGTCGAGAACGCCGACGGGACCGGTGTGGGGGTGGTGGTCGGCAGGACGGACGGCTGCCCGCCGGGGGTGGTCCCGGCCGACGAGCACCCGGTCAGGGCGGCGGCCGCCACGGCGACGACGAGCGTCACCGTGGCGGACCGCACGGGGCGTGGCACGTTCAGCGGCGGGTCGCTGCGTGCCGGCGGCGGAGCACCACGGCCCCGATCGCGGCAGCGGCGGCCAGTGCGGCCGCCGCTGCGCCGACCAGGGGCAGGGGGTCCTGGTCGTTCGTGGCCACGAGACCGGCGTTCCCGGCGGGGACGCCGTTCGGCGTGCCGCCGAGGTCCGCGATCGTCTGCGTGGCGAGGGCGAGGTTGTCGTCGTCCAGGCTGCCCCAGGCGTAGACGATGGTCGACGAGCCCGCGGTGACCGCGACGTCCGCCGGGCCGATCACGGGGTCGGTGGTCCCGGTGGCGGCGACGGTCGCTGACACGGTGCCGGCCGGCAGCTCGAGTGCCTGCTCGTCGGGGTTCGACAGGTTCGACACGACGGCCTTCCCGCCGGCGAGGACGTCGACGGCCGGTGCGGCGGCGACGTGCCGGACGACCAGACGTCCCTGGCCGGCCGCGACGGCCGAGGTGTCGTTGGTGAACACCGTGGCGGTGGGTGACCCGTCCGTGGCGTCGTGGGCGACGGCGGTGTAGTTGCCGCCGGCGTCGAACGAGACGTCCGCCGGGCCGATGATCGGCTTCGACGCGTCGGTGGCATCCGAGGCGGTGATCGCGAGCTGGTGAGCACCGGCCGGCACCATCATCGGGCCGGCGAGGGTGCCCGGGGTGAAGTCGTCGATGGCACGTTCGCCGTCGAGGTACACGTCGACGGTGACGTCGGGGACGGCATGGAGGACCGAGAGCGTCGCCTCGCCGGTGGCGGCGGTCGCAGCGGTCGCGGGCAGTACGGCCGCAGCGGCGGCGAACAGGACACCGGCGCTGAGGCCGGTGGCGAGTGTCTTGCGCATGACGTGTCTCCTTCGGGCCTGTCCGGGCCGGTGCGGACGACGTCGTCCTCGACGTCGTACTCCCACTACCGCCGGAGCACCCCGATCGGATGCAGCGATTTCCTGGGGATCACCTGAGACGGCCAGAACGCGTCGCTAACGCACCCGTCGCACCCGCCGATAGTCCTCCGTGCAGGCCCACGGACGGGCCCGCATCCCGCCCCACGGACGGCGGCGGGACGATCGAGAACCAGGACGGGCCATGATCGTCGTCACACGACTGAACGGCAGCGGATTCGCTGTGAACCCCGATCTCGTGGAGCGCATCCAGGAGACGCCGGACACGACGCTCATCATGGTCGACGGCGCGAAGTACATCGTGCGGGAGTCGATGGCCGACGTCATCGACCTGATCGCCGCGTACCGCGCACGCATCGTCGGCATGGCCTACGGCACCGACCAGGCCCCCCGCACGAACACCGGCCCGCAGCCGACGCTCGCCCCGGTCGCCGCACTCCGCTCCACGCAGCACGGTCGCGCGCTGGACGGGGGTCGCTGACGTGGACATCGCAACGATCGTCGGCATCCTGCTCGCCTTCGGCGCCCTGTTCGGCATGGTCCAGATGGAGCACGTCGAGCTCGGTGGACTCTTCCTGCCCGCCCCGATGCTGCTCGTGTTCGGCGCAACCATCGGCTGCGGCATCGCGAGCACCACGCTGAAGGACGCGATCGCCAGCTTCAAGGCCGTGCCGAAGGCGTTCACCGGCAAGGTTACCCCGCCGGCATCGGTCATCGATGACGTCGTCGGGCTCGCCGAGACCGCCCGCGCCAACGGCCTGCTCGCGCTCGAGCAGGAGGCCGACAAGCACGACGACCCGTTCATGAAGAAGGCGCTGCAGAACATCGCGGACGGCACCGACGGCGACGAGCTGCGGATCCTGCTCGAGGACGAGATCGAGTCGAACGCGGCCCCGACCCGGAGCGCGAGCGCGTTCTTCATGGGCCTCGGCGGCTTCGCCCCGACCGTCGGCATCATCGGCACCGTGGTCTCGCTGACCCACGTGCTCGCGAACCTCGGCAAGCCGGACGAGCTCGGACCGCTGATCGCCAGCGCGTTCGTCGCCACCCTGTGGGGCCTGCTGACCGCGAACTTCATGTGGCTGCCGATCGGCGGCAAGCTGCGCAAGCTCGCCCAGCTCGAGTCGGACCGTCAGACGCTCCTGATGGAGGGGCTGCTCGCGGTGCAGGCCGGCAGCCAGCCCCGTCTGCTCGGCGAGCGGCTGAAGGCCATGGTCCCGCCCGCCGCCCGCGCCGACACGGGCGGCAAGGCCGGCAAGGCCGGCAAGAAGGCCGACGCGGCCGACGACCAGCAGCTGGCGGCCTGACCGTGAGCGCCAACCCCCGGGGCCGCGGCCGCGGTCGCGCGAAGAAGTCCCACGACGAGGCCGAGCACCCCGACGAGCGCTGGATGGCGTCGTACATGGACATGATCACGGTGCTGATGTGCATGTTCCTCGTGCTCTTCGCGATGTCCACCGTCGACCAGGAGAAGTACATCCAGCTGAAGCAGTCGCTCGCCACCGGTTTCGGCGAGGTCGACTCGCAGAAGATCGACACCGCGAGCGGCACCGTCGTGACGAAGGACCAGGTCGAGGACGGCTCCGGCTACTCGACGGACAAGTCCCAGGCCGACCACTCGACCGCGTCATCGGGCACGAAGGACACCAACGTCGACCCCGCGTCGACGGTGGTGCCGACCACGGCGAGCAAGCAGGACCTCGCCGAGGCGAAGCGCGAGCTCGACGACCTGACGAAGCTCGAGCGTGCGATCCAGCGCAACCTGGCGAAGGCGGGCCAGACCGAGAACGTCCAGTTCACCGTGGACGCCCGCGGCCTGATCGTCCGGTTGATCGGCAGCGAGACGTACTTCGGCACGAACAGCGCGGACCTGTCCGACCAGGCGCGGTCGATCATGGACGCCATCGCGCCGGTGCTGAAGACCTCCGCCCACGACGTCAGCGTCGAGGGGCACGCCGACCAGCGGAACTCGACCGCGCCGTACGCCACCAACTGGGAGCTCAGCGCAGCACGGGCGACCGGGGTCCTGCGCGACCTGGTCGAGCGGGGCGGGATGCCCGGCGACCACGTGCAGAGCGTCGGGTTCGGGTCGAGCCGACCGCTGGCGAAGGGCGGCACCGAGCAGGACCTCGCCCTGAACCGGCGGGTCGACATCGTGGTCCTGTCGAACGCCGACCAGGACGTCAGCGCCCTCATGCCAGCGCTGGCCAAGGCGCAGGACGGAGCACAGCAGGGCTGAGACACGCAGCGCAGCAGGGCTGGGACACGGAGCGCAGCAAGGGCTGGGACACGCAGCGCGCGGAGCGCACGAGCGCTGCCGCCACCGCCCCACTACGGGGTACAGCACTGACGGGTGCCCCACAGGTGACCGATAGACGCACCCGTGACCGAGACCCTGCCAGCGCCCGAGGTGTACGACTTCGCGCGCCCGTCGACGCTGGCCCGTGAGCACGCCCGGGTCCTCGAGCTCGCCTTCGAGACGTTCGCGCGCCAGTGGGGCACGCAGCTGACGGCGAAGGTCCGCGCGGTCAGCCAGGTCACCTGCGAGCAGGTGGAGATGACGACGTACGACGAGTACGCCGCGTCGCTGCCCGCGCTCACCGGCATGGTGCTGCTGCCGATCACCGGCCTGACCCCGAAGGGCGTGCTGCAGGTCCCGCTCGACGCCGCCCTGACGTGGGTGTCGCACGCGCTGGGCGCGTCGAAGCCGCTGCCGACGCCGGACCGCACCTTCACGCCCATCGAGCAGGCCCTGGTCCGCAAGATCGTCGAGGACGCCCTCGACGACCTCCGCTACTCGTTCGGCGGGCTGCTCGCGCAGGACGTCACGGTCGGCGGGTTCCAGTTCAACAGCCAGTTCGCCCAGGCCGCGCAGAAGGGCGACCTGATGATCGTCGCCTCGTTCTCGATCCGGGTCGGCGACCGCATCGCCCCCGGCACGCTGGCCCTGCCGGCCGAGGCCGTCCTGCCGCAGCTCGGCGAGGCCGCCGCACACGTGTCGCCCGCCGACGCCCGAGCCCTGCTCGACGCGCAGCTCGAGAGCGTGCCCGTGGGCGTCAGCCTGCGCTTCGCCCCGGCCGCGGTCCTGCCGACGCAGGTCCTGCGGCTCGCCGTCGGCGACGTCCTGCCGCTGCCGCACCCGCAGCACCGGCCCCTCACCATCGCGGTCGACGGCGAACCCGTCGGCACCGCCGCGGTCGGCGCGAACGGCTCGCGCCTCGCCGGCATCGTCGTCACCACCACGAGCACGGAGCAGCACTGATGACCGAAACGACCACCCTCCACACCGCAGCGGCCGAGTCGCTCGCGGCGCAGCTCCCGACGGCCGCCCCCTTGACCGCGGTGCTCCTGCCTGGAGGCGCGACACCGGTCGTGCTCGACGCGGCGACGGACGCCGTGGTCGCCTCGTTCGTCGGCGGCCTGTCGGCCGATCTGGCGCTCGTGCTCACCGACCTCGAGTCGATCACGGCCGCCGGAGGCACCGACCACGGCATCGTGGCCGTCACGGACGTCCTGCGTCCGTCGCTCGAGGCCGCGGCCGGGGTCCTCGGCGTCGGGGTGCTCGGCGAGGCCAACCGCGAGTCGGCCGCGTCGCTGCTGGCCGACCCGGACACCGTCGTGTTCGAACTGACCGCCGGTGGCCTGCCCGCGGGGTGGTTCGGCATCCGGATCCGCGAGAACGGCACGGTGTCGGCGCCCGTCGTGGCGAACCTGCCCGCCGGCAACCTCGGGCGGATCAACAATGTCGAGATGACCCTGACGGTCGAGATCGGCCGCACCCGGATGTCGGTCCGCGACGTGCTCGGCATGGAGCCCGGCGCCGTCGTCGAGCTCGACCGCAGTGCCGGTGCCCCCGCCGACGTCCTGCTGAACGGCCGCCTCATCGCGCACGGCGAGGTCGTCGTCGTCGACCAGGACTACGCGGTCCGGATCACCCGCATCCTCGACGTCGCCGAAACGGTCTGACCCGCGCGTGGACACCCTCGTCGTCACCCTCCGCGTCGCGCTCTCGCTCGGCGTCGTGCTCGCCCTCATGTGGGTGCTGCACCGCGCGAGCCGCAAGCGCTTCTCGGGCAAGCCGTCGGGCCGTCGTGCCGCGACCGTCGAGGTCGTCGGCCGGCAGGGCATCGGCGGCAAGGCGAGCGTCGTCGTGGTCGACGTCGAGGGGGAGCGGCTCGTGCTCGGCGTGTCCGAGCACGGGGTCAACCTGCTCACCAGCGGGCAGGCGCCCGCGCCGGAACTCACCATCGTGACCGGACCGGTGGCGCTGCCCGTGCGTCCCGCCCCGTCGGCCGACGCGTTCGGTCGGGAACTCGCGCAGCAGTCGGACGCCACCACGGGCCTCCCGGCAGACACGGACGACGTGACCCGCACGACCGACGCGACCAGCGCCATCGCGCCGCTGCCGATGCGCCCGCGCAACCGTCGCCCGCAGCGCGCCGTGCCGAGCGCGCAGCAGCTGCAGGGCTCGATCCTGTCGGTCGACACCTGGCGCCAGGCCGCCGCCGCGCTGCGGAACCGGCGGGCCGGGTGACCGCGGCAGGGCCGCACCGGCTGGCACGGTCGGGTCGACTCGTCGCCCTCGTCCTGCTCGGCCTGGCGGTCGTGGCCGGGTTCCTGATGCTCACGACGACCGGTGCGCACGCCGCCGGTGTCGTCGAACCCACCGCCCCGGCGACCCCGACCGCCCCCGCGACCGGTGACTTCAGCGTCAGCGTGAACGGCCCCGACGGCACCCCGTCGTCGGCCGTGGTGACGCTCATCGGCATCACGCTGCTGAGCGTCGCACCCGCGCTGATGCTCATGATGACGTCGTTCACGAAGATCTTCGTCGTGCTCGCGATGACCCGGAACGCGCTCGGGCTGCAGTCCATCCCGCCGAACCAGGTGATCGCCGGACTGGCACTGTTCCTGTCGCTGTTCGTGATGGCACCGGTGCTCGGGCACATCAACGACGACGCCCTGCAGCCCTACCTGGCCGGGCACCTCGACTTCAACCAGGCCGTCGAGATCGGCACGAAGCCCCTGCGGACCTTCATGCTCCACCAGACCCGTGACGAGGACGTCGCCCTGATCACCCGCGCCGCCGGGCTCGACAACCCGAAGTCGATGGCGGACGTGCCGATGACGACGGTGATCCCGGCGTTCATCATCTCGGAGCTCCGGAGCGCGTTCATCATCGGGTTCGTCATCTTCATCCCGTTCCTGGTGATCGACCTCGTCGTCTCCGCGGCCCTGATGTCGATGGGCATGATGATGCTCCCGCCGGTCATGATCTCGCTGCCGTTCAAGATCCTGCTCTTCGTGCTGGTCGACGGCTGGGGCCTCATCATCACGTCGCTCATCGAGAGCTACCACGTTGTCTAGGGGGCACGCATGAACCAGCAGGCAGTCATCGACCTCGTGCTCCAGGCGCTCCTGGTGTCCGGCAAGCTCGCCGCCCCGGTGCTCATCACCTCGCTCGTCGTCGGCTTCGCGATCTCGCTGTTCCAGTCGGTGACGCAGATCCAGGAGGTCACGCTCTCGTTCGTGCCGAAGGCCGTCGCCGTCGCGATCGCCCTGGTGGTCTGCGGCAACTGGATGATCTCGGAGATGATCGCGTTCACGCACGTCGCCTTCGACATGATCCCGAAGCTGCTCGGGGCCGGTTGATGGAGCTCAGCATCGACGCCGACCGTCTGGAGGCGACCATGCTCGCCGGCGTCCGGCTCGTCGCGTTCTTCGTCATCGCGCCGCCGTTCTCGTACCGGGCGTTCCCCGGCACGGTCAAGGTGATCCTCGGGCTGGGGCTCGCCATCGGCGTCGCCCCGCGCGTCGCCGTCGGCTACGAGTCGCTCGACACGGGGCCGTTCCTGCTCGCCCTGCTCACCCAGCTCGTCGTCGGGCTGTCCCTCGGGTTCCTGGTGTTCCTGGTGTTCGCCGCCGTGCAGTCCGCGGGTGCGCTCATCGACCTGTTCGGCGGGTTCACGCTCGCGCAGGCGTTCGACCCGCAGTCCCAGGTCAACGGCGCCCAGTTCACCCGCCTGTTCCAGATGACCGCGCTCGCGCTGCTCTTCACCTCGGGCGGCTACCAGCTCATCGTCGGTGGTCTGGTGCGGTCGTTCGACGCCGTGCCGCTCACCGGTACCTTCGCGGTCGACGGGCTCGCGTCGATGCTCGTGACGGCGATGTCGCAGATGTTCCTCGCCACCCTGCAGATCGCCGGACCGCTCGTCGTCGTGCTGTTCCTGGCCGACGTCGGCCTCGGGCTGCTGACCCGCGTGGCACCGGCGCTCAACGCGTTCCAGATGGGCTTCCCGATCAAGATCGGCCTGACCGTCCTGTTCGCCGGCGCGCTCTTCATGGCCCTGCCCTCGGTGGTGTCGTCGCTGACCGGCGACGCCGTCGAGGCGATCACGGGACGGGGGTGACGACGTGTCCGACAGCGGAGAACGTTCCGAACAGGCAACCCAGCAGCGGATGCGCGAGGTCCACGAGAAGGGCCAGATCGGTCGCTCGCAGGACCTCGGCGCGTGGATCGGGATCGCCGTCGCGGCGCTCATGATCCCGGCCGCGATCGGCAACGCCGCGGCCGCCGGACAGGACCAGCTCCTCGCCGTGCAGCGGGCCATCGAGGACCCCGAGCTCGGTGCCGTGCAGGCCCTGCTCGCCGACGCCCTCGGTTCGATGGGTGCGACCCTCGGCCCGATGCTCGCGGTCGTCGCGGTCGCGGTGCTCGCCGCCGCCGTCACCCAGGGCGGGGTGCACTTCCGCAAGATGACGCCGCAGCCCGACCACTTCGATCCGATCGCCGGACTGAAGCGCGTGTTCGGCACCCAGGCGCTCTGGAACGGGGCGAAGGCGCTGCTCAAGACCGCCGTCGTCGGGCTCGTCCTCTGGTTCGCGGTGCAGGGGCTCATGCCGGTCCTGATGACGAGCGGCTCGCTGCCGCTGTCGGCCGTGCTCGAGGCCGCCGCCGCCGGGTCCGGCACCCTGCTGCGCGCCGCGATCGTCGCCGGGCTCGTCCTCGCAGCCCTCGACGTGTTCGTGGTGATCCGCCGCAACCGGAAGCGCACGATGATGACCAAACGCGAGGTCAAGGACGAGAACAAGCGGAGCGACGGCGACCCGCTGGTGAAGTCGCAGCGACGCTCCCGTCAGCTCGCGATGAGCCGCAACCGGATGATCCAGGCCATCGGCACCGCGGACGTCGTGATGACGAACCCGACCCACTACGCCGTCGCGATCAAGTACGAGCCGGGGAAGTCCGCGCCCCGGGTGGTGGCGAAGGGGGCCGGCCCGGTCGCCGACGTGATCCGCGCCCGTGCCGAGGACGAGCGCGTGCCGATCGTCCGCGACGTCCCGCTCACCCGGGCCCTGCACGCCGCGTGCGAGCTCGGGCACGAGATCCCCGTCGACCTGTACACGCCCGTGGCCCGCGTCCTGTCCTTCGTGATGGCGCTCAAGGCCCGTGGCACCGCTGCCGGCACGCACGCGCCGCCACGGCCGACCACCCCGGACGAGGTCGCGAGCGTCATCGACCCCGCCACCCTGACCGGGGACCTCCGCCCCCGCAGGCTCCGCACACCGCGCACCGCAGAGAACCAGACCGAAGGACTCCCCGCATGAACCGCAAGGACCTGCCGAAGCTCGTCGTCCCGGTGTTCATCGTCGGCATCATCCTGCTGCTGATCCTGCCGGTGCCGTCGTTCCTGCTCGACTTCCTGATCATCATCAACATCCTGCTGGCGCTGGTGATCCTGCTCACGACGCTGTTCGTGAAGAAGCCGCTCGACTTCTCGGTGTTCCCGTCCCTGCTGCTCGTCGCGACGCTGTTCCGCCTCGGCCTCAACGTGGCGTCCACCCGGCTGGTGCTCGGCGAGGGCTTCGCCGGTGACGTCATCCAGGCGTTCGGCCACGTCGCCGTCTCCGGGTCGATCATCATCGGCGCGGTCATCTTCCTCATCCTCATCGTCATCCAGTTCGTCGTGGTGACGAAGGGTGCCGAGCGCGTCGCCGAGGTCGGGGCACGCTTCACCCTCGACGCGATGCCGGGCAAGCAGATGGCGATCGACGCCGACCTGAACGCCGGGCTCATCACCGATCAGGAAGCCAAGGAGCGCCGCGCCGCGGTGTCCGCCGAGGCCGACTTCTACGGCGCGATGGACGGTGCGTCGAAGTTCGTCAAGGGCGACGCGATCGCCGGCATCCTGATCATCATCATCAACCTGATCGGCGGCATCGCGATCGGCATGCTGCAGAACGGACTGTCCGTCACCGACGCACTGTCGAAGTACGGCATCCTGACGATCGGTGACGGCCTGGTCACGCAGATCCCGGCTCTGCTCATGGCGGTGTCGACGGGCATGATCGTCACCCGGTCCGGCGCCGAGTCCGAGATGGGGTCATCGGCCGCGACCCAGCTGTCGCAGTCGCGGAACGCCCTGATGATCGCCGGTGTCGCCGCGATCGCGATGGGCTTCATCCCCGGCATGCCGATCCTGCCCTTCCTGCTCGTCGGCGCGACCCTGCTCTTCACGGGCTGGCGCATCGGCCGGAACGCCGCCCGGGCCGAGGCCGACGCCGCCCAGCAGCAGGCACTCGCAGCCGCGGCACCGACGGGCGACACCCCGGAGGACCTGCTCGAGCAGATGCGCGTGCACGCCCTCGAGATCCTGCTCGCCCCCGACCTGGTCGACATGGTGTCCGGCGCCTCGGACGACCTGCTCGGCCGGGTGCGTGCGCTCCGCCGCAAGATCGCGATCGACATGGGCATCGTCGTCCCGCCGGTCCGCACCCGCGACTCGATCGACCTGCCGCCGTCGACCTACGCCATCCGGATCGCCGGCGTCGAGGCGGGCCGGGGCACCGCGCCCGCCCGCAGCGTCCTGGCGCTCGGCGACCACCTGGACGGCCTGCCCGGCACCTCGACCATCGAGCCGGTGTTCGGCCTGACCGGCAAGTGGGTGCCCGCCGAGCTCCGGCACGCCGCCGAGATGACCGGCGCGACCGTGATCGACCGGGTCTCCGTGCTCGTCACCCACCTGCAGGCGGTCATCGGCGACAACGCCGCGCGCCTGCTCACCCGCGAGGACGTCAAGGTCCTGACCGAGGGCGTCAAGCAGGTCAACCCCGCCGCGGTCGAGGAGCTCGTCCCCGGCATGCTCTCGATGGCCGAGCTGCAGCGGGTGCTGCAGGGCCTGCTCGCCGAGCGCGTGCCGATCAACGACCTCGGCCGGATCTGCGAGGCCCTCACGCTCCGCGCCAAGGTGTCGACCGACCCCGAGGGGCTCGTCGAGTCCGCCCGTGCGGCCCTCGGCCCGGCCCTCGCCGCCCGGCACACCGACGCCGGCACCCTGCGCGTCATCATGATCGACCCGATGCTCGAGCAGTCGATGCTCGAGGGGCTCCGGCCGTCCGAGCAGGGCAGCCAGATCGTGCTCGACGCGCACCGCATCGAGCAGGTCCTGGGCTCCGTCCGCGACGCCGTGCGCTCCGTGGAGGACCAGGGGCTCTCGGCCGTCCTGGTCTGCGCCCCGCAGCTCCGCCCGGCCGTGCACCGCATGGTCGCCGCCCAGTCGAACGGGCTCCCGGTGCTGTCGTACCAGGAGGCCACCGCGGCGGGCTCCACCATCGAGACCGTGGGAGTGGTCCGTGCCGCCGACCCGATTGCAGCGTAGCGGCGCCACGCTCGAGTCCGTCCGCGACGCGGTCCGGACCGAGTTCGGCGCGGGTGCGCGGATCGTCGCGGCCGAACGCGTGACCACGCCGGGCTTCGGCGGACTGTTCCGCAAGGCGCACGTCGAGGCCACCGTCGAGGTGCCGGAACCGGGGGACCAGCCCACCGCCCGGGTCGTCATCGCCGACTCGCCCGTGCAGCGCGTCGGCATCGCCGCGCTGCTCGCCGACGCCGAGGCGGCCGAGGCCCGCATCGCCGGCACCGACGGCACCGCGACGACGCGGGCCGATGCCTTCGCGTCGGTGCTCGACGGGTTCCAGGCGGACGGGATCACGCCGCGCGACCCGCGCCCGACGCGCGCGCCGGCCGAGCCGGACGTGCCCGCCGGGGTCGACCCGCGCCTCCAGGCCGCCGCCGACGCGCAGACGGTGGTCGACACGCAGGCGGTGGCCGTCGCGCAGCCGGTCGTCGAGACCCGGTCGGGAGGCTCGTCCCGCGTCCTCGACGCGCCCTCGCCTGCTCCGGTGGCCCGGTCCACCGCGCCCGCTGTGCGGTCCGCGGACGGTGACCTGGTGCTCCTGGTCGGGCGGCCGAACGACGTCGACGCGGCCGCCGGGCTCTTCGCGGTGCGGCACGCGCTCCGCCCGACGGACGCCGCCGACCGCCGTGCCGCGATCCTGGCGCGGGCCGACGGCGTCCGCGACGGTCACGCGGTGCTCGCCGTCGCCGCGTGGGACGACCGGGCGACCGGCGACGCGCTGGAGGCCGACCAGGTGTGGGTCGTGGTCGACGTCGGGCGGAAGCCGGCGGACTCGGCCGCGATGGTGTCCTCGGTGGCCTCGCGACTGCCGGTGGTCGGTGTCGTGGCGATCGGTGCGGGGGAGACCGCCACGCCCGGATCGGTGGACCTGCTGGGGCTCCCCGTCGTGTCGCTAGGCTGAACGGGTGCTGGTACTCACGCGGAAGGTCGGCGAGCGGATCCTCGTCGGCGACGACATCGTCATCACGGTGCTCGACTCCCGGGGCGACGGCGTCCGGATCGGCATCGACGCCCCGCGCGGGGTGAAGATCCAGCGCGAAGAGGTCGTGCGTGCGGTCGCCGAGGCGAACGCCGAGGCCGCCGCTGCCGGTGACGACGCCGAGGCGCAGCTGCGCGCGGCGCTCGGAGCGCGTGGCGGGGCTGCCGCGGGCGGCTCGACTCCGTCGGGACCGACCGACTCCTAGCCGTCCGACGCAGCCGCGCCCGTCACGGGCGTGTCTGCTCGTCGATCACGGGCGGCTGCATGCGCGTGACGGGCGAGGCTGCACGTCCGTCACGGACGGGGCTTCTTCTCCTGTTCGGGCAGGCGGCCGGCGGCGACCTCGGCGGCGAACCAGGCACGGGCCTCGTCCTGTCGGGCCTGCTCGGCACCGAGCGCGATCGGCGCCCGGACGTGACCGGGCTCGTAGCCGAAGGTCTCGATCAGCTGCGGCACGATGGGCCGGACCCGGGCGACGAGCCGGTCGATGTACGCCGACACCGCGCGGGCTCGCTGCGCCGACAGTCGGCCGTGCAGCAGGTACCAGTCCAGGTGCTGCTCGAGCAGGCCGAGCGCGAACAGGTCGCGCAGCCAGACGAGCACACGGCGTGTGTCGCCCTCGGTGACCTCGTCGAGCGCCTCGGTGAAGGCGTCCCACTGCATGAGCTCGGCGTGCGCCTTCGACGCCTCGATGAGCTCGTGCTGCGAGCGGTTCAGCAGTCGGGCGGCGCGGGCTCGGTCCTTGCCGGCCGATGCCAGGCGCATGCCGATCTCGGCGACCATGGTGTCGACCCGACCGGCGAGCAGCTCGCGCTGCGTGCGGGGGTCCTGCAGGTCGGCGACGCTGGCGGCCAGGGAGCCGCGGTCGGCGACGGTCTGGCCGAGGCGGCGGATGCCGGACGCGTCGGCCAGCTTCGACGCCGCGACGGCGGCCACGAACTTCGCGGTGGACGCCGGGTCCTTCGGGGCCTTCGCACGGAACTCGGTGAGCAGGCGCTTGCCGACGAGCTGCAGCAGCACGGTGTTGTCGCCCTCGAACGTCACGTAGACGTCGAGGTCGGCGCGGAGCCCGGTCAGACGGTTCTCGGCGAGGAACCCGGCACCGCCGCAGGCCTCGCGGGCCTCCTGCAGGGTGTCGAGCGCCGACCAGGTCGACATCGACTTGAACGCTGCGGCCTGGGTCTCCAGGTCCTCCCGGCGCTCCGGGGTGTCTTCACGACCGCTGAAGACGTCGTCGAAGGTGCGCAGGAGCTTCTCGTGCGCGAACGACTGCGCGAACACCGTCGCCAGGCGCGGGATGAGCCGGCGCTGGTGCCGGCCGTAGTCGAGCAGCACGCCCTCGGTGCCGTCACCGGTGGGGAACTGGCGGCGCTGCATCGCGTAGGTCAGGGCGATCTGCAGCGCGATCTTCTGCGCGACGACCGCGGCGCCGTCGAGCGACACCCGGCCCTGCACCAGGGTGCCGAGCATCGTGAAGAACCGGCGGCCGGGCGAGGCGATCGGTGACGAGTAGGTGCCGTCCGCGGCGACGTCGCCGTAGCGGTTCAGCAGGTTGGTGCGGGGGACCCGGACGTGGTCGAACGCGAGCCGGCCGTTGTCGATGCCGTTCAGTCCGCCCTTGGGGCCGTCGTCCTCACCACTGACGCCGGGCAGGAACGCCCCGTCGGTGTCGCGGAGCGGGACGTAGAACGCGTGCACGCCGTGGTCGACACCGGCGGTCACGAGCTTCGCGAACACGACGGCGGCGTGTCCGTGCAGGGCCGCGTTGCCGATGTAGTCCTTCCACGCACCGCGGAACGGCGTGTGGATCTCGAACTCCTCGGTCGCGGGGTCGTACGTCGCCGTCGTGGCGATGCTCTGGACGTCCGAGCCGTGGCCGGTCTCGGTCATCGCGAAGCAGCCGGGGACCTCGAACGAGACGATGCCCGGCAGGAACTCGCGGTGGTTCGCCTCGGTGCCCAGGTGGTGCACGGCTGACCCGAACAGTCCCCACTGCACCCCGGCCTTGATCTGCATCGACGGGTCGGCGACGACGAGCTCCTCGAACGCCGCCAGGTTGCCGCCGTGGTTGTCCTGGCCGCCGAACTCGGTGGGGTAGGGACGCTGGATCGCCCCGGCGTCGACCAGGGTCCGGAGCTGCTCGAGCACGCGTGCCCGGTGCTCGGGGATCGGCTGGCCCTCGATCTTCTGCATCGCGGGGTTGAGCGCCAGGCGGCGGGAGATCCGGCGGTCCTCGGCCCAGCGTCCGAGCAGGAGCTCCTGCACCAGCTCGACGTCGATGCGGACGTCGGTGTCCGTCCCGGCGGTCGGGGTGCCCGCTGCCGGGTCGCCGGCGGCGTCCGCGTTCGGCGCGGCGTGCTGCGCGGCGTTCTTCGCGTCGACGTCCGGCGCGGTGTCGCTGCCACTGGCGGGGGTGGTGCGCTGGGCGGGTGCGGTGTCGACCATGGGCGGAGTCCTCCTGAACTGCGGTGTCCGTGTTGCACCGTCCACGCTAGACACCGGTGCCGACAGTGGCGGGAACGCCGTGCGGGCCGCACAACCCCGTGTCGCCCGTGCCGTCACGAGGTCGTGGGAACCCTCCAAAGACATGAGCGGGGTTCGACGATTGGGCGTGCCCACCCGGCCAGGGGCAGACTGGCCGCCATGTCACGTACCACCCCCGCGGACCGCGAAGGCCGTCCCGGACGCACCTTCTTCGGGCAACCGTTCGAGCTCTCGACACCGTTCGCCGTGGAGCTCTGGGAGCGGTTCTCGTTCTACGGGATGCAGGGCATCGTCCTCATCTACATGTACTACACGGTCACGCAGGGCGGCCTGGGGATCGACAAGGGCATCGCCACCGGCATCATGGGTGCCTACGGCGGCGCGGTCTACCTGTTCACGATCATCGGGGCGTGGATCGCCGACCGGCTGATCGGTGCGGACCGGACCCTGTTCGGCAGCGCGATCGTCGTGATGCTCGGGCACATCGCCCTCGCGCTCATCCCCGGGGTGGCCGGGGTCGGGGTCGGCCTCGTGCTCATCGCGCTCGGCTCCGGCGGGCTCAAGGCCACCGCCACCACGATCGTCGGCGGCCTCTACAGCCGCGATGACCCGCGCCGCGACGCCGGCTTCTCGCTGTACTACCTCGGCGTGAACCTCGGGGCGTTCTTCGGACCGCTGCTCACCGGGCTGCTGCAGAGCTCGCTCGGCTTCCACTGGGGCTTCGGCCTCGCCGCCGTCGGCATGGCGGCGGGCCTGGTGCAGTACGCGATCAGGCGGAAGAAGCTGCCCGAGGTCGTCCGCCACGTGGCGAACCCCGTCGACCGCCGGCGTCTGCCGCTCATCGGAGCCGGCGTCGTCGTCGCGCTCGTCGTCATCGTCGTCGCCGTGCTGACCGGCCTGCTCAACGTCGGCAACCTGCCCACCGTCGTGGTGGCGGTCGTCGTGCTGGCCACCATCGGCTACTTCGTGGTCATCCTGTCGAGCGGCATCACCCGTGACGAGCGGTCGCGGGTCTTCGCGTTCATCCCGCTGTTCATCGGCAGTGCCGTGTTCTGGTCGCTCTACCAGCAGCAGTTCACCGTCGTGACGGTCTACTCCGACGAGCGTCTCGACCGCTCACTGTTCGGCTGGGAGATGCCGGTGTCGTGGGTGCAGTCGATCAACCCGGTCTTCATCATCGTGCTGTCCGGTGTCTTCGCGGCGCTGTGGACCAAGCTCGGTGACCGCCAGCCGTCCACCCCGACGAAGTTCGCTCTCGGCACCGGGATCATGGGGCTCGCGTTCCTGCTCTTCCTGCCGTTCACCGGCTCGGGCGAGAACGGCACGCCGCTGCTGGCGCTCGTCGGCATCCTGCTGGTCTTCACACTCGCCGAGCTGCTGCTCTCGCCCGTCGGCCAGTCCGTCGCCACGAAGCTCGCGCCGCCGAAGTTCCAGACCCAGATGGTCGCGCTGTTCTTCCTGTCGGTGTCGCTGGGCACCGCCGTCACCGGGGTGCTGTCCCGCTACTACGACCCGGCGAACGAGGCCCCGTACTTCACGATCCTCGGTCTGGTCGCCGTCGTGGTGGGCGTGGTCCTGCTGCTCCTGGCCAAGCCGGTGCTGCGGCTCATGCGCGGCATCCGGTAACCTGAGCGGAGCCACACGCCGACGCAACCAAGGAGTCACCACCCATGCTCGAACTCATCGCAGGGATCATCATCGGCGTCGGCGTCCTCGGTGGCGTCGGGTGCTGCATGGCCGTCGCGGCCATGATGAAGAGCGGCTCCGAGGAGTACTGAGTCCCTGACCCGGACTACTCGCCGCTGTCGGTCGTGACCGGCACCAGCTGACGACTCAGGACGGTCGCGCGCTCGAAGGGGCCGCGGCCGTCCTTCGTGTACGCGGGCTCATCGAAGGCGACGGTCCACGTGCGCTGTGTCCCGCCGATCTGACTCCCGCCGGGAGCCACGATCACCCCGATCGGCTCGTCGGCCCACTGCTCGCCACCCCGATCGGTGTCGATGACCTGCACGAGGGCCCCGATGCCGAGACCGGGAGCGTCGTCGGGGCGGGGACTGGGGGAGCGGCGGCGTCCGAACACGCCATCACCGTAGCGGCGAGTGGTCACGGAACGTCTGTGCGGCACCTGTCGACACGCTGACGGCCCGGCCGCCGGGTGGTCAGGACACCCCGCCCGCGGCGCGCCGAGTGGTCACGAACTGTCGGCTGCGCCGCCGCCAGGCGACGGTTCGTGACCCCTCGGCGGACCTGAGCGGGGTGTTGCGACCGGCGGGACGACGGCCGGGAGGCCCGTGGCGGGCCCGTGGCGCGCCTCCAGGCCGTTGTCGGTCGCGTCCAGAGCGCGGGCCGGGTGGTCGGGACACCCCGCCTGCCGCGCGTCGAGTGGTCACGAACTGTCGGCTGCGCCGCCGCCAGGCGACAGTTCGTGACCCCTCGGCGGGACTGAGCGGGGTGTCTTGACCAGCCGACACGCGCGACCAGACCACGCCCGCGTCAGACGGCGGCCGGCTCCACCCGGGCGATCTCGGTGATGGACGAGTGGCCCGTCTCGGGGTGCTTGCGCATCGACAGGAGCCGCTCCATCGACGGTTCGAGCGCCGTGACCTTGTCGAGCGGCGCACTCACGACGAGCTGGAACCCGAGCCGGAGCCACGCGGTGACCGCACGGCCGGCGAACTCCGAGTCCGCCTTGATGAAGGCCTCGTCGAGGAACACCGGCGCGAACCGGGGCCGTGGGCGGGTCTCGTCGCCGAGCTGGTAGCGCAGCGCGGCGCCGACGATGAACGCCACGAGTTCCTGCGTCTCACCACCGGACTTGTCGCCGAGCGACGAGTACACGCCGAGGTCGTTGCCGTCGGTGTCGTACCGGACGGCCGTGATCTCCATGTGCCGTCGGACGTCGAGCACCGCGTCGCGCTGGGTGGTGCGGCCCCGGGCGGCGTCGGGGTCGGGCCGGATGACCGCCATGAAGCGCCGGAGCCGTCGGAACCGGGTCTCGAGCACGTCGTCGGTCAGCTCGGTGTCGACCGAGGCGGACAGGGCGCGGAGCTCACGGCGGAAGGCGGTGACGTCCTCGCGGGTGACCCGGCGGATCTGGATCTTCAGGCGGTCCCGGTTCGCGCCGAACGGCAGCTCCCGCAGGATCTCGTTGACCGGCTCGAGGCGCTCCTCGATCTCGACGACGGCGCGGTCGAAGGCGCCGGCGAGCGGGACGAGGTCCTCGCCGCTCCACTGCGACAGGCGTCGACGCCACTCGCTCCGACGCGCGTGCAGGCCGGTCGCCACGATCTGGTCGAGGATCGCGTGGTAGTCCGGGTACGACGCGACGCCGGTGCCGAGGTTCGGGTCGGGCCAGGCGTCCTGGTACCGCTGGAACGTCAGCGTCAACGAGGTCGAGGCCGCCGCGGCACCGTCGAGCGCCTGCGTGAGCCGCTCCTCGAGCCGACGCTTCAGCCGTCGAGTCGCGTCGTCGAACCCGTCGACGCCGTCCGGGGCGCCGATCTCCTCGAAGGTCTCCTCGAGCAGGCGGGACTGCTGGTCGTCCGGCAGCGAACCGGGCGAGGAGTCGAAGCGCTCCAGGATCTCGGCGGCGGCGTCCTGGCCGTCGACGAGCACCGCGTGGCGCTCCTCGAGCCGCTGGACGGACAAGCGTGCGGCGGAGCGACGGTCGGCGGCCTCGTCGAGGGACTTCCGGAGCCGGGCGACCGAGGCCCGCAGCGTCCGGAGGCCGTCGTCGGCGGCGAGCAGCGCCTGCCGTTCCTCGTCGAGCCGGGCGAGGGACGTCCCGAGCCCGTCGACGTCGATCGCGGCCCACGTGACGTCGACCACGTGCTGGTGCGCGGCGCGGAGCACGTCGAGCGCGGTGAGGTCCTGCGCGACGTCGGTGCGGCGGGCCTCGAGCGTCGCGAGGTCCTGCGCGATCGAGGCGAGCTCCTGCTCGACCGCGGCGACGCGGGCCTCGTTCGTGAAGCCGATGACGTTCGACTGGCGGCGGTCACCGTGCGCGCCACGACGGCCGTCGCGGAGCTGCCCGGACTCGGTGACCCGGCGGCCACCACCGCCGAGGTCCGACGCCGAGGCGACGCAGCGGGCGTCGGTGCGGTCGGACTCGATCCGTTCGCGCACCCAGGTGCTGAACGGGGACGGCTTGATGGCGAGCTTGCCGGAGACCATCGCCGGGTCGCCGTCGAGGTCCAGGTGCGGCCCGGTCGGCACACCCTCGAACTGCACGCGGACGGGCAGGCGGAGTGCGTCGATCGCCTCGCTGAAGTCGCCGAGGCGGTCCTGGTCGACGAGCAGCGTGCGGGCGACGGGCGCCAGGACGGACTCGATGGCCGTGCGCCAGCGCTCCTCGCCGGGCAGCACGTCGAGCAGTTCCGCCACGAAGGGCAGTTCGGCCGGGTCGATGCCGGTGGCACGGGCCATCGCGAGCCGGGCCTCGTGCATCGGCAGCGGCATGGCGCCCTGCCGGTGCTCGAGCGACTGGCGCTCCTGCCGCAGGGACCGTTCGCGGTCGAGGAGCGGGTACTCCTCGCGGGTCAGGGCGTCGCGGCGCTCGTCGAGGGCGGTCCGCGCGTCGGCGTACGACCCGAGGAACTCGTGCGAGGCGCGCTGCGCGGCGGTGAAGTCGGCCTCGGTCGCGACGGACGTGCCGAGCACCGCCGTGCGCTCGTCGAACGTGGCGCGGGTGCGGACCACGGCGTCGCGCTCACGGGTGAGCCGTTCGATGCGGTCCTCGAGCTGGGCGAGTGCGTTGCCGCCCTGGTCGCGGAGCCGGGCCTCGGCGTCGCGCAGCTCGATCTCGACGGCGGCGTGCCGGGCCTCGGCCGCGGCGACCTCGGCGCGCGATGCCGTTCGCTCGCGGGCGTTGCGCGACACCTCGGCGTCGAGCAGGTCGCGCTTCCGCGAGGCCGTCCAGTGCGCGAACGGCGACACCTCGGCGCCGGTCGCGATGCCGTCGAGGGCCGCTGCGGCCTCGGTCGCGCGCGAGATCTCGTCGTGCAGGTCGGTGATGGGGGAGAGGATGCGGACCTTGCGCTCCTCGGTGTCCATCGCCTCGTACGCTTCATCGAGGGCGGAGAAGTGCGCGAGGGCCCGGTCCGCCGCCTCGTACGTGCCGGGGGTCTCGAGCACGAGCGACTTGTACAGCGCGTCGACGGTCGGCAGGTGCTGGCCGGCCTGGATCCGGGCGAGCAGACGCATCGCCCGGTTGCCGCCGCCGGAGTCACCGATGCCCAGCCGGGTCTGCAGCGTGTACGCGAGCTCCTGGTAGGTGTCGCGGATGACGAGCCCCGGCACGCGGCCGGTCAGCTCGAGGTGGTGGAACCGCGACGGCACGAACTCCTCGAGCCGGCGCAGGTCGAAGGTGTCGTCCACCGTCGCCATGGTCATCTGGATGTCACCGACCCCGCGGGCACGCTTCGGCACGATGTACGCCCGCAGCACCGTGAAGCGCCGCTCGTCGTCGTTCCGGAACGTGACCGCCGCCGCGCCCCAGGTGGTCTGGTCGTCGCCGCGCAGGTTCACGTCGCGCAGGCTGCCGGTCTCCGGGTCGCGCCGGGTGTCGACCTTGCCGCGCAGGTACGTGAGCAGGTTGCGCTGGTCGGCGCTGCGGGCGCGGCCGGTGGTGGCGTCGTTCGAGGCGCCGTTGAACGGCACGTCGGACGGCATCATCACGGCCAGGTAGGCGTCCATCAGCGTGGACTTGCCGGTGCCCGAGGCGCCGGAGATGAGCGTCGCCGTGCCGGACAGCTCGACCTGCCGGTGGCCGTGGAACCCACCCCAGTTGACGACCTGCATCGACTCGGCGCGCCACTGCGCGACCGTGTCGAAGAGCGCCGGGATCTCGAACGTGTCGGTCACGCTTCCGTCTCGCCTTCGTCGTCGGTGTCGGTCTCGGCTTCGCCGTCAGTCGGGAGGCCCGGGTCGTCCCCGTCCGTCGGCTCGCCGCCCGGGGTGGTCGCCTCACCCTGCGCGGTGGTGGTCCGCAACCAGGTGTCCAGTTCGAGCAGGCGCTCCAGGGGGAGCAGCACCTCGACGACGCTCGCCACCCGGAAGCGGTCCGGGTCGGAGGTGCGGATCAGGATGCGTGCGGTCACGAGGCGCTCGATCGCCTTCGCGACCCGGCCCTCGTCGCGGGTGCGGTCGGTCGCGGTCGCCGGACGGAAGCCCGCCACGTGCCCGAGGATCTCGGACCGGTCGACGACGACCTGGTCCGGGCCCGGTCGGGCGTCGGCGCGCAGGCGCATCCGCAGGTAGACGAGGACGATCGTCTCCTCGCGGGTGTACGGCAGGTCGCGGAGCAGGGTCGGGAACGTGCGGCGCTGGCTCTCCGACCGGGCCTGGCGCTTCCAGGCGACCTCACGGTCACGGTCGACGTGCAGCTCGAGGAACAGGTCGTTCAGGCGGGACCGCAGCTGGTACTCGGCGTCGAGGACCGCACGCCACTCGTCGGGGTGCGTGCGGGAGCTGACGTACGAGTGCCGCAGCAGTGCCACCAGGGCGCGTCGCTGGTGCTCGTCGAGCCGGCCCTCGTCGCCCTCGAAGAGGGCGAAGCTGGACTCGTCACGCTCGTCGTCCTGCATCACGGATGCGGGGTCGTCGTAGGGGACCGTGTCGTCGACCGGTGCCGGCGTCGTGTCGCTCACCGTGCCTCCTGTGCGTTCTCGTCGTGTGCGTCGCCGACCGGACGGTGCTCGTCGTCGAGCGCAGCGGTGGGCATGTGGAAGGTGATCGCGGTGCCGTCGGGGCGGATCGTGCGGTGCTCGGCGACGTGCGCGGCGGACTCGAAGTCGTCGCGCCCCGTCAGCAGGTGCGCGAGGCCGAAGAGCTCGACCGGTCGGCGCTGCTCGGGCGGCAGCCCGTGGAACGCGTCGACGCTGGAGTCGGCCTCGGCGAAGCGGAGTGCCGCGCGCAGCTCGGTCAGGAGCGGCCCGCCGTGCATGCGGAGCATCTCGACGTCGAGGTCCTCGAAGACGTCGTCGTCGGGTTCCTCGATGGGCGGCGGCACGGACTCGGCGTCCGGGTCGTAGAAGCGCTCGCGCAGCGTGCCGACCTCGGCGGCCGCCGGTAGGAGCGGCAGCGGGATCCGGTCGCGTGCGCCGCCCTGGTCCATCAGGGTGGCGAAGCCGCGGTTGATCGAGCGGAGCACCGCGTCGAGCTCGCGGTCGCGCACCACGTCGTGGGCGACGATCTGGTCGCGGAGCGTGGCGGTGAGCTGACGGCGCTGGGCGAGGACGTCCTCGATGCCCTGGCGCAGGATCGTCACGGTGTTGCGGAAGGCCCGACGCTCGCCGGCTCCGAGGCCCTGCGCGAACGGGTGCGCCAGGATCGTCGCGATGTCGTCGCGGAGCCGCAGGAGCAGGGCGTCGTCGCGCAGCAGTTCGAAGGCGCCCTCGAAGGCACGGCCCTCGGGCGTCGCTTCCATCAGGTTGTCCGTGCGCGCCAGGTAGTCGTCGAGGATCTCGCCGATGGGGCGGACCTCTTGCCGGAAGTCCTCGACGATCGAGCGGTGCATCGTCGCGACCGCCTCTTCCACGCGCTTGAAGTCGCTCGGCAGCTGCCGGATCAGGTCGGAGATGTTCGTGTACCCGTCGCGCATCCGGTCGTCGTCGACGGCCACGACGTCGTCGCCGTGCTCCAGGCGCTCCCGCTCCGCCTGCAGCTCGGCGATCTGGGCGTCGATCCGGCGGATCTGCACGTCGGGGTCGGGTTCGGCGCGGGCGGCCCACCGGTGCACGGCGTCGACGATCATCGCCAGGCGGCTCTCGCTGATCAGGGCACGGTCGGCCGACAGGGCGTCGACGAGGCTCAGCGCCTCGAGGGCGTGGCTCGTCAGGGAGTACTGCTCGTCGCCGTCGGGGGAGTTCGAGCGGACGAGCCACTGGGCGCCGACCCACTCGCGGCACAGGGCGCGGCCGTTCGGGCGGGCCTCCTGCTCGCCCTCGGTCTGCTCGCTTTCGGCCTGCGCGCTGGCCGCCGGCACCGGCTGGTCGCTCGCGGGCACACGGGCACCCGCGGCCTGCAGGCGCGCGACGTGTTCCTCGACCTGCAGGTGCATGCGGTCGGCGGGGACGTACTGCACGTCGCGGTCGAAGACCGTGCGGAACACGGCGAGGACCGTGGCGCTGGTCGGCCGGGACATGAGCCGCAGGGTCGGACGGTCGAGGACCGCTCGGACCCGGGCGAACTCGAGGTCGACGTCGGTCATGCGCCCCTTCGTCCGATCGTGCTGGTGGTCTGGCCCGCGTGCTGCGGCCTGATGAGATGACAAGAGCCCGACGCTGCTGCGTCGGGCTCTTGTCGGTGGTGTGTGTTGCTGTGTGGGCGATACCAGACTCGAACTGATGACCTCTTCGGTGTGAACGAAGCGCGCTACCAACTGCGCCAATCGCCCCCTGCACTGTTCGTGCGGATTGATACTAGCGGAAGTCCGGCGGTGCATCGAACACGTCGCGCGGCCCGGGTGTGGCGCGCTGTCCGCAGGGGGTGTCGAACCGCCCCGATCCGCATGAACTCGGGGGACACGCCCGGTGAACGGGGAGGATTTTGGTGGAAGTGCCCCGGTGCGTATAGAGTTTACGTCGTCGCCGCGACAGCGGAACGACAAGTGCGGATGTGGCGCAGTGGTAGCGCATCACCTTGCCAAGGTGAGGGTCGCGAGTTCGAATCTCGTCATCCGCTCGAGTGTGGGTCTTCTCGAAGGCCCGCGACTCACCAGAGGGTATCCCACCGTTCGGGTACTCACGGAGACGTGAACCTCGATGGTGGGGTGGCCGAGAGGCTAGGCAGCGGCCTGCAAAGCCGTCCACGCGGGTTCGAATCCCGTCCCCACCTCCAGATCCACCCTCCAAGACCTTGATGGACTCCGGTCCACGCAGGGACTTGGGCGATTGGCGCAGCGGTAGCGCGCTTCCCTGACACGGAAGAGGTCACTGGTTCGATCCCAGTATCGCCCACCACCACGAAGCCCCCGGCAGGACCACCAGGTCCGGCCGGGGGCTTTCTTCGTTCCGGTCTGCTCGTCGTTCCCAGTCCGCCAGGACCGCGATGTTCCGTGGACCCCGCCCGGTACGGTGGTGGTCATGCAGATCGGCCGGAGGCGGAAGCGTGCCCGACGCGGCACCACGCCGGTGCTGTTCCACAAGGTCTGCGAGTGGCAGCGGGACGATCGGGACCCCGGTGACGTCGTCGTCGAACGAGGAGTCTGGCTGGCGTTCACCGCGCGCCGAGTCGCGGTCTACGAGTTCGACGGCCGTGACACCCACGCTGCCGTACTCGAACTGGACGAAGTGCTCGGTCCGACGTGGCAGGAGATGATCGACGAGGCGCCGGCAGAATGGCTCCTGACACACCTGGAACGATTCGCGAGCGGTGTGGACGTCCGCCGGGCGGTGTTGGACGACTACGCCCTCCGACACGGCGGCGGAGCACCGCCGACCATCGAGTGGGCGATCCGGCTGTAGCGACGGAGTTCCCTCGACGGCGACTGGAATGGCCCAGATCGAGTCAGCCGGCCTCGTCGCAGGGCGCGCGGAGTTTGCCGACCCGCGTGTCGACCACGAGGGGCTGGTGGACCAGAGCGCGGTCGGCCAAGGTGAGCACGTGACCGCCTCGTCGACGACCACTGCCCCTCGGCTCGCTCCGCTGTACGCCGCGGGGTTCGTGACCGCCTTCGGGGCGAACGGCATCGCCGCGGCGGTCGGCGGCGAGCACCTCGAACTGGGCCTGACGCTCGCGTGGCTGGGGCTCTTCCTGGCGCTCTACGACGTCGCCGAACTCGTCCTCAAGCCGGTCTTCGGCGCACTGTCCGACCGCATCGGCCCGCGACCGGTGATCGTCGGCGGACTCGTTGTCTTCGCGGCAGCTTCACTCATCGGCGTCTTCGGGACCGGTCCGTTCTGGCTCGGGCTCGCCCGTCTGCTGCAGGGTGCCGGCGCCTCCGCGTTCTCGCCCGCATCGTCCGCCGCAGTTGCCCGCCTCGTGCCGGCGCACCGCCGCGGGACGTACTTCGGTCGGTACGGCTCGTGGAAGGGTCTCGGCTACGCCGGGGGACCGGTCATCGGTGCACTCGTGGTGCAGTTCGGCAGCACGCAGTGGCTCTTCGGGATCCTCGTCGTGATGGCCCTCGTGACGGCGGTGGCGGTGCTCGTCGCCGTCGAGCCGATCGTGCCCCTGCCCCGGCAGCGGGCCACGCTCGCCGTGATGGTCCGAGCGGCCATGGACCGCCAGTTCCTGATCCCGGTCGTCGTCCTGGCCGTCGGCAGCGCTGCGATCGGCGCGCTGACCGGGATGCTCCCCGCGCTCGGTACCGAGCTCGGCATCCCGCTCCTGGTGTCGACGCTCGCGGTCGCCGTCCTCGCGGTGACGTCGTCGCTCGTGCAGCCCGTCGCCGGCCGACTGCACGACGCCGGGCGTCTCGGTACCGGGGTCGCGGGGGTGGCCGGGACGGCCGCGGTGGCCGCTGCGTTCCTGGTGGTCGCCGTCGCACCCTCGGCGGTGGCCGTCTTCATCGCGGCCCTGCTCGCCGGGGCCGGTGTCGCCACGCTGACACCCGTCGCGTTCGCGCACCTCGCCGGGACGACTCCGCCGGATCGGCTCGGTCGCACCATGGGTTCAGCGGAGCTCGGGCGTGAGACCGGGGACGCCGTCGGACCACTTGTCGTCGGTGGTGTCGGCAGCGCGATCGGGCTGCCGTTCGGGTTCGCGGCCTTCGCGGTGGTGGCGCTCGTCGGGACGCTCGTGGCATCGCGGTTACCGTCGAAGACGGCCGCCGCACGGGACGCGTAGGGCACAGACGAACCCCATCGGGCGCTACGCGTACGGGTCAGCGGACACCGTCCCGTAGGCATTCGTCCGACGTCGACGATCGCGGCGCGCAGCGACCCAGCGAGCCACCGCGAGCGCGAGCAGCGCGGCGGACACCCCGGCGAGCAGCCACAACCACCCGTCGTCGTCCTCGACGAGCAGGCGCAGGGCCAGCACTCCGAGCGGTGCTGCCACCAGGATCCGTCGGAGCTCGCGCCACGACGGCTTCCAGAGCGTGGTGAGGCCCTTCTTCCACCGACCGACCACGACGTACGCGATCACACATCCTGGGATGCAGAGGGCGAGCCAGTTCGCGACCGCCCGCACCCCGTCGTCGTAGAACGGATGCGCCACTTCGCGGAGGACGCCGCCAGCAGCAGCCGCAACGAGCAGCCCCCACATCCGCGCCTCCCAGCGGCGAGGGTGCCACCAGGGTGTGCGCCACAACGGCACTCGCTCACGGACCACCGGCATCGCGACTCCTCCCCGGTCGGGCGTCCAGCCTATGCGCGACGTCGATCGACGACGGGACCGAGAGTCTGCCGTCCCTGGCGGGAATCCGGCCCTCCGCGTACGGTGTGACGGGACGAGGCCGACACCGAGGGTCGGTCCGACGAGGGGGCGCCATGAAGATCTTGAGCATCGTGGCACGAGGGCTGGGCTGGTTGCTGACGACGGCTGCGAAGACGCTGGGCGGGATGCGTGGCGCGAAGCCGTACACCGATTCCCACGCGGCGCAGGTCCCGCCGCGTCGCGAGGACTACCGCCCTTAGGCAGCGCGGCCGTGGTTCCGCTCCGTCACCGTAGGATCGTCGAGCCGCATCCAGCGGAACGACGGGGGAGCACCTGATGGAACAGCACGCCGAACAGCGCACGCGACCGCGGGTCGTCACGATCGCCGTGGCGCTCTGGTGGGCGTCCGTCGTCATCAGTCTCGTGGTCGCCGCGCCCGGCATGGTCGTCTCCATGCGCGAAGCCGGCGGCGCGATCATCGGGGCGTCGCTCGGGCTCGTCCTCGTCCTCGCCTGGTCGGCCCTGTTCGTGTGGCTGGCGACGCGGATGGGACGAGGCTCCGGCAACGCGCGTCTCTGGCTCGCCATCATCGCCGGGCTGACTGCCTGCAGCGAAGTGCTCACCATCGCCACCGACGGCGTGGACTGGAGCCTCGTCGACGCCGTCTGCGTCGTCGTCGCCGCGGTGCTCAGCTACCTGCCCAGTGCCCGTCCGTTCTTCCCGCGGGACGCACGACGCCCGCGAGCAGCGGAACCCCGCACCATCGGGTGGGACCCGACGACGGGTGAGCGCATCTTCGAGACGCCACCGTCGGGCGACCGCGCGCACTGACGCTCGCCCCGGAATGCGGCCGGAGAACGTGCGTTCCCCGTTGTGGGGGTACCGCCGGACTCGGGCAGATGGTTCCATTCAGAGGTCGGCATCCTCCGGGTGCCGAACAGCCACGGACCGTCTTGCGTCGCAGTGAAGGTGGTCGCCGCTGGTTACGGTGACCACGAGGTGCCGTCGAGTCGATTCGGGTTCGACACGGCGGCGCCTCCCACACACCGGGGGACCGTCCGACCAGGAAGCAGCACCATGCGATCGCTCGTCTACACCAGCACCCAGACCCGTCCGATCACGGATTCCGAACTCGCCCAGATCCTGGCGGTCGGTCGCGAGAAGAACACCCGGCTCGGCGTCACCGGCATGCTCGCGCACCGCGACGACAACTGCATCGGGATCATCGAGGGCGAGGACGACGTCGTCCGGGAGCGCTTCGACCAGGTCCGGGCCGACCCGCGGCACACGAACGTCCGGGTGCTGCTCGACGAGCCGATCGCCCAGCGCTCGTTCCCGGACTGGTCGATGGCGTTCCAGTCCCTCGACCCGCTGATGCACGACGTACCGGGGTTCAGCGACCTGTTCAGCCCGGGTCGCCCGACTGATCCGGCGTTCGGGGCCTCCCGCGCTCGCGCCCTCCTGGACTGGTTCCGGAAGCACCCGCTGGCACCACTGACGAACCAGAACGCCGCCGACGAGGAAGTCCCGCGCACCCGGGCGATCAACGGTGCGATCGCGCTCATCCACGACGGGGGACTGTCACGCTTCTCGCTCGAGGGCGTCGCGTCCCGGTCGGGGATGCGGCAGGCCGAGCTCCTCGAGCTCTTCCCCTCCGAGCACGCACTGCTGGCCGCCGCGGTGATGCGGTGGACCCGTGCGGTGTCGGCACCGCTGCTGCCGCTCGCCGGTGAGAAGGGCACGGTCGCGTTCCTGCACGCGCTGCTCTCCGCCCACGCTGAGGACCCGTCCCTCATGCGTCTGATCGCCGCGACGCTGGCCATCTCGACCGACCCGTCGACGGACGGCGCCGACTACTACCGGTCTGCGTACCTGCAGTTCCGCGAGACCGTCCGCACCGCGCTGCAGGAAGACGTCCGCACCGGCCGCGAACCGGCGACGATGGACCCGATCCGCGGGGCACAGCAGCTGCTCGCCCTCTACGACGGCATCCGCCTGCAGGCGCTGCTGACGCCGGACACCGACGTCGTCGACGCGTTCGACCGTGCCGCCGCCCGGATGCGCCGCGGCTGGTCCGAGCAGTACGAGGAGACCACCGTGTGGGACATCTCCGCGCCGGCGGGGGACTGACGTTCAGCGCACCAGACGCACGGTCCGGGGGATGGGTCCGAACGCCGACTCGGCACCGTCGGGCGTGAAGCCGTTCCGCCGGTAGAAGGCGTGCGCCCGCAGGTTGTCCGCGGCCACCCACAGCGACGCCGGACGATCGGCGAGCACGGTGTCGAGGAGTGCCTGGACTGCTTCTCGGACGTCGGGACTCTCGAGCGTCGACCGCCACATGTCGACCCGGCGACCCACCTCGAACCACGGGCTCGTGTCCGGGTCGTCGACGAACCGGCCGTAGGTCTCTCGCCACGACACCATGTGCACATGGGCGATCGCATCCGCATCAGCGAGCGTCGCCGGCCGGATCAGCGTCGAGACATCAGGATCGTTCCCCACTCGGTCAGGGTAGCGACCGGCGTCCGGTGCTCAGAGCTGGAGGTCCAGGTCGAAGAACCCGGCACCGCCGAGGAACAGCGGCACGATAACCCCGAACAACGTCAGCGTCGCCCCGATCAGGATCGCCGCGAACGCGATGCCGTCACCCCGCTCACCGGTCAGTCGCACGTCCCGGCGCGCGATGAACCCGACGACGAGACCGCCGATCGGTGCCACGAACGCGAGGGCGATCGCCACCACCGCGAGCAGGCTGAGGGGCGGGAGCGGCACGGCTGCCGATGCGGGGGACCCGGCGGCGCTCGGCGCGGTCTGGTCAGGAGCGAGGTCGGTCACGTCGGCCAGCCTAGGGTCGACGAGGATTCCTCCGCTCACCCCTGACCGAGGTTCGTCACCAGGTTGATGGCGACCGCGATCAGCACCGTCCCGAAGAAGTACGACAGCAGCGCGTGCGGCAACGCCTTCCGCCGGGTCTCACTGTCATCCGGCTCGATCTCTGGTGCCGCGTACGACATGCCGATCGTGAAGGCGAAGTAGGCGAAGTCGCTGTAGGTCGGCCGCCCGTCCTGCTTGACGTCGAACCCACCGCCCCGGTGGTCGAGGAAGAACATCCGGGCGTACTTCAAGGCGTAGACCGTGTTGACCAACGCCCACGCCACCATCGTGCCGAGCACACCCAGCATGACCGCCGCGACCGAGGCCGGATCTCGCGCCTGGCTGGCTTCGCTCAGCGCCAGGACGACGGCGGCGAGACTCGCGAAACAAGCCACGATGAGCGCGTTGTCACTGACCCGTGTCTCGGACTCCTCGCGGGCGAGACGCTCGGTGCCGTCGGCGTCCTGGCGCCAGCACTTGTGCCAGACCTGGACCAGCGCGATCAGGCCGGCCGTGCACCAGGCCGCGAGCGGCCCGAGGGACGGAGCCCCGGTGAAGGTCAACGCGACCCCGACCAGGACCCCGATCCCCACGATGACGAGCGCCCGACGCGTGGAGAGAATCCGATCGTTCATCGTCGTGCCTTCACGATCGTTCCTTCCCCCTGTCCGCTGCGTGGTCGGTCGTCACACGCCGGGGGTGAAGACGGCGCGGACGCAGCCGTCGTCCTTGTTCTTGAACATCTCGTACCCGCGCGGCCCTTGCGACAGTGGCATCACGTGCGTGGCGAGGTGCTCGGTGCTGATCTCTCCCGCGGCGATGCGGTCGAGGATCATCGGGATGTAGCGGTGCCCGTGCTGCTGAGCGCCGCGGACCGTCATGCCCTTGTTCATGATCGCGCCGAACGGGAACTTGTCGACGAGCCCACCGAAGACCCCGAGCGAGAACAGGCTGCCGCCCTTCCGGCAGGCGTAGATCGCCTCGCGCAGGGCGGTCGGCCTGTCGGTCTGCAACCGCAGCTGCTGCTTGGCCTGGTCGTACAGGTACAGCGGTCCGGTGCCGTGCGCTTCCATGCCGACGGCCTCGATGCACACGTCGGGACCCCGACCGCCGGTGCGTTCCTTGAGTTCCGGCAGCACGGCGTCGCTCGTGTAGTCGAGCGTCTCGGCACCGATGTGCTCGCGCACCTGTCGCAGCCGTTCGGGCAGACGGTCGATCACGATCACCTGCTCGGCGCCGAGGAGCATCGCTGCACGAGCGGCCATCTGGCCCACACCACCGGCGCCCCACACTGCGACGGTGTCACCCGGTGTGATCCCGGCCAGGTCGGCTCCGGTCCACCCGGTGGGTGCGGCATCGGAGGCGAACAGGGCGGCCGTGTCGGACACGCCGTCGGGGACCGTGAACGCCCCCTGATCGGCGTAGGGCACGCGGACGTACTCGGCGTGGCTGCCTGCGAACCCGCCGAGCGCGTGGCTGTAGGCGAAGCAGCCGCCGATCGACGACCCCCACATCGCCTCGGTCAAGCCCGGGTTCGGGTTGCCGTTGTCGCAGAGCGAGAACTGCCCGTGGGTGCAGTACCAGCACTGCCCGCAGGCGATGAACGAGCAGACGACGACCCGGTCGCCCACCTTGTGCTTCGTGACGGCCGATCCCGTCTCGACGACTTCTCCCATGAACTCGTGCCCCAGGACGTCTCCGGATCGCATGGTCGGGATGTACCCGCCGAGCAGGTGCAGGTCCGACCCGCAGGTGGTGCTCAGACGCACCTTCAGGATCACGTCGTGATCGTTGAGGATCTTCGGGTCCTCCACCGTCTCCACCGCGGTCTCGTTGACCCCGGTCCAACAGAGCGCCTTCACAGCACACCCTCCTCGGTGCTCCGTTTCGTCGCCACGTCCACCAACGCGCCGGTGGGTGTGGCCTTCCGTCGGCCGTGGGGGACCGGATCCACCCGGAGCACCTCGCCGACCTCGATGAGTTGCTTCGCCTCACGCAGAGCGGCCCGCAGCCGACCCCGTGAATCCGGGCCGCCGCCACGGAACCGGGCACGGAGCTCGGTGCCACGATCGCCGGGCGCGGGACGGGCCTCCACCTCGACGTCCTGCCCGAACGCCGTGAGCGGCGCGGGGATCCGCCCGCCTGGCAGCACCGCGTCCTGCCCGCGGTTCACCGTGACCGCGTGCCAGCCGGAACGCGGTTCGGCCAGCACCTTCCGTACGGGCCCGGGTGCGCCGCGTCGGCGGCGCGAGACGACGATGCCGACGGCAGCCGTGACCATCGCAGCGGCGGCGAGGTTCCGGGCCCTCATCGTGGTGTCCTGGCGAGGAGTCGGTGGGCAGCGGACGCGTTCGCGCCACACCGCCGGGGATTCGTGTGTTCCATCGCGGCCTCCTTGAGTCGCATCGGTGCGGATCAACGGGACGGGAGCGACGACCGCGCGATCGTGCCGGTCGGGGTCGCGGAGTCGCTCCTGTCGATCCACGGTGAGCGTGGCCTCCCTGGCGTCGTCCCGGGTTGTCCGTGATGCGCTGCGGCAGGTGACGGCAGCGAGACGGACGGGAGGCCCGGTGCCAGCTGGCACCGGGCCTCCCGTCCGTCCTGGGGTCGCGTCTCAGACGCGCACGGCGCGTTCGTCGGGGACGCAGTGCGTCATCATCAGGCCCTCGACGTCGCGGGAGCCGTTGTGGCCGAGGTTCGCCAGGCGGGCGAGCTCGTCGTCGCTGAGCGTCTGTGACTGCAGCGGGGGCAGGTCCTTGACCTCGTCGAGGGTGATGCCGAGCCCCTCGCCGACACGACGACCCAGGTCGTCCTCGACCATGTAGAAGTGCCAGAGCATGCGCTCCTGCACCGGACGGGCCGCCTGCGAGATGAGGTCGACGAAGTTCGCGACCAGGTCGTCGCGCTCCCAGTCCTGCAGGAGCAGGTACCGCTGGCCGGCCTGGGTGTAGTCGTTCGTCCGGGGGATCCGCTTGCGGGTGAGACGCCCGACGATCTCCGGTCCCTGGTCGTCGTGGGTCGGGTACTCCGCCTCGCGCAGACCGCCGGTGATCGACGGCTCGTAGTTGACGTGCGGGTTCTCGCCGCCGTGGTCCTGGTGGTAGGCCATCTGTCCGTCGCGCTGGTTGGTCGCGACGGCGCCGTTCTTCGGGGCGTTCACCGGCAGCTGCAGGTAGTTCGGGCCGACGCGGTAGCGCTGCGTGTCCGAGTACGAGAACGTGCGGCCGACGAGCATCTTGTCGTCGGAGAAGTCCAGGCCGTCGACGAGCACGCCGGTGCCGAAGGACAGCTGCTCGTTCTCGGCGAAGTGGTTCGTGACGTTGCGGTCCAGGACCATCTTGCCGACGGGCTTCGGCGGGAACTCGTTCTCCGGCCACACCTTCGTGTCGTCGAGCGGGTCGAAGTCGAGCTCCGGGTGCTCGTGGTCGTCCATGAGCTGCACACGGAGCTCCCACTCGGGGTACTCACCACGCTCGATCGCCTCGTACAGGTCCTTCGACGCGTGCCCGAGGTCGCCGGCCTGCACGGCGGCGGCGTCGGCCTCGGTCATCGAGGACACGCCCACCGACGGGATCCAGTGGTACTTGACGAGCTTGGTGTCACCGTCCGCGTTCACCCACTTGTAGGTGTTCACGCCGAAGCCCTGCTGGGTGCGGTAGTTCGCGGGGATGCCGCGCGGGCTGAACAGGTTGACGAGCATGTGCATCGACTCGGGGGTCTGCGACATGAAGTCGAAGATGCGCGCCGGCTCCTGGCGGAAGGTCACGGGGTCGGGCTTGAGGGAGTGGATGACGTCGGGGAACTTGATGGCGTCGCGGATGAAGAAGACGCCGAGGTTGTTGCCGACGAGGTCCCAGTTGCCGTCCTCGGTGTAGAACTTCACGGCGAAGCCGCGCGGGTCGCGGGCAGCTTCCGAGGAGTCACGGCCGCCGATCACGGTGGAGAACCGGATCGCCAGGTCGGTGCGCTTGCCGGGCTCCTGGAACAGCTTCGCGCGGGTGTACTGCGCGATGGGTTCGTCACCCCACGTGCCGGTGGCCTCGAAGTACCCGAAGGCGACGGCACCGCGCGCGTGCACGACCCGCTCCGGGATCCGTTCGCGGTCGAAGTGGCTGATCTTCTCGAGGAACTGGTAGTTCTCGAGCGTCGCCGGGCCACGGGCCCCGACGGTGCGCTGGTTCTGGTTGTCGGAGACGGGGTGGCCCTGGCGGTTCGTCAGGATGCGGCGGTCGTCGCCCTCGGCGGGCGGTTGGCTGGAGACGTCGGTCATGTCTCGTCCTCTCTGCGGTCGCGGTCGGCTCGGGTTCCCGACCGAGTGTGGACCGGGGCGCGGGCACGCCCTCTCAGCGGCGTCGAGGACGCCGACGAGGACCGGTCGCCGGTGCGTTCGCCGCTGACGACCCGTCAGTACTTCGCCGCTGACGGCCCGTCAGTACGAGGTGCGACCGGTGGCTGCTGCGCCGAGCACCGCGGCCGCGCCGTGGGCCAGCAGGGTCCCGTCGGTGACGACGGCGACGCGGTCGAACCCGAGCGCGCGGAGCCGTTCGGCGCGGGCCAGGTCACCGGCGAAGGCGCCGGTGTGCTTGCCGGCGCGGCGGGCTGCGGCGACGATCGCGGGGAGGGGGTCCGTGGCGCTGTCGGCGTCGAGCAGCTCGCGCAGATCCACGCCGAGCCCGATCGACAGGTCGAAGGGGCCGACGAACACCGCCGAGACGCCCGGGACCGCCAGGATCTGCTCGGCGGCACGGAGGCCCTCGGGTGTCTCGAGCATCACCCACACCTCGGGGTCGGCAGCTGCGGCGGATGGTGCCGCACCGCCCCAGAGTCCTGCCATCGGCCCCCAGCTCCGTCGGCCCCGCGGTGGGTAGTGCGCGGCGCGCACGGCGTGCTCGGCCTGCTCGACGGTCTCGATCATCGGGACGATCACGATGTCGGCACCGAGGTCGAGCGCACGGCCGATCGCGGCGTCCGAGCCCTCGGCGACACGAATCCCGACGGGGACCTGCGGAGCGACCGCGGCGAGCGCCGGCATCGTCGCCAGGAGTGTGGCGTCGTCGAAGGCGCCGTGCTGGGCGTCGAGGCCGAGCCAGGCGAACCCGTTCTGGGCGATCTGCGCGGTGGTCCGGGGTTCGCCGAGCGTGCACCACACGCCGTCGGCGCGGCCGTCTCCGAGTGCTGCCACCGTGGTCCTCCGTCTGGTCTGCCGTCGCGATCGCCGGTGGTTCGTCGGCCGGCGCGTCAGGCTACCGTCCACGGAGCGCTCGGCGCTCGTCCGCCGGGACTGGAGGCGTGCCTCATGCGCACGCATGGGACATGGACAAGTGCTCACCTTCGGGTGTAGTCCTGTGCGCAGGACGCACCGCACGGGCGATCACAGGTCGCCAGCACCCACCAGCACCACAGCACCAGTCAGGACCTGCAGGGAGGTCGGACGGACATGCGTGACGAACGTGACGTCGGCCAGCGGACTGGCTCGCTTCCGCCGGGCGGCGACCGGATCCGGTGGGCGTTCGGGATCGTCGGCGCGGTGGGCGTGCTCGCCGGGCTGGCTGCGATCGTCCTGCCCCACGCGACGCTGTTCGCGGTGTCGTGGGTCTTCGGGATCTACCTGGTCGTGTCGGGGGCGGCGCTGGTCGTCCGGGGACTCCAGGTGCACCCTCGGGTCTGGTGGCGTCAGGTCGGGCTGGTGGTCCTCGGGGCACTGGTGGTCGCCGGCGGTGTCGTCGCGATCGTGTTCCCGCCGATCGGGGCGCGGTGGGTGGCGCTGCTGCTCGGGTTCGCCTGGATCCTCGAGGGCATCGCACTCATCTACGCACCGTGGGTGGGCCGCCGTGCGCTGACCGTGGTGCTCGCCGTGCTCAGTGTGCTGAGCGGCATCCTGGTGATGAACCTGCCGGGCCTCGGCGCGCTGGTGACGGTGGCCGCGGTGGGGAGCGTGCTCATCGTGTTCGGTGTCGTCCAGCTCGTCGTCGCGTTCAGCTGGCCGCATCCGGACGGGGAGCGGGCCGGCCTGCCGGTCCCCGGCCCCTGATGCTCGCCGTCCGCTGGGAGCAACAGGGACCGAAGTCCTGGGTGGCGCGCGACCACGGGACCAGCCTGGGGCTCGTGCTGCACGTGCGTGAGCGGTTCCTGGCGTTCGACCAGGACGACCGCCCGCTCGGGAGCGCGGCGTCCCTGGCGGCGGCCCAGCAGCTCGTCGCCGGTGCCGTCCGCGCGAGTGCCCCGGCCCGGCGGGACACCGTCGCGGTGGTGCTGTCGGTGCTCGCGGCGCTGACCGTCGGGGGAGCGGCCGTCGTGCTCGCCGCCCGCGCCCTGATCTGAACGGCGCCGTGCGGGTCACTCCGAGCCCACCGGACGGTGTACCCACTGCCGGAGCGCGGCCGTGACCGCGACGGGGTCCTCCCACGGGGCGAGGTGCCCGACGTCGTCGAGCACGACGACCTCGGGGTGCCCGGGCAGCGCCGTCTGCAGGTCGAAGGCCTGGTGCAGGGGGATCCAGGGGTCCTGCCGCCCCCACCCGATCCGGGTCCGGCACCGCACGGAGCCCAACAGCTCGGCGACCGCGCGGGTGTCGTCGGGGGTCAGCGCGGCGATCTGGAGTGAGAACGCGACCTGCCCCTCGGGGCCGGCCCACGGCCGCGCCAGGGCCTCGAGGTCCACCGGCGAGAAGCCCCGCGCCGAGGCACCGTCGATGTACTGCCGCACCAGGGCGGCGTGCAGGTCGCCGGGGAGTCGGTCGAAGACGTCACGGTGCTCCGCCACCAGCCGGAAGAACGGAGACCCCCAGGGGTCGAGCACGACGGCGTCCCAGAGGAACAGGCTCGCGTACTCGGCACCGTGCAGCAGGTGCGCCCGGAGCGCCACGGCGCCGCCCACGTCGTGTGCGACCAGGTGGGGTCGGTCGAGGCCCCACCGGTCGAGGAGCGCGCCGAGACGGATCGCCTGCGCTCGGAGCGTGGCGTCCACGGTCGGCCCGCGGTCCGAGTCGCCGTACCCGGGCATGTCCCAGAGGAACACCCGGTGGTCCTGCGCGAGCGCCCGGCCGACCTCGGCCCAGACCGCCGACGACCAGGGGGTGCCGTGGCACAGGACGACGTCGCCGCGTGCCGGTCCTGCCGGCTCGAGGACCCTCGTGGCGATGGTGGTGCCTTCCACGACGACCGGGACCGGGGCGGGGAGGTGGACGGGTACGGGGAGGGGCGCTCGGCGTGGCAGCATGGTCGCACGCTAGGACCTCAGGTCGACCTGAGGTCAAGAGGAACGAACGGGGCACGGTGCGGATCGGTGCAGCAGCTCGGCGGGTCGGCGTCGAGGTCCACGTGCTGCGGCACTGGCACGACACGGGGGTCGTCGTCCCCGATCGAGCGCCGTCGGGTCACCGGGAGTACTCCGAGGAAGACGTCCGTCGCCTGCAGGTCGTCCGGGCCTGCCAGGGCGTCGGCATGAGCCTGGCGGAGATCCGGCTGGTGCTCCGACGGAGTGCACCCGACCGGTCCGGCGTGATCACCGAGCGTCTCCGCCAGATCCGGGCGCAGCGTGACCAGCTGGCCGATGCCGAGCGGTTCCTCGAGCACGTGATCGACTGCACCCACGACCTGCTGACGCGGTGCCCGTCGTGCTCCGCCTACGCTTCCTCGGGCACGCGGCTCCGGTCGGGGCCCTCCGCACCGGTACCGTTGCGTCCGTGAACGACGACCCCGATGCCGCCATCGCCCAGCACGTCCACGACGCCTGGGACGGTTCCCTGCGCCTGGTGCACATCACGATCTCGGACGAGGACGGTGACGCCTACCCCGGGCAGGACGTCGACCGGTGGGTGATCGACGTCCGCGTCCCGATCACCGACGACGACGAGACCGAGGCGGTCTCCGTCGCCGAGGTCACCGCCTTCACGAGCCGTGCACCGGAGTCGCTCGAGGCCCTGGTGCTCGGCTACCAGGTCTCCGACGTCGCGGGGTCCTTCGCGTCCGCCGTCGCCGCGCAGGACGCGACGGGGGAGACGTTCTTCTCGCTGCAGACCCACGCCGCCGAGATGCTCGGCAAGCCCGACCTGCTCGCCGTCGACCGGCTCACGGTCCGTCCCGCCTACCGAGCGCTGCCCGGACTGGTGCCGGCGATCGTCGACGCGGTCCGCCACGGTCCGGCCGGTCGCACCGCATCGTGGGTGCTCACGGACCCGACGGTGTGGGACGTGCCGTTCGGCGAGGACGACCGTTCCGCCGGCGGGTTCGTGCAGTGGGCCGACACCGCGGTGCTCACCTCCATGAACGCCGCGCCGGACGACCTGGAACACCTGTCGCTCGCGCCGCCGGCCGGTGGCATCGTGATGGGGTCCCGGGCGGACGAGGTGCACCTCGGCGACGCGATCGACCACGCGATGACGCAACCCGCGATCGCGGTGCCGTTCGACCTGCCGCCGAAGCTCCCCGCCAGCATCTGGGCCGCCGCGCCCGAGGACGTCCACGGCGTGCACCCGGACGAGACCACCGGGTCGATCACGGTGGAGACGCACGACGAACAGCTCGAGGTCGTCGGTTCGCCCGGCACCGCACCGCAGCTCGTGGGGATCTCGGCCTCGGCCGACGCCGCGACCCAGGAGTGGCTGCGCACCGTGCACCAGCGCTGGTGGCAGTACGAGCCGGACCTGCACGCCCGCATCCACGACGTCGTCGACGAGTACCTGTCCACCGGACACATCGAGTCGGCGTCGGACGAGCTCGCCGGGCACCTGCACGCACCCGACCTGCCGCCGTACCGGACGGAGTGGCCGGGCACCGGCACCGTCCTGCTCGAGGAACTCGGTGAGGACACCGAGCCGATCGTCTTCGACGCCGTGCTCGAGGACGGCACCCGGCACGAGCACATCGGCGTGGTCGTCGTGCACGAGTCCGGACACGTCCGCGCGTTCCTGCACGACGAGTGGGAGCCCGGGTTCCCGGCCGCCGAGGCCGCGGTCGCGCACCTCATCAGCCTCGGTGCTGGCGAGTTCTTCGCGGACGCCCTGCACGACGAGCTGTCAGCGGGTGTCGAGCACGCGATCCTGACGGGTGACGTCCGCGGTCACTGACCGGGCCGCCCTGGGTCGGCTCAGACCGGGCGGTAGATCGCGATCGGCGGGGTGTCGTCGTCGCCGGCGTCGTGGGCGTCGCCCGTCGCGAGCCAGGTGCGACCCTCGTGCTCGATCGTGGTCGGCAGGTCGCCGTGCACCAGGATCCGGATCGCGGGGGCGTCGCCGTCGACCAGGTCGACGCCGTGGGCCTCGGTCCCGCCGGGATTGTCGTGCACGTAGCTCATGGTCCGATCGAACTCCGTCGACCTGACGGACCGCCCGCGCCGCGCCGGACACGCCCGGAACCTTCACCGGAACCGGTGATGCCGCCCTTCTTCGGGTAGAGTCATCTCCGCACGGCCAGGACGGCGTGTGAATGCGGATGTGGCGCAGTGGTAGCGCATCACCTTGCCAAGGTGAGGGTCGCGAGTTCGAATCTCGTCATCCGCTCAGAACAGGAAGACCGGAACCCCCGTCGCTCGGAAGAGCGGCGGGGGTTCCGTCGTTCGGGGGCGTCGCAGCACCGGAGGCATGGGGGCCCAGCGGGCGCAGGCTTCGGGTACCCGCGCCCACCGGGCGCGGAGGCGACCCTGCCCCCACTGGCACGCGCCGAGTGGGTGGCCCGGCGCAGTTCCGAGGATGTATCCGGAGCCGTCCCCCGTTCGGGTGGGCACCGGATCCACGGTTGCGGGAACCCGCAAGGAACCCGCACGACCCGCCGCGCAAGCCTTGTGCTACTCGATGCCGTCTGGTATTGGCGCCGACATCGTGCGGGCGCCGGGCAACCCGACCCACCGCCGGGCCCCGGATTCCACGACCGTGACGAGCACCGTGTCGCACCCGCGGCAGCGCGCCACCGACCCCATGGCGGTGCGGTGGACGGTGGTCTGCCCGAGCACCCCGAGCGACCCGCACCCGGCGCAGCGCAGGGCGACCACGGTCGGCTCGGGCCCCAGGCTGTCGGCCAGCGTCCCCGCCAGCGCGTTGCCGTCCACGACGACCATCAGTTGCCCCCGAACCGTTCGGCGCGAACGTCGCTGGTGTCGTGCCCGAGCTCGGTGAGCCAGCGCAGCACCTGCTCGACGAACGGCGTCGACCCGCACACGTAGACCAGGGCGCCCGCGTCCGGCGGGAACACCGCGGCAGCGAGCGCGTCCCGCGTCAGCCGACCGGCCGGCACGGTCGAGCCTGGAGGCGCGGTGCGGCTGTACACGTGGGTCACCTCGAGCGGTGCCCGGCTCGCGAGCGCCTGGTCGAGTTCCGCACGGAAGAACACGTCGTCCGGTGTGCGGACGGCCGCGAGGAGCCGGAAGGGCGCCGGGTCGTCCGCCTCGGCGTGCGCGGTCACCATCGCGACGAGCGGCACGATGCCGGAGCCGCCGGCGATGAGCTGCACCGGACGGGTGGACTCGCCCGGCCGCCAGACGAACCAGCCACCAAGGGGCCCGTGGACCTCGAGCGCGTCGCCGACCTCGACGGCGTCGACGAGGAACGGCGAGACCTCGCCGCCGTCCACCCGGTCGACCGCGAGCACGACGTCGGTCGCGGGGCCGGCCGACGCGATGGAGTACGAGCGCTGTGCCTGGTAGCCGTCCTCGGCTGTCAGTCGCAGGTCCAGGTGCTGCCCGGGGTCGTTGCCCGGCCAGGTGGGGACGTCGAGGACGATCCGGCGCGCGTTCGTCGTCTCGCGGCCGACCGACGCGACGATGGCGGCGTGCCAGGCCGGCCGCCTGCGGGTTGCGGGACGAGCGGAGGGGGTGATCCGTGCCTCCAGGCCGGTGTCGGGGAGCGTCACCAGTACCGCTCTTCCTTCCACGGGTCGCCGTGCAGGTTGTAGCCCGCGTTCTCCCAGAAGCCGGGCTCGTCGTCGGACTGCATGACGATGCCGCGCACCCACTTGGCGCTCTTCCAGAAGTACAGGTGGGGGACCAGCAGGCGGGCGGGCCCACCGTGCTCGGGCGTCAGGGGCTCGCCGTCGGCCTCGAACGCGATCCAGGACTTGCCGTCGAGCAGCTCGTCGAGCGGGACGTTGGTCGTGTAGCCGCCGTGGCTGTGCACCATGCAGTAGTCGAGTTCGGTCTCGACGTCCTCGAACAGGCGGTCGAGCGGGACACCCCGCCACGGCATGTCGAGCTTGGTCCAGTGCGTGACGCAGTGGATGTCGACGGTGACGTCCTCGACGCCGAGTGCGTGCACCTCGTCCCAGGTCCACTGGTGCAGGCCGGACTCGGTGCGGATCGAGAAGGCCCAGTCGGTCGGCTCGATGTCGGGCGTCGCCCCGGCGGACAGGACGGGCCAGTCGCGGACCAGGGTCTGACCGGGCGGGATGCGGGTGTCGTCGCGGTCGTCGCGGCGACCGCCGAACCCGCGGGTGAACGTGGCCATGGTCCTCCTCGGGGACGTCGGTGCGTTCCCGATCATGCCGTGTGCCGGGCGGTGCCGTGTAACGGGTTGGTAAACGTTCCACCCGTGGACGGAACGGTCGTGCGCGGCGGCGGATCCGCGCGGGCTCGCCGATCGGGTCGGACGCGGTGGTGATCCGCGCGTCAGGAGCGAGCTTGGGGGATCGGCCGAGGACCTCTATCGTTCACCGGAACGATTACAGGAGGGGTCACCCCGAATGCAGCCCATCGTCCCCGAACCCCGCAATGCCCACGGTCCGAGCCGTCGGGCGCTCATCACCGGCGCCGCCGGTCTGGCCGGCCTCGGCCTGCTCACGCTCGCCGGGTGCAGCTCCGGCGCGTCCGCCGGCACCCCCACGATCCCCGAGGCCGCGGCCACCGGCGTCGCCCGTCGCGGCGGACGCCTGCGCATCGCGCGGCCCGCCGCGTCCGCCGCCGAGACCCTCGACTCCGCGAGCTCGCTGTCGGCCTACGAGTACCTCGGCGCGCTGTACAACCGGCTCGTCAAGCTCGACCAGCAGGGCACCCCGGTGCCGGACCTGGCCGAGGAGTGGTCCGCGAACGCCGACGGCACCGAGTGGACCTTCGCGCTCCGCCGGGGCGTGACCTTCCACGACGGCTCCCGCTTCACCGCCGACGACGCCATCGCGAGCATCCGGCACATCCTCGACGAGAAGACCGGCAGCCCGCAGGCCGGCGTGCTCGGCGAGGTCATGGACGCCGACTCGATGCGCGCCGTCGACCCGTACACGCTGCGCTTCTCGCTGACGAAGCCGAACGCCGAGTTCCCCTCGCTGCTCACCGCGTACCAGTGCTACATCGTGCCGGCAGACGCCATCGCCGACATCGGCCGCACCGGGATCGGGACGGGGCCGTTCCGGCTGTCGTCGTTCACCCCCGCGGGTGCCGGCAGCGTCGAGGCGTTCGCGGACCACTTCGCCGGCCGCCCGGCGCTCGACGGCATCGACTTCTACTCGATCCAGGACACCACCGCGCGGGTGAACGCCCTGCTCGCCGGGCAGATCGACCTCATCTCGCAGACCAACCTGGACTTCGCGACCGCCCGGGTCGTGTCGGCGTCCGACCGCGCCACCGTCGCCCGGTCGAAGAACGCCCAGTGGTACACGATCCCGATGCTCGCCACGAGCGACGAGTTCAGCGACCCGCGGGTGCGCCAGGCGATGAAGCTCGCCTACGACCCCCGGAAGATCGTCGACACCGCGCTGCAGGGGACCGGTTCGGCGGGTTGGGACAACCCCGTGCCGCCGCAGCTCGCCGCGTTCGTCGACGACCACCGCGAGTACGACCCGGACAAGGCCCGGGCGCTGCTCAAGCAGGCCGGGCGCGAGGACTTCCGCGCCGCGATCTACACGTCGAGCTACGAGTCGGTGTTCACCCCGATGGCCGTCGCCTACCGCGACGCCGTCGCCGACGCGGGCATCCGTCTGACCGTCCGCAACGCGAGTTCGGACTCGTACTACACGCAGATCTGGATGCAGAAGCCGCTCATGGTGAGCTACTGGTTCACGGGGCGGCCGATCGACCAGCTGCTCAACCAGATCTTCCGCTCGGGGTCGTCGTACAACGAGAGCGCCTGGTCGAACGAGACCTTCGACGGGCTGCTCGACGACGCCCGTGCCGAGATGGACGACGCCAAGCGGCTCACCCTGTACCAGGACGCCCAGCGGCTCGTCGTCGAGGACGGTGCCGACATGACGCCGATGTTCGGCGACCGGCTCGTGGGGTTGTCCCGCGACGTCGTGAACTACTCGGAGTACGGCTTCGAGTTCGACTACCTGCGGATCGGACTGCGCCGATGACGACCACGAACACGCCGTCGGACGTCCTCGTCCCCGTCCTCCGCCGCGTCGGCATCGCCGTGCTGACGGTGGTGCTCGCCTCGCTCTTCGTGTTCCTCGCGGTGCAGGCGCTCCCCGGTGACGTCGCCCAGCAACTGCTCGGGCAGAACGCCACCCCCGACGCCGTCAAGCAACTGCGCGAGACCCTCGGCCTCGACCAGAACGTCTGGCTCCGCTACCTGCAGTGGCTCGGCGGCGCCGTGCACGGCGACTTCGGCACCTCGCTCGTCAGCGGCGAACCGGTCGCCCCGACGCTGTTCACGGCCTTCCGGAACAGCATGCTCATCGCCGTGCCCGCGATGCTCGTCGGCGTCACGGTGTCCCTGACGCTCGGTGTCGTCGCCGGTGTCCGCCGCGGCCGTCCGAGCGACAAGGTGATCTCGATCGTCAGCCTGGTCGTGATGAGCGTGCCGGAGTTCATGGTCGCCACCGTCCTGGTGCTGCTGTTCGCGATCGGCCTGCCGGTCTTCCCCGCCGTCGTGCTGCGGGGGAGCGACGCCACCGTCGCCGAGCTGCTGCCCACCATCTGGCTGCCGATCATCGTGCTGACGCTCGCGATGGCCGCCTACATCGTGCGGACGGCCCGCTCGTCGACCATCGACGTGATGGCGTCGGAGTTCGTCACGACGGCCGAGCTCAAGGGCCTGACGATGCGCCGGGTGGTCTGGAAGCACGCGGTCCCGAGCGCCCTGCTCCCGACGCTCAACGTCGTCGCGCTCAACGTCGCGTGGCTGCTCGGCGGTGTCGTGGTGGTCGAGAACGTCTTCAACTACCCGGGGATGGGCAAGCTCATGCTCGAGTCGGTGTTCAACCGCGACCTGCCCACCATCGAGGCGATCGCCCTGCTGAGCGCCCTGATCTACGTCGTGTGCAACCTGGCCGCCGACCTCGTCGCGCTCGCACTCGACCCGAAGCTGCGGACCCGCCAGCGACGACCGCGCACGCGCACCCGCAGCGCCCGCAGCACCAGGAAGGCCGCCGCATGACCGCCACCGCACCCCGCCGCCGCGTCGGACGCGACGTGCTCGCCGGCGCGCTCGCACCCCTGCGCGGGTCGACGGCGCTGAGCATCGGCCTCGGCCTCATCGCCCTGCACGTCGTCCTCGCCCTGCTCGCGCCGGTCATCGCCGGGCACGACCCGGTCGCCACGAACGCCGGCGACGTGCTCGCCGGTCCGACGTGGACGCACTGGCTCGGCACCGACCAGTACGGGCGTGACGTCCTCTCCCGCACCCTGAACGGCGGCCGGTACGCGCTGTCCGTGACCTTCCTGGCCACCACGATCGCCGTCGCGGTCGGCACGGTGCTCGGCTGCGTCACGGCCTACGCCGACAACTGGTTCGACGAGGTCGTCATGCGCGTCGTCGACGCCCTGCTCAGCGTGCCGTCGATCCTCGCGCTCCTGGTCGTCGTGACGGTCTTCGACGCCGGCCTCTGGGTCATCGTCCTCGCCGTCACGGTCGTCTACGCCCCCGCGGTGACCCGGGTCGTCCGCGGCGCCGCCCGCACCGTGATCACCCAGGACTACGTCACCGCTGCCCGCGCCCGGGGCGAGCGGCCGCTGTCGATCGTGTTCCGCGAGATCCTGCCGAACGTGCTCGACGTCGTGCTCGTCGAGTACGCGATGCGGGCCTCGTGGATCGTGCTGCTCGTCGCGTCGCTGTCCTTCCTGGGCTTCGGCGCGAACCCGCCGACCCCGGACTGGGGCCTGATGGTGCAGGAGAACCGCACCGCGCTCACCGTGGTGCCGCTCGGCACCCTCGCCCCGATCGTGGCGCTCGCCACGCTGGTGATCGGACTGAACCTCGCGGCCGACGGCCTGAGCAAGTCGCTCGGCGTCGACCGCGCCAAGCAGGGAGTCAGCGCATGACCCGCACCGACACCGGCACGACGTCCGCCGCGACGACGACCGTGCCCGACGCGGTCGTCCGCGTCGACGACCTGTCCATCTCGTACGCCGCCGGCAAGCGACGGGTCCCCGTCGTCCGGAGTGTCTCGTTCGCGATCGAGGCCGGTCGCACCCTCGGCCTGGTCGGCGAGTCCGGCAGCGGCAAGTCGACCGTCGCGCGGACGCTCCTCGCACACCTGCGCGCCGGGTCGGCGATCGACGGCGGGACGGTCCGCGTCGACGGTGCCGACGTGTTCGCCCTGTCGCCGGCCGGCCGCCGGGCGCTCCGCGGCGGCACCGCCTCGGTCGTCGCCCAGAACGCCGGACAGGCGCTCACCCCGTCGATGCGCGTCGGCGAACAGATCCGCGAGGCCCTCCGCGCCCACGGCGAGCCCGACGGCCCCGAACGCGTCGCCGAGCTGGTCCGGCTGGTCCGGCTGCCGGACCCCGACGGGATCGTCCGCCGGTACCCGCACCAGTTGTCCGGCGGGCAGCAGCAGCGCATCGCCATCGCGATGGCCGTCGCCGCCCGGCCGCGCGTGCTCGTCCTCGACGAGCCGACCACCGCCCTCGACGTCGTCACGCAGGCCGCGGTCCTCGACCTGGTCGCCGACCTCGGTCGGCAGCTCGGCATGGCCGTCCTGCTCGTCAGCCACGACCTCGGGGTGGTGTCCGCCATGGCGGACGAGATCGCCGTGATGCGCGACGGCGAGGTCGTCGAGCACGCCGCCACCGCGGCGCTCTTCGCCGCGCCGCAGCACGAGTACACGCGCGCCCTGCTGGCCGCGGTGCCGGACGGGCGACGGCCTGGAGGAGCGGATCGCGACGCCCTGGACGCGACCGTCCCCGTGACGGTCGGCTCCACGGCCACCGGCACCGCGCCTCCCGAGCGCGCAGCCCGCCCCGTGGTGACCGCGGATGACCTGGTGATCCGCTACGGCCGCGGCCTGCCGGCCGCCGTCGACGGCGTCTCGTTCACGATCGCCGCGCACGAGACGCTTGCCGTCGTCGGCGAGTCCGGCAGCGGCAAGTCGACGCTCGCGACGGCGCTGGCCGGCCTGGTGCCGGCCGAGTCGGGGACGTTCACGTACGACGACGGCACGACGAGCGGCGACCTGCGCGAGCCGATCGCCGGCCGCGCGCCCGCCCTGCGGCGCGCGGTGCAGCTCGTGTTCCAGAACGCGGACACGTCGCTCAACCCGCGGCGCACCGTGGGCGCAGCCGTCGCGAGGCCGCTCCGGTTGTTCAGCGGCTCGTCCTCGCGCGAGCGCGTGGGCGCCCTGCTCAGCCAGGTCGGGCTCGGGCCGGAGTTCGCCGACCGGCTGCCCGCGCAGCTGTCCGGTGGGCAGCGGCAGCGCGTCGGGATCGCGCGCGCACTCGCGGCCGAGCCGTCGCTCGTGATCGCCGACGAGATCACCACCGCGCTCGACGTGCAGGTGCAGGCGGGGATCCTCGCGCTGCTGGCCGACCTGCAGCGCGAGCGCGGCCTCGCCTGCCTGTTCATCAGCCACGACCTCGCGGTGGTGCGGGGTGTCGCGGACCGGGTCGCGGTGATGACCGGTGGGCGGATCGTCGAGATCGGACCGACCGAGCGGGTGTTCACCGGCCCGAACCACCCGTACACGTCGACGCTGCTCGCGGCGACGCTCGAACCCGGCAGCACGACCCTGCCCGACGTCGGTGACGGGGTGCCGCACTGGCGGCACGCCGACGGCTGGACCGACCACGGCGACGGACACCGCACCCGCAACTGGGAGGACGCATGACGACCGACGACGGCACCGACCACGGCACCGCCGCCACGACCTTCACCGCCATCGGCGACCCCGGCTCGCTGCCCGCGGGCGTGACGGTCCGCGACGAGTGGATCCCGATGCCCGACGGTGTGCGGCTGCACGCCCGGATCTGGGCGCCGTCGCAGTCGCCGACGCAGTCGGGTGCGCCCAGCGACCCGACGCCGGTGCTGCTCGAGTACCTGCCGTACCGGCTCGACGACTGGACCGCACCGCGCGACTCGGAGCGGCACCCCTGGTACGCCCGGCACGGGTACGCCTCGGTGCGGGTCGACATCCGCGGCACCGGGTCGTCCGACGGGTTCTTCGACGACGAGTACAGCGAGCAGGAGCTGCTCGACGGCGAGGCCGTGATCGCCTGGCTCGCCGAGCAACCGTGGTCGACCGGCGCCGTCGGCATGTTCGGCATCTCGTGGGGCGGCTTCAACGCGCTGCAGCTCGCGGCCCGGGCACCCGCCGCGCTCAAGGCCATCGTGACGGTCTGCTCGACGGACGACCGGTACGACAACGATGTGCACTACGTCGGCGGCGCCGTGCTCGGCATCGACATGGCGGCCTGGGGCGCGACCATGTTCGCCTTCAACTCCCGGCCGCCCCGGCCCGAGGTCGTCGGCGCCGGGTGGATGGACCGCTGGCGGGAACGCCTCGAGGCGAACCGCCCGATGACGCCGGTGTGGCTGGCGCACCAGGAGCGCGACGACTACTGGCGGCACGGCAGCGCGGCCGAGGACTACGACGGCATCCGCGCCGCGGTGCTCGCGGTCGGCGGGTGGGCGGACCCGTACCGGGACGCCGTGCTCCGGCTCGTCGACCACGTCAGCGCCCCCGTGAAGGGCATCGTCGGCCCGTGGTCGCACCAGTACCCGGACCGTGGGCTCGCGCCGGGGCCGTCGATCGGGTTCCTGCAGGAGACCCTGCGGTGGTGGGACCGCTGGCTGCGCGGGGTCGACACCGGCGTCGAGGACGACCCCGCACTGCGGGCCTGGATCAACGAGGGCGAAGCCCCCGCGCCCTACTACGCCGGCCGCCGCGGTCGCTGGATCGGTGCCGAGGCGTGGCCCTCCGCCGCGACCCACGAGCGTGTCCTGCCCCTGGCCGCCCTGCGCGGCGGTGACCTCGGGCCGGTCGTCGTGCGGTCGCCGCAGCACACCGGGGTGGACGCCGGTCGGTTCTTCCCGTTCGGCAACGCCACCGACCTGCCGACGGACCAGCGCGCCGAGGACGGCCGGTCGGTCACCTTCGACCTGCCCGTCGGCAAGGCGTTCGACCTGCTCGGCAACGTGCTCGTGCGGCTGTCCGTCACGAGCGACCAGCCCCGGGCCACCCTGACCGTGCGGCTCTGCGACGTCGCACCGGACGGCTCGTCGACGCTCGTCACGCGCGGGGTGCTGAACGCCGCGAAGCGCGACGGGATGGACCGCGACGACGTGCTCGTGCCCGGGACGCCCGCCGACCTGCCCGTGCGCCTGGTCTCGACCGGACACCGGTTCGCCGCCGGCCACCGGCTGCGCATCGCGGTCTCGTCGTCGTACTGGCCGTGGGTGTGGCCGCACGGCGTCGAGGCCACCGTGACGATCGACCCGACCGCCTCGAGCGTCACCCTGCCCACCTGGACCCGGGAGACCGACGACGGGGTGGCCTTCGCCGAGCCCGAACGGTCCGAGCCCCTCGTGATCGAGCGCGTCGCGCCGGCCGACCCGCTGCCGCAGCGCACGGTGACGCACGACGTCGAGACGGGGGAGTGGACGCTCGACGTCGACCCCGGGTACGGCGGCGGGCGCGTCTACCCGGACGGCCTGGTGTTCACCGAGGACGCCCGCGAGACGTACCGGATCCGCTCCGACGACCCGACCAGCGCACGGGCGAGTTCCCGCTGGGCAATCGGGCTGACGAAGCCGGAGTGGGCCGCGCGCCTCGAGACGACGTCCGAGGTCACCGCCGACGCCGACACCTTCCACGTCGTCAACACCGTGCGCGCCTGGGCCCGCGACGGCGGACCCGACGAACCCGAGGTGCTCGTCACCGAGCGGACCTTCGTCGACGACGTCCCACGGACCTCGGCGTGACCGCGGCGGCACGCGTCCGGCAGCGGCCGGAGGTCCGACGCGCGATGATCGTCGAGGCCGCCCGCGCGGTGATCGTCCGGAACGGTGTCGGTGCCACCGGACTGCGCGACATCGCGGCCGAGGCCGGCGTCTCCGTCGGCACCGTGACGTACCACTTCGGCAGTGTCGCGGAGATCCTCAACGAGGTCGTGGTGCTCGAGACGGAGCGCTTCTACGGCGCCATCGTCGCGGCGGTCGACGCCGAACCCGACGTGCTGGTGGGGCTGCGGATGCTCGTCGCCCCGCTGTTCGGCGACACCGAGCAGGTCCGGCAGCACTGGCGGATCTGGTCCGACTACTGGACCGCGGTGGTGCGACGGCCCGAGGTCGCTGCCGAGTACGCCGAACGCATCCGCGTCTGGGAGGCCTGCCTGGTGCGGGTCATCCGGCGCGGGGTGGACGCCGGGGTGTTCGGTGGCACGCGCCAGGGCACCTCCAGCGACGGCGGCGACCCCGTCGACGCCGACACCGTCGCGCTGCAGCTCGCCGCGTACAGCGACGGCGTCGCGACCCAGATCGCCCAGGGCGTGCCCGGCCTGACGAACACGGTCGCCCTGTCGTGGATGTGGCGGTTCCTGTCGCACGAACTCGGTGTGCCCGCTGTGGACATCGCCGGAACCGGTCGTTCCCCCTTGTGATGAGGTAAGGCTTCCCTTACCGTTGCCACATGGCACGGACCCGGCGACAGCCCAGCGAACGCATCCTCATCGCGGGCGGTGCCGAGGACCTCGTCGAGATCCACCGCCAGCTCGAGGAACTCCCCGAGAACGCGTACGGGCAGGTCTTCGTCGAGGTCGCCCTCGACGAGCAGATCCGCATCCTGCCGGCTCCGCCGCGCGTCACCGTGACCTGGCTGGTCCGGAGCGCCCGCAGCTCGGCCGTCGCTCCGCTGGTCTTCGCGGACCACGGCGAAGCCCTCGCACACGCCCTGACCGGCTGGGCCGCCGAGTGGTGCGTGACGGGCTGCGAGCCCCGCACCTCGGTGTGGATCGGGTGCGCGGACAGCCCGTGGATCGAGCGCGCTCGGTCCATGGTGCAGCTCGAGCTCACCGACGCCGGCCAGCAGGTCCAGGTCGAGTACGGCGGGTAAGGGCAGCCTGCTCTTCCTTGCAATGTGCAAAAGACGGGGGCATGGTTGTGCCATGACCACGCAGAGCAGCACCACCACCCCGAGCACCACGTCCCCGTTCTCGACCACGCCGGAGCTCGCAGCCGGGGTCGCCCAGTTCCTCGCGCCCGTCGTCATCGACCTCGAGGCACTCGTCGTCAACGGCAAGCAGGCCCACTGGCACGTCCGTGGCCGCAACTTCGTCGGCGTGCACGAGCTCCTCGACGAGGTCGTCGAGCACGCGCAGGACTACGCGGACAAGGCTGCGGAGCGCATCGTCGCCCTCGGCCTGCCGGTCGACTCGCGCATCGCGACCGTCGCCGCGAACACCACCCTGCCGCCGCTGTCGCAGGGCTTCCAGAACTCCGACGTCACCGTCACCGAGGTGATCGCCCAGATCGACGCCGCGCTGCTGCAGGTCCGCCGTGCGGTCGACGGCCTCGACGAGGTCGACCTCAACAGCCAGGACGTCGCGATCGAGATCGAGCGCGCGCTGACCAAGGACCGCTGGTTCCTGCAGGCGCACCTCGCCGCCTGAGTCGCGACCACACCGCTGACGGGAGGCCCGGTGCCAGCTGGCACCGGGCCTCCCGTCCGTCTCGGGTCGCGCTCCGGGCCCGCACCTCACGCGGACGGCGTGACCAGCCCGCTCTCGTACGCCAGCACGACGGCGTGCACCCGGTCCCGCAGCTGCAGCTTCGCCAGGACCCGGCCGACGTGGGTCTTGACGGTCTGCTCGGCGATGAACAGCTCCGCCGCGATCTCGCCGTTCGACCGCCCCCGCGCCATCAGCAGGAACACGTCACGCTCCCGGTCGGTCAGCACGTCGAGCACCTCGGTCCGCGGGGCCGCCGGCTGCGGACCGGCGACGAAGGCCTCGACGAGGTGCCGGGTCACCCGCGGTGCGAGCAGGGAGTCGCCGGCTGCGACCGTCCGCACGGCCTGCACGAGCTCCTCGGCGCTCGCGTCCTTGAGCAGGAACCCGCTCGCCCCGGCACGGAGCGCGTCGAACACGTAGTCGTCGATGTCGAACGTCGTGAGCATCACCACGCGGACGGGCGACTCCGCGGGCGCCGCGGTGATCCGCCGGGTCGCCTCGATCCCGTCGAGCTCCGGCATCCGGACGTCCATCAGGATCACGTCCGGCCGGAGCCGGATCGCCATCACGACCGCCTCGGCACCGCTCGCGGCCTCGCCGACGACCTCGACGTCGTCCTGGGCCTGGAGGATCGCCCGCAGTCCGACACGGAACATCTGCTGGTCGTCGACCACCATCACCCGCGTCATCGGCTTGCCCCGTCGGCCGTCGGCTGCGACGTGGTCGCGGTGGGCCGGGTGGGCAGACTGACGGCGACGCGGAAGCCGCCGTCCGGGTCCGGTCCGTGGTCGATGGTGCCGCGGAGCGCGGCGACCCGCTCGCGCATGCCCGCCAGACCGAAGCCGCCGTCGTCCGGCGGCGCACCGGGCACGCTGCCGGCCGGTGGCGCGGCGTTGGCGACCTCGACCGTGAGGGCCGACCCGTGCCTCCCGACCGTCACGACTGTGGTCGCACCGGGCGCGTGCCGGGCGACGTTGCCGAGCGCCTCCTGCACGACCCGGTACACGGTGAGCTGTGCGAGCCGGTCGACGTCCTCGAGGTCCGGGTCGAGCCCCTCGTCGAGTCGGAGCTCGACGGGGATGCCGGCCGCGCGGGTGGCCTGCACCAGTGCGGGCAGGTCGGCGAGCCGCGGCTGCGGCGCACGCTCGGCGTCGGCGTCGCCACGCAGGGTGCCGAGCAGCTGCCGCATCTCCCGCAGGGCCGTGCGCGAGGTCTCGGCGATCGCGGCGAACTCGGTGCGGGCGTCCGGCGGCAGGTCCGCGACGCGGTACGGGGCGGACTCGGCCTGCATGTGCACGACGGACATGCTGTGGGCGACGACGTCGTGGAGCTCACGGGCGATCCGGGAGCGCTCCTCGACCGTCCGGCGTCGGGCCTGCTCGAGCTCGGTGTCGCGGCGGGCGGCGGCGAGTTCCTCGCGCACGGTCCGGCGCTGCCCGATGACGACCGCAGCGGCGGCCACGACGAGGGTGTCGCCGGCGCTCACCACGAAGCTCGTCGCCCAGACGTCGACCTGCCCCCACCGGTCGGGCGTCACGCCGATGAGCAGCAGGGTGAGCAGCGTCGCCGCGACCCAGACCACCGCGGTGAGCCGCCAGGTGGTGCGGACACCCAGCACGACGAGCAGCACGCTGAGGCCGACGATGCTCGTGACCGAGACCGGCCAGGGCCCGATGGTGCCGGGTGCAGTCAGGACCCCGAGGCCGGCGAGGGCGACGAGGTGCGCGCCCGACGCCGTGCGGGGGAAGAGCGGTGCGAGGCCGATGCTCGCCGAAAGGACGGCGGTCACGAGCAACGCGAGCGGCACGGGGACGCCGTAGAACACGGCGGTCACGGGTGCGGCGACGGCGAACAGGGACACCGCGACGACGACGAAGCCGATCTGCACGGCTGGCCGGACCCAGGTGGGTCGGGGCTTCGGGACGACGGTCACGGGCGGGCGGTCTCTCCGGTTCGGGCGAGGCAGGGTTCGGGGGCGATGGCGATGGCGGTGGCTGTGGCGGGTGTGGCTGTGGTGGCTGTGGCTGCGGCTGCGGCGCGGGCTTCGCGGGCTTCGCGCCTGCGGCTGATGGTACCGAGCACCCGGTCGACCGCGATCCCGAGCCCGGCGGCGACCACCATCGACACCAGGGCCGCGACGATCGGTTCGTGCAGCACGCTCGACGCGGCCAGGGCGATCCCGATCGACACCGCCGACCACGCCAGCCCCGCGATCGCGCTGATCGCCAGGAACCGGCGGTAGGACAGCCGGGTCGCGCCGGCGGTCATGTTGACCGCGACCCGGCCGACCGGGATGAAGCGCCCGGTCAGGATGAGGCTGGCGGAGCGGCGCTGCATCTGCCGCTCGGCGAACGCGAAGGCCGCCGCGATCCGTGGTCGCTTCGACCGGGCCAGCCGGGCGAACCCGATCCGGCGTCCGATCCAGTACGCGATCGAGTCGCCGGCGATCGCTCCGAGGGCGGCGGCGACGAGCACCACGGCGAGGACGGGCTGTCCGGACGTCGCGGCGATCGCGGCGATCGCGACCAGGGCGGACTCGCTCGGCACCGGCGGGAAGAAGCCGTCCACCAGGCACAGTACGAAGAGGACGACGTAGACGAGCGGGCTCGCGGCCAGCTCGACGACGAGCGGGGTGATCTGGTCGAACACGGGGTGCTCCCTCCCGCCGACGGAACTCGCCGACGAGGACGACGCTACGGAGCCGACGCGCCGCGGCCATCCCGCGGCGGTCTCGACCACCCCCTACCGCGGTATGACGTTCCCGTCCGCGAAGACCACGTCGGGTGCGTCCACACGGCGGTCGACGACGGTGGTCGGGGCCTCCAGGTGCACGGCCCCCGAGGGCATGATGCCCGCACCACCGAAGCGTTCCATCACCCGCCACTGTGCCACGACGTCCTCGCCGGCGTGCTCGGGCGGCAGGGTGTCCCAGAACCGGAAGCCGCCGACCTCCTCGAGCGCACGGCGGTCGTACAGCGCGCAGGCACCGACCCACGCGACGCGGTAGGGCACCCACTCGCCGGGGTGCAGGTCGAGGTCGGCGGCGACGTGCGTCGGGTTCGCGGCGTTGTGCAGTGACCAGCGGTCGAAGCCGGGGGTGCCGCGGCGCACCACCTCGGGCACGACGGGGCCGTCCCACCGTTCGAACACTGAGGTCTCGTGCGGACGGCGGTCCTGCAGGTACGACAGGCCCTGCACGGCGCTGCCGACGAACCCGCAGCCCAGGGTGCGCAGCGCGTCGAGCATCCGCGCGATCGACCCCGGCTCGAGCCAGACGTCGTCGTCGAGGAACAGCACCGCAGGTGCCTGGGCGTGGTCGAGCAGGAACTGCCGGTGCTCTGCCAGGCCACGCCGTTCCGGGTGGGTGAGGAGCGTGACGGGCCGGCCCTGCGCCTCCAGGACGCGGAGCATCGCGGCGACCGCCGGCGCGCTGGCGGCGTCTCCGTCCGCGGACTGGTCGCTCAGCACGACGCGCAGGTCGACCTCGGTCTGGGCGGCGAGGCCGGCGAGCGTCGTGGCGAGCTCGGCCGGCCTGCCGACGGTCGGGATGAGCACGTCGACGTCGACCGTGCTCGTGTCCGCTGGATCGGGGGCCTTCGCCCAGGACCCGGACCAGCGGGCGGTCACGGTGCCGGGTCCGGTTCGGGCCGCGCAGCGGCTTCGCGGATCCGGCGCACGACGGCGCTGGTGGAGTGCTCGGGCACGTAGTCGACCATGACGACCTCGCCGCCGTAGCCGCGCACGACCTCGGTCTCGGTCAGCATCTCGGGGGAGTAGTCCCCGCCCTTGACGTAGACCTCGGGGCGCAACCGTTCGATGAGCGGGATGGGGGTGTCCGTTGCGAACACCGTGACCAGGTCGACGCAGGCCAGCGCGGCGAGCACGCCGGCGCGGTCCTCGGCCGGGTTGATCGGCCGCTCCGGGCCCTTCAGCCGGCGCACCGAGTCGTCGTCGTTCAGGGCGACGACGAGCAGGTCGCCCAGGTCACGGGCCTGGCGCAGGTAGGTGGTGTGCCCGCGGTGCACGACGTCGAAGCAGCCGTTCGTGAAGACCACGCGTCGGCCGGCCTGCCGTGCGGCCTCGACGGCGGAGGCGAGCTCGTCGTGGTCGACCACGGTCGCCGCCGGAGCGGTCACCGAGTCGAGCAGGGCGGCGGCGGTGCAGACGGACGTGCCGGCCTCGCGGACGACGACGTCGGCAGCGGCCTGGGCGACGGCGACGGCGTCGCGCAGGGGTGCCTGCACGGCGAGGGCGACGGTCGCGGCGGCGCAGAAGGTGTCACCGGCGCCGGAGGCCTGCTGCTCGGAGGCGGGCGTCGCACGCGTGCGGAACCCCTGGTCGGAGCCGGGCTCGAGCAGCACGGTGCCGTCGCGGTCGAGCGTGACCACCGCGGCCCGGGCCCCACTGCGGGCGAGCACGTCGGCACGGGCCGCGACGACGGTGCCGACGCGGTCCGCGCCGGTGCCGAGCTCGGTGCCGAGCAGCGCGGCGGTCTCACCGGCGTTCGGCGTGACGAGGTCGGGGTGCAGCGCGGCCCAGCGGGTCAGGTCGTGCGCGTCGACGACGACAGCACCGGGGCGGTCACGGTCGAGCATCGGCACGACGTCCTCGGCGCGGACGCCCAGGCCGTAGTCGCACACCACGGCGGCGTCGGCGCACCGGACGGCACGGGCCACCGAGCGGGCGAGGCGTTCGCCGTGCTCGGCGGTCGGGGTCGCAGCCAGCTCGTCGACCCGGACCACCACGCGGTCACCGCCGACCACGCGCGACTTCGTCGTGGTGCGGGCACCGGGGATCTCGACCAGGAACGACGTGTCGACGCCGGCTGCCTCGAGCCGCTGGCGCAGGACGTCACCGGCCTCGTCGTCGCCGATGAGCCCGACCATGCGGACCCGGGCGCCCAGGGCACGGGCGTTCACGGCCGTGTTCGCCGCGCCGCCCGGCACCGCGATGGTCTCGGTGACGCGGACGACGGGGGCCGGGGCCTCGCGGGAGACCCGCTCGGCCTCGCCGACGGTCCAGCGGTCCAGGATGCAGTCGCCGATGACGACGACGAGGGGTTCGCGGTCGTCGATCGTGGCGACGAGGTCACGGACCAGCCGGACGTCCGCGGTCATCGGGTGCCTCCCACGGTGTCGGCGCTGCCGGCGGTGGCGCCGGCAGCGGCTGCGGGGCCGGCGGTGCCTGCTGCGGCGCCGGTGCTGCTGGTGGCTGCGGTGGCGCCGGCTGCTGCGGTCGACGGCTCGGCGGTGCGGCGCGGCGGGGCTGCCTCGAGGTGCACCACGGTCGTGGTCGTCATCTCGTCGAGCAGGTGCGGGCCATACCCGAACCCGGCGCCCGAGGCGCCGCGGGGCTGGGCGCTGCCGCCCGGAGCGCCACCGAACACGGCGTTCACCTTGACGGTGCCGACGGGCAGCTCGGCCGCGGCACGGAGCGCGTGCGCGGTGTCGTTCGTCAGCACGGTGGCTGCGAGGCCGTAGCGGTCGGCCGCGGCGAGCCGGAGACCCTCCGCGAAGTCCGACACGACGCGCACCGGGGCGATCGGGCCGAAGGTCTCCTCGGTCAGCACGAGCATGTCGTCCGTGCAGTCGGTCAGGACGGTCGCCGGGTAGAACGATCCGAGCCCGCCGGGCGTGACGCCACCGGTCCGGACCGAGGCGCCGCGGGCGATCGCGTCGTCGACGTGGTGCTGCACGAGCTCGCGCAGCCGGTCGTCCACGAGCGGCCCGAACTCGGCGGCGGGTGCGGCCGTGCGGCGCTCCGCCTCGGCGACGAGCGCGGCGACGAAGGGCTCGGCGACGTCCTGGTGCACGTACACCCGCTCGACGCTGGTGCAGATCTGTCCGGTGTTCGCGAACGAACCGAGGGCGACCTGTGCGGCGGCCCACTCCGGGTCGACGTCGGCGTCGACGATGACCGGGTCGTTGCCGCCGTTCTCGCGGATGACGTGGGCGCGGGTGGTCGCGGCCACCTCGCTCAGGCGGTCACCGGTCGCGGTCGACCCGACGTGCGCGTAGACGTCGATGCCCTCCTGCGCCAGGAGCAGTTCGCCGGTGGTCGCGTCGCCGTCGACGCCGATGAGCACGCCGTCCGGCAGGACCTCGGCGAGGAGCGCGTTGAGGCGGGCGAAGGTCGCCGGGCACCGTTCGCTGCCCTTGTGCACGACCGTGTTGCCGGTGACGATCGCTGCGCCGAGGATCCCGCAGGCCACCGCGACCGGGTCGTTCCACGGCGTCAGGGCGAGCACCACGCCGCGCGGGTGCGGCACCGACCAGTCGGCGGCACCGAACTGCCCGCGCAGGGCCTCACCACGGTGCACCGGCCCGAGCTCGGCGTATTGCACGAGCGTGCCGATGCCGGCCTCGACCCCACCGAGGGCGTCGCCGGGCACCTTGCCGGTCTCGCGGGTGTTCAGGTCCGCCAGCTCCTGCGCATGCGCACGGAGGTGCTCGGCCGCGGCGTGCAGCAGGGCACCGCGCTCGGCCGGCGCGGTCCGGGCCCAGGCACCGGCAGCGGCACGGGAGCGAGCGACGGCGTTGCGGACGTCGTCCTCGGTCGAGCGTCGCACGGTGGACGCGATCGATCCGTTCACGGGGTCGGTCACCACGAGGTCGTCGGCGGCGGGGGGTGCGATCGTCATGGGGTCCTTCCGGAGGCGGGCGGGGCCTCACACGGTGCTCGTGCTCCGCTGTGTGCGGTCACGGCATCGCGCTTCTCGTCCATCCGGGGCCGCTGCTGGACGTTCGGACGGGTCCGACCGGTAGACGTGGAGCTGTGCAACAGATCGGCGTGGGCGGAGAACGGTTCGACGGTGTCAGCGAGATCGCGGTGCTCCGCGGCGGGGGACTGGGCGACCTGATGTTCGCCCTGCCGGCGGTCGAGTCCCTGGCCGCCGCGTACCCCGGAGCCCGGATCACGCTGCTCGGGGCGCCGTCCGCGCGGCCGGTGCTCGAGGGCCGGAGCGAGGCCGTGCACGCCTACGAGGAGCTTCCCGTCGTGCCCGGGGTCCGGGACTCCGGCGAGGGCGCACCGACCGAGCAGGACTTCTTCGAGCGGCTGCACGGGCGCTTCGACCTCGCGGTGCAGGTGCACGGCGGCGGGCGGAACTCGAACCCGTTCCTGCTCCGGCTCGGCGCCCGTCACACCGTGGGCACCGCCACCGAGGACGCCGAGGTCCTGGAGCGCTGGGTCCGCTACGTCTACTACCAGCACGAGGTCGTCCGGGCGCTCGAGGTGGCCTCGCTGGCCGGTGCCGAACCGGTCACCCTCGACCCGCGACTGCACGTCCCCAAGGCCACGCGGGCCGGGGTCCGACAGCGCCTCGGCGTGCGGGGACGGCTCGTCGCGATCCACCCCGGCGCCACCGACCCGCGTCGCCGCTGGAGCCCCTCGCGCTTCGCCGAGGTCGCCCGTGCCCGGCTCGCCGCCGGTGACGACGTGGTGCTCGTGGGTGACGACTCGGACGTCCCGGCGTCGTCCGCCATCGTCGCGTCGCTGCCGCCCGAGTTGCGGGAGCGCGTGCACGACCTCACCGGGTCACTGCCGCTGCGTGAACTGCCCGACGTCCTGGCCGCCGCCGACGTCATGGTCGGCGACGACTCCGGCCCGCGGCACCTCGCCGTCGCCGTGGGCACCCCGACCGTCGGGGTGTTCTGGTTCGGCAACGTGATCAACGCCGGGCCGTTCGACCGCGGTCGGCACCGCGTGCACCTGTCCTTCGTGACGCAGTGCCCGGTGTGCGGCACCGACGTCACCCAGGTCGGCTGGACCGCCGAGCGGTGCGAGCACGACCCGTCCTACGTGGACCAGGTCGAGCCGGAGGCCGTCCTCGCCGACGTCGAGGACCTGCTCCGCACGACCTGACGAGCCTCGCACCGTGCGAGCTTCGGTCTCGTGCGCGCGTCGTCACCCCGTGCGCGGTTGCCCGCTGCGTGCGGCGCTGCAAGCGCACACCCAGCCGTCAACGCTGCACCAGGCGACGCACCGCGCACCGCGCACGGAACGCGACCGGACGCCGGACGGGAGGCCCGCTGCCAGCCCGCAACGCGCCTCCCGGCCGCACCGTGCGCACGCCGTCACCCCGTGCGCGGTTGCCCGCTGCGTGCGGCGCTGCAAGCGCACACCCAGCCGTCAACGCTGCACCAGGCAACGCACCGCGCACCGTGCACGGAACGCGACCCGACGCCGGACGGGAGGCCCGCTGCCAGCCCGCAACGCGCCTCCCGGCCGCACCGTGCGCACGCCGTCACCCCGTGCACGGTTCACCGCTGCGTGCGGCGCTGGAAGCGCGCACCCAGCCGTCAACGCTGCACCAGGCGACGCACCGCGCACCGCGCACCGTGCACGGGACCCGGCATGCGGACACACGGGAGGCGCGGTGCCAGCCAGCACCGCGCCTCCCGTCCGTCAGCGGCGAGCGACTACGGCCAGCTCGGCTCCGTCGCCGGCATGATCGACAGCTCGCGGATCTCGCAGCCGGCCGGCTGCGACAGCGCGAAGATGATCGAGTTCGCGACGTACTCCGGCTCGATGAGCTGTGCGTCCGGGCCCGGCTTGTACTGCTCGGTCCGGTCGGCGAAGAAGTTCGTGCGCATCCCGGCGGGGATGATGTTGGTCACGCCGATGCGACCGGCGGTCTCGGCGGCCAGCGCCTGCGAGAACCCGCGGACGCCGAACTTCGACGCCGAGTACGCGGTGCCGTCGCCGACGCCGCGCAGGGCGAGCGACGAGGAGATCGTGACGACGCGGCCGTGCGTGGCCTCGAGGGCGGGCAGGGCGGCGCGCACGGTCGAGGCGGTGCCGATCAGGTTGACGCCGACGATCTGCTCCCACTTGCCGGACGAGATCGCGTCGATCGGGGCGGGGGTGTCGATGCCCGCGGCGGTGACGACGGCGTCGAGGCCGCCGTGCCGCTCGGCGGCGTCACGGACCGCCTGCTCGACGGCGTCGGTGTCCGAGACGTCCACGGCGACGGCGTCGACGCCCTCGGGGACGGCGTCGATCCGCAGGTCGAGGACGATCGGGGTGCCGCCGGCCTCGGTGACGGCGGCCACGACGGCGGCGCCGAGTCCGGAGGCGCCGCCGGTGACGAGGACGCGGCCGATGGGGGTGGTGGGGACGGGCATGGATGTCCTTTGCGTAGTGGAGCGGGAAGTGGTCGAGCAGGTGTGGGACGGCGGGCGGACGCTCAGCCGACGCGTTCGATCGCGGCGGCGAGCCGGGTGGTCGACCGGCCCGGGTGGAACGGCACGGTGACGACGCGGCCACCCCACTCGGCGAGGGTCGCCGTCTCGGGCAGTTCGCTCGCGGTGTAGTCGCCGCCCTTCGCCCAGACGTCCGGTCGGAAGCGGCGCAGGGCCTCGTCGGGGGTGGACTCGTCGAACACCACGACGGCGTCGACGCAGTCGAGTGCCAGGAGCAGCTCGACCCGGTCGTCCTGGGTCATGATCGGCCGGTCCGGGCCCTTCAGTGCGCGGACCGACGAGTCCGAGTTGAGGCAGACGACCAGGCAGTCGCCGAGTGCACGGGCGGCCGACAGGGTGCGGGCGTGCCCGGCGTGCAGCAGGTCGAAGCAGCCTCCGGTCGCGACGACGGTTCCGCCGGCGCTCCGGACGTCGTGCACCAGGCGCATGGCGTCCCGGTCGGCCCCGGGCACGGCGAGCGGCGCGGGGCCGTCGTCGGCGAAGAGCGCGGTGACGCCACCGGCGGCCAGGTACTCGGACGCGGCGACCACCCCGGCGGAGACGGCGTCGGGGACGTCCGCCCCGGACGCCAGCGCGACGGCGACGCCCGCGGCGAGCCGGTCGCCGGCACCGCAGGGGTCCCCGGCGCTGACGGACGGAGCCGGCACGAAGCGGCTGTCGCCCTGGGCGTCCGCGAGCAGCGCACCGCGGTCACCCATCGTCACCGCGACGGCGCCGGCCTGCCACTGTTCGACGAGCCGGGCGGCGGCGACGGTCGCGAAGGGCACACCGTGTCCCTCGACGTCGGTGAAGCGTCGCGCCTCGGCAGCGTTCGGGGTGGCGACGGTGGTGCCGGGGACGGGGGCGGCGCCCTTGGGGTGCGGGTCCCAGACCACCGGCAGGCGCTCGGCCGCACGGGTGAGGGCGTCACGGAGTGCCGGGGCAGCGGCGACCCCGCGGCCGTAGTCGGCGACGACGATCGCGTCGACGCCGTCGAGGGCTGCGGTCATCGCGTCGGTGGCCTCGGGCACGGGCGGGGTCGCGCAGCCCTCGTCGATCCGGACGAGGGCGTGGTCGACGACGCGCACGCGGGTCTTCACCGGGGTCGGGACTCCGGATGGTCCGGCGACGATCGTGACGTCGGGGAGCAGGTCGCGGATCTCCTCGGCACGGCCGTCGTCGCTCAGGACGGTGACCAGGGTGACGTCGTGGCCGTCGCGGGCGAGCATGGTCGCGACGAGTCCGGCACCACCGGCACGGCGGTCGTCGGTGGCGACGTCCACCACGGGGACGGGGGCGTCCGGGCTCAGCCGCTCGCTCGTGCCGGACACGTCGACGTCGAGCAGGGTGTCCCCGACGACGGCGATGCGGAAGCGCGGAGCGGCGGCACGGCCACCGGCAGCGCCGGAACGCGGTGCGACTGCAGCGGGGCCGCTCATCGACGGCCCCCGCGACGCAGCGTCGGCTCCATCGCCTTGCAGAGCGCGTGCACCAGCACGAGCTGCGCCTCCTGCACGTTGGCGGACGGCCCCTCGAGGCAGATCGCGTCGTCGACCAGGTCGGCGAGCGGGTTCGGTCCGGACCCGGTCAGCGCGAGGGAGCGGGCACCCACGGCACGTGCGGCCTCGGCGGCACGCAGCAGGTTGGGGCTCTTGCCACTCGTCGACAGCAGCACGAGGACGTCGCCGGCCCGGGCGTGCGCCGACACCTGCCGCGCGAACACCTGGTCGTAGCCGTAGTCGTTCCCGATGGCGGTCACGGCGGAGGTCTCGGCGTGCAGCGAGATGGCCGAGTACGCCGGTCGGTCGCCCTCGAAGCGGCCGGTGAGCTCGGACGTCAGGTGCTGCGCCTCGGCGGCCGAGCCGCCGTTGCCCGCGGCGAGCAGCCGACGTCCGGCGACGAGCCGCCCGGCGATGTCGTCCGCCCACTCGGCGATGTGGTCCCGGTGGTCGACGAGGGAGGCGATCACGGGGACCGACGCCGCGACGTGGTCGACGACGACGCGGGCGCTGTCCGTGACGGCGCGGTCCTCGATCCCGGTCTGCTGGTCGATGGTCATCGTGCGGTCCTCTCCGTCGACTGCGCGGCGCGGGTGACCCGGCCGGCGTGGGTGGTGCGCGAGCGGCCGGCGGCGGGCCCGGTGGTGCTGGCGGACGAGGTCGCGCCGGCGAGCAGGCGCTCGTAGACGCGTTCGCTGTCGGCCGCGACCTTCTGCCAGGTGTAGCGGGACTCGGCGCGCTGTCGACCGGCACGGCCGTACGCCTCGCGGCGCTCCGGGTCGTCGAGCAGTGCGCCGACGGCCTCGGCCACCGCGGTCTCGTCGCGCGGCGGCACGTGCAGGCCGGTGGCGTCCTCGACGACGGTGTCGATGAGCCCGCCGACGCTCGACGCGACCACCGGGCGGCCGCAGGCCATCGCCTCGAGCGGCACGATGCCGAACGGCTCGTACCAGGGAGCGCAGACGACGACGTCGGCGCTGCGGTAGACGGCGGGCATGTCGTGCTGCCCGAGCTGCCCGCGGAACGTCACGTGGTCGCGCACGCCGAGCGACCGGGCGAGTGCGTCGAGGCGCTGGTACTCGGGGTCGTCCACCAGGTCGGCACCGGCGACACCGGCACCGCCGACGACGACGAGCTCGACGTCACGGCCCTGTTCGACCAGTGCTGCGAGAGCGGCGATGGTCGTGCCGACGCCCTTCCGCTGCACGAGTCGTGAGGCGGTGAGCACCCGGAGCGGACGGTCGCGCTGCTCGACGGGGCCGTCCGGACGGAAGAGCGACACGTCGACGCCGCACGGCACCACGGAGATGCGGTGCAGCGGGACGCCGAGGGCCTTGAGCTCGAACGCCTCGTCCGAGCACGTCGCGACGACCTGGTCGACGCTCCGGCCGACGGCGGGTTCGACCCACTCGCGCTCGGCCGGGCTGGTGTCCGCGGCACCCTGGTGCCGGCGCTTCACGACACCCAGGGCGTGGAAGGTCTGCACCACCGGGATCCGCACCCCACCGGTCCGGGCCTGCACCTGCGTCACCGCGTCGAGGGCGGCGTGGCCCGACATCCAGAAGTGCGCGTGCACCACGTCGGGACGGTCGAGGAACCACTCGGCGGCGAGCACCGACGCGAACGTCCCCATGAACGGGAACAGCTCGTCCTTCGGCACGGCACGCGCGGGACCGGCGTCGACGTGCACGACGTCCACGCCGGGGCGCAGGGGCACGCGGACGGGCTGCGACGCGTCGTCGCGCCGCGTGTAGACGGTCACGTGGTGGCCGCGGTCGGCCAGTGCACCGGACAGTTCGGCGACGTGGACGTTCTGCCCACCGGCGTCGACCCCGCCGAGCACGGCGAGCGGGCTCGCGTGCTCGGACACCATGGCGATCTTCATCGCAGGCTCCCTTCGAGCGCGGCTCCCGCCGCACGGTTCCGTCGCGCACCGCGCGCGACGGCGTCGTCGAGCAGGTCGTCCCAGTCGGCCAGGAACCGACCGAGCGCGTGCCGTGCGAGCACGGCCTCACGCGCCACGAGCCCCCGTCGGCGCGCCTCGTCCGGGTCCTCCAGCAGCAGCCTGGAGGCCCGCACCAGCTCCTCGACGTCGGTCGCGATCGCCCCGGCCTCACCCGGGACCGTGCGGGCCGCGTCCGTCGTCGCGAGCACCAGGACCGGCATGGCCATGTGCATCGACTCGATGAGCGACAGGCCGAGCGAGGTCCAGCGGTTCGGGTGCACGTAGGCCCGCCGTTCGGCCAGCGCCGCGTGCATGGGGTCGGCCTCGACATCGCCCTGCGCGACCACGCGGTCGCCGAAGCCGAGCTCCGGCAGCCGTTCGGTGCCGATGCCCCAGACGTCGACCGGGGCGACCTCGGCGAAGCGGGGGAGCAGGTCGGTGCCGACGACACGGTTGCGCCGGACGGGTTCGTTGATGACGACACCGAGGCGCTGGAGCGCACCGGTGTACAGCGGGCCGGGGTCGACGACGCCGTGCTCGACGACGGTGGTCCGGGTGGTGCCGCAGTCCCACATCAGGGCGTTCCAGTGCGTCACGTGCGCGATCGTCAGGTCGTCGCGGTCACGCATCGGGTGCAGGCTGTTCGGCACGTCGACCCGGGGGGCGTTGTGCTCCACGAAGACGATCGGGACGTCACGGCCACCGAGCAGACGACGGGCTTCCTCGAGCTCCTCGGTGCGCTGCAGGACGACCACGTCGACCTCGGCCTCGGCGATGTCGGCCGGGTCGATCTCGATCGCGGAGTCCGGCCAGGCGCGGCCGCCGCGGCCGAGTCCCCAGGCGTCGTGCGCCGGGGTGGTCGGGATGAGGTACTCGTGCTGGCCGCGGACGAAGGCGTCCATCCAGCCGCCGTGCACGTGCCACACGAGGATCCGCATGCAGGGCCTTCCGGTCGGTGTCGATGGGGTCGCTCCCACCGCCGCCGGAGCAGCAGGAGAAGGAGCAGGAGAAGCAGTGGCGCACGCTACGCAGCGCCTTCTGGGCCGCCCCGCAGACTTCTCCGATCAGTCCGCGAAACGCGGTCGAGGAGCCGCTCGTGGGCCTCCAGGACGTCCACGATGCGCACTCCGGACAGGCACGGGTGGCCGGGGACCGGGCACTCGCGAGCGCGGCTGAGCCGGCACGGTGCGGCCTGGTCGCCGAGCAGTTCGACGAGCGGGGCGTACGGCGCCCACTTCACGGCGGGGACGACCGGCGAGAACAGACTCACGATGGGCGCCCCGACGGCCGCGGCGAGGTGGGCCGGACCGGTGTTCCCGACGACGACGACCTCGGCGCCGGCGAGGACGGCCGCGAGTTCGGCGGGGCTGGTGCGGCCGCCGAGGTCGATGCCGGTGTCGCCCGCCACGGCGGCGGTCAGTGCGCGTTCGCCGGGGGAACCGGTGACGACGACGGGGACGCCGCGCTCGGCGTAGGCGGCGACGAGCGCACGGTGGTGGGACTCCGGCCACGACCGTGCCGGGACGCTGGCTCCGGGGTGGACGACCACGTAGCGGTCGAGGCCGGCCACGGGCGGGGGCGGGACGGCGTCGTGGCGCACCGCGAGCCTCCCGTCGTCGTCCGGCGGCAGCCGGAACCCGGCCGCCTCGGCGATCCGCAGCGCGCGCTCGGGCTCGGGGAGGTCCTCGGGCAGGTCCTCGCCGGGGCGCAGCCGCACGTCGAGCAGTGACCCGGGGTGGTCGACCGAGGCCCCGGAGACCCGGGGGACCCCGGCCAGGCGCAGGAGCAGGGCGAGGGGCAGGGGCGACTGGTGGAAGGACGTCAGGACGACGGCCTCGTCGGGCTGTTCCTCGGCGACCAGCGCGCGGAACTCGGCGAGCAGGGCGTCGTCGATCGGGCGTGCGGTCTCGGTGACCCACGGTGCGGCCCACACCCGCACCCGGTCGATGCCGGGCAGCAGGTCGGCGGCCGGCGCCCCCTGCGGTCCGCACAGCATCGTCACGTGCGCGGCACCGGCGGCGACCGCGCGGACCGCGGGGCCGGCGACCAGGACGTCGCCGAAGGAGTCGAGTCGGGCGACGAGGACGCGCCGACCGGCGTTCACGCCCGGTCCGCCACGCTGCCGACGTGCTCGAGCACCAGGGTGACGGCCTCGTCCAGGTCCGCGGCGACGGTGTCGGCCTCGTCGATCTCCTGACGGCGGGTGCGCGGGGTGGGCACGAGGATCCCCTGCGCGCCGGCGTTCCGCGCGGCCTGGACGTCGGCGCCGATGTCACCGACGACGACGATCGACTCCGGCGGGATGCCGAGCCGCTCGGCGGCGTCGAGGACCATCCCGGGCCGGGGCTTCCGGCAGGCGCAGTCGTCGCCGGCGTCGTGCGGGCAGACGCACCACACGTCGAACGGGCCGACGAGCTCGTCGACCCGGGCGTTGGTGGCGTCGACCTGTTCGCGCGTGGCCATGCCCTTCGCGATCACCGACTGGTTCGTGACGACGCCGAGCTGCAACCCGGCGGCACGAGCCCGGTCGACGGCGCGGCGGGCGCCGGGGACGGGGACGACCAGGTGCGGGTCGGCGTTGTACGGGACGTCCACCACCAGGGTGTCGTCGCGGTCGAGGAGCAGGCCGCGGATGACGCGGTCCGGTGCGAGGGCCATGCTCTGTGACTACCGGTCCACGGCCGGGGACCGCCCCAGGAAGAGCCGCGGAGCGCGGTCCCGGCAGGACCGTCAGCGTGTCGGGTCTACCGTCGCGGCGGTGACCGCCCTCGAGAAGCTGCCCGACCCCGACGGACGCCCGGAACTGCTCGTCCTCCGTGCCATCAAGCTCGGCGACCTGCTCGTCGCCGTCCCCGCACTGCACGCGCTCCGCCGCGCGTTCCCCGACCACCGCATCACCCTGGCCACCACGGCGTGGCTGGCGCCGGTCGTCGAACTCGTGCCGGCGGTGGACGTCCACCTGGCCCAGCACGGTCTCGACCACCCGATCGCGGTGCCGCACGGTGCCGTCGACATCGCCGTCAACCTGCACGGCGCCGGCCCGGAGTCCTCGGACCTCGTCGCCGCGCTCGCCCCGCGCCGGGTCATCGGGCACGCCGATCCGACCCACGACTACGAGGGCCCGGAGTGGCCGGACGACGTGCACGAGCGCGACCGCTGGGCGGACCTGCTCACGTGGCACGGCATCCAGGCGGACGCCACCGAGGTGCACATCGACCGCCCCGCCGAGCCGCCGGTGGTCGCCGACGCGGCCGTCGTGCACGTGGGTGCCTTCCACGGTGCGCGGCACTGGCCGACGGACCGCTTCGCCGACGTGGTGCGCGGGCTCCGGGCGCGCGGTGCCGACGTGGTCCTGACAGGAGGCTCGGACGACGTCGTGCGCGCCCGCGCCGTCGCCGACGCGGCCGGCCTGGCGCCGGAGGCGGTCCTGGCCGGCACCCTGGACCTGCAGGCCTTCGCCGCGGTGATCGCCGCGGCGCGGCTCGTCGTCACGGTGGACACCGGCGCTGCGCACCTGGCGACCGCGTACGGGGTGCCGTCGGTCGTGCTGTTCGGCCCGGCCCCGCCCGAGGCGTGGGGCCCGCCGTCGACCGGTCCGCACATCGTGCTCACCGACGCCTCGGTCCGTCGCGGCGACGTCTTCGCCGAGAACCCGGATCCGGCGATCCTGGCCGTGACCGCGGACGACGTGCTCGGCGCGGTGGACCGGCTCCGGGTGACCGCTCAGGCGGCCGGGCGGTAGCGTCGACCGAGAGCCACCCGGACCTGCCGGATGCTCGGAGGGAGTCCTTCGTGTTCGAAGCCGCGAACATCCGTGACTGGATCGGTCTGCCCGTCGTCGACGAGGCCGACGACAAGGTCGGCACGCTCGAGAGCATCTACTACGACACCGCCACGTCCGAGCCGGCGTTCGGTGCCCTGACCACCGGCATGGTCGGGTTCCAGAAGCTCGTCTTCGTCCCGCTGTTCGGCGCCACCGTCGCCCCGAAGCACCTGCGCGTGACGTTCCCGAAGAAGCTCGTCAAGGACGCCCCGTCGATCTCGACCGACGGCGAGCTCGACGCAGCGACCGAGCCCGAGCTGTTCCAGCACTACGGGCTGGAGTACCGCACCGGCAGCGGTGGCGAACGCCGACTCGGACGCCGCTGAGCCCGTCCCGCCCCACCCGACCGACCCCACCCGACCGACCGATCCGCCGCACCCGCCCGGAGGCCGCAACTGCTCCGCACCGCCCGTACGACGCTGCTCGCCGCCTTGGCGGCGGTCGCCGTCGTCGGGCTGGTGGTGGCCGGGGTCGCGGCACCGGGGCCGGTGGAACCCGCGTCGGCCGCGCCGATGTGGCCCGTCCCGCAGCCCTACCCGGTGCCGGACGACCCCACCGAATCGCTCGCCGACCTCCCGCCCGGCAGCGAGTACGTCGCCCTCGGTGACTCGTACTCCGCCGGCTACGGCCTCGGCGACCGGACCCGGCTGCCCACGAGCGCGTGCGTGCAGTCGGCCCGTGACTACCCGCACCGGCTCGCGGCGCGGTTCGGCCTCGACCTGACCGACGTCACGTGTGCGGGCGCCACCAGCGAGGACGTCACGACCGGACACCAGTTCACGGGCGTCCCCCCGCAGATCGAGTCGCTGTCGTCGCGCACCCGGCTCGTGACCCTGACCATCGGTGGCAACGACGCGGACCTGTTCGGCACCGCCGCGTCGTGCCTGGCGATCTCGGCCGACGGCCCGGTGTTCTCCGGACGTGACGCGCCGTCGTGCGAGAGCACGCTCGTGCAGGACGGTGAGGACCAGCTCAGCGTGAAGATCCAGTCGCGGGTCGCGCTCGGGATCGCCGACACCCTCGCAGCGGTGCAACGGGCCGCGCCGAACGCCGTCGTCGTGTTCCTCGGGTACCCGGCGATCTTCCCGGACGCCGAGCACACCCCGGCGAAGGGCTGCTTCCGCTCGGCGCTCGACCTCGGCACGCTCGCGGGGTCGTTCCCCTCGGACACCTTCCCGTTCACCGACGACGACGTGGCGTACCTCCACGGTGTGCAGGAGGAGCTCGACGCCGTGTCCGCATCCGCCGCCGACGCCGCCGGGGTGCGGTTCGTCGACGTCCTCGAACGCACCGAGGCCCACTCGGCCTGCGCCCCGGCGGACGAGCGCTACGTCGCCGGCGTCAGCCTGACCGGCTCGAGCGACCTGCGACGCATCGACCTCAAGGCCGGCGCCCTGCACCCGAACGGCCGCGGTGTCGCGTACCTCACCGACCAGATGGCCGACGCGATCCGGGAACTCGCCGGCTGACCCCTCCGGACCCCGCGCTGTCCGTGTGCGCCGCCGGAGGGACGACGCACACCGGAGCCGCCGTCTCACGGACGACGTCGTGGAGCAGTGCGCCGGACAGCACCCGCACGTGCCCCCGTCCGAGCACCACGAGCGACGCCCGCCGGGTGCGCGATGCGATGGCGTGCCCCGGGTGTCTCTCCACGAGCAGCGGCCGGATCCGCACCGCCGGGAACCGCGCGGTCAGGTCCTCGGTGACCCGCTGCAGCAGTTCGGCGTTCCGGGCGCGCCACCGCAGGGGATCCTCGGCGAAGTCGGTGAGCCCGGTCCGGGTCAGCACGGGCATCTCCCACGCCCGGAGCAGCGTCAGTCGTCGGTGCAGCCGGACGGCCTCGGCCACGGCGATCGAGACGGCCCGTTCGTCGATGGGTTCCTCGACGGCCAGCACCACGTCGCCGTCGATCGGGTGCGGGCCCTCGGGGACGATCACGGTCGGCACGGCCGCACGGACCGCGACCCGCGCCGGGTCGCCGCCGGCGGTCGAACCCCGTCTGCTCCGGAAGGTCCCGATCACCAGCAGATCGCCGCCGTCGGACTCCTCGACCAGGGCGGTGGCGAACGGCCCCGCGTGCCGGTGCACCTCGACGGTGGCTCCGGGCAGGGCGGCGCGCGCGGCCTCGGCCAGGCGGTCGGCCACCGGTCCGGGGCCCTCGATCGCCGGGTCGGCACCGATGATCCGGATCCGCTCGATCCCGCTGTCCGCGCGGGCGGCGATCCACCGCAGCGCCTCGTCGTGCGGCATGGCGGCGTCCGCGGCCAGCGTCACCGTCGTCCATCGTTCGTCCATCCCGATCGGCCTCCTCCATCGCAGGTCCTCCGGGGGCGTCACACGGCGCTCCGTGCGCCACACGGTACTCCCGGCGCGGACGTGGGGAACCGGCGGTGGAACCGGGCACGTCGGCTGGTGCGCGGCGCGTGTGTGGTGATCCGGGCCTCCCGACAGGGTCTGCGTAGTCTCGGGGCGTGGTCGTGAGTGCCGGACTGTTGCTGCACCGGACCGGTCCGTCCGGGCCCGAGGTCTTCCTCGCGCACATGGGCGGTCCGTTCTGGCGGAACCGGCCGCGTGGCTGGTCGATCCCGAAGGGGCTGGTCGAGGCGGGCGAGGAGCCGCTCGGCACCGCGCTGCGCGAGTTCGCCGAGGAGATCGGCGCGCCCGCACCGGTGACCGCGGCCGACCTGACCGACCTGGGGGAGTTCCGGCAGGCGTCGGGCAAGCGCGTGCGGGTCTTCGCGGCACGGGCGTCGGAGTTCTCGGTCGACACCGTGCGGAGCAACACCGTGCGGCTCGAGCTCCCGCGTGGGTCGGGGCGGTTCGTGGAGGTGCCCGAGGTGGACGACGCACGGTGGGTCGGCCTCGACGAGGCGCGGGAGCTGGTGGTGGCCGGGCAGGTCGCTGCGCTCGACGCCCTGGTGGCGCGCGGTTCCTGACGCGCCGCTCGGTTTGGCGAGGGGTCACGAACTGTCGTCCGGCGGCCCTCCAGCCGACACTTCTCGGCCACCCGGCGACCGGCACGCGGCAGGTCGTGACCACTCGGCGGGACCTTCTTGCTCGTGTCGTGCCCCGGACACGAGCCGCGCCCGCTGGATAGTCTGAGGGGGTGTCGGGTTCACCGGCGCCACAGCAGGGGAGTACACATGCGGCGCTGGCGCGCGGTCACGGCTGGGCTGACGGCCCTGGCACTCGGAGCAGGACTCGCGATCGGCGGCGCGACGAGTGCGTCGGCGGAGCCGGTCGGCAACTGGGGGACCTTCACCCTCAGCGGAGCGAGCCGGGCCTACACCGGCACGATGACGCTCGCCGGGTTCCCCGAGACGACCTTCACGTCGGACTCCCGGCAGTCGACCGTCGTCAGCGGGGCATCGACCTGGCAGTCGGCGTCGACCCCGTCGGGCGCGGTCTACGGGACGAGCCGCGGCAAGACCTACATGAACCAGCGGCCGAACGTCGACTCGCCCACGACCGGCGCCTCGACGACCACCTACACGTTCGCCGAGCCGACGCCGGGTGCCCAGAGCTGGTCGTTCGTGCTCGGCGACGTCGACGCGGACCGGGCGACCATCTCGGCCACCGTCTCCGGGGGTGGCGCCGCGACCGCGGAGCAGCTCGGCTACGTGAGCTCCTACAACTCGTGCTCGGCCGCCGTCGCCGGAGGGCCGTCGTGCACCGCCGACCCCGACGGCACGACCGGGCAGGACCAGCCCACCTGGGACCCGGCCACCCGGACCCTGACGGGCAACACCGGTGCGGTCGACACCGCCGGTGCCACGGCCTGGTTCACGCCGACCGTGTCGCTCACCAGCCTGACGATCACGTACCAGCAGCGCAGCGGGTTCCCGGTGTACCAGACCTGGTTCGCCAACCGCACCGCCGCGATCACCGGCACAGCGACCCTCGACGGAGCACCCATCCCCGGGGCGATCGTCCGCGTCACCGCTCCGCGCGGCACCGTCTACACGACGACGACCAACCCCGACGGCACCTACGCGTTCCCGCAGCTGCCGGTCATCGCGAACTACCGCGTCGAGATCACCCCGCCGGACGGCGCCGAGGGTCCTGACCAGCCCACGAGGGTCTCCCTCGCCCAGGCAGGCTCACCGGGCGGCGTGGACCAGCAGGCCGACTTCGCGTTCACGTCGCCGGAGGACACCGTGTCGGTCATCGGCACCGTGGTCGACGAGGACGGCCGACCGGTCTCGAACCTCGAGGTCGTCATCACCGACCCGGACTCCGGGGACGTCCTCGTCGACACCACGACGAACAGCGACGGCGTCTACACCGGCTCGGACCTGCCAGCAGACACCGACCTCGACGTGTCCGTCGCCGACGAGCCGCCCGTGACCATCACGACCGGCGACGTCGACGCGGCACCCGCGGTCCCCGACGAGATCGACGCCCCGGCCGCCGTCGTCGCGACGGTCGCGGGTGTGGTCTCGCTCGACGGTGCACCCGTGCCCGCCGGCGCAGTGGTCGAGCTCGTCGACGGCACCGGCGCCGTGGTCGCATCGACGGTGACCGATGCCGACGGTCGCTACGTCTTCGCCACTGCGGCGGGCACGTACACCGTCCGGACCGAACGACCGGAGCCGGGGGCGACCGGGGCGACCTCGAACACCGGTGTGACAGCCGTCGCCGGCGAGCGTGCTGCGTCCGACCTGCCGTTCGCCTCCGCCGCCGCAGCCGCCGAGGTCACGACCGACCAGCCCGGCACGGTCGTCGACACGAACGGCGAACCCGTTCCGGACGTCGAGGTCGTCGCGACTCCGACGGACCCACAGTCCGGCGATCCCGTGTCGGTCGTCACGGACGACGACGGTGCGTTCGACCTGACCGGCTTGGAGCCCACGACCGAGTACGTCGTCTCGGTCGACGTCGAGGGGGCCGAGACTGCGACCGTCGTCACCCCGGAGTCTGGGGCCGCGACGCCGCTGGCGTTCGTGGTGCGGGCTGCGGCGGGTCCGGCTCCCGCGCCGTCGCCGTCACCGTCGCCGAGTGGCTCTCCTTCGGCGGCTCCGACCGGCCCCGCTGCCGGCTCGGGCTCTGGCTCGGGTTCTGGCTCCGCGCCGGTCTCGGGCCAGGGCGACGCGGGGGACGGTGGACCGTTGGCGTACACGGGCGCGGACCTCGGCCCGGGTCTCATCGCCGCCGGGGTGCTCGTGCTGCTCGGTGCGGCGCTGCTGACCTACCGCGCGGTGCGCAACCGCCGCCGCACGGACCACCTGCAGGACTGACCGCGCTGCGGCCGCGGTGGCGGCGGCGGCGGCGGCCACGGTCGCACAACACGCAGCCCGCGTCCGCCGAGGGGCCACGAACCGTCGCCCGCCGACCCGCCAGACGACCGTTCGTGCGACCTCGACGCCCCACCACCGGCATGTCGTGACCACTCGGGGCCCGGGCACCGCGCGCGTCCCCGCAGCCGCACGACACGTCGCACGCGTCGCCGAGGGGCCACGAACCGTCGCCCGCCGACCCGTCAGACGACAGTTCGTGCGACACCGACGCCCCACCACCGGCATGTCGTGACCACTCGGGGCCCGGGCCGAACGTCCCCGCCGCGGTCGCACAACACGCCGCCCGCGTCTGCCGAGGGGTCAGAAACCGTCGCCCGCCGACCCGCCAGACGACAGTTCGAGCGACCCCGACGCCCCACCAACGGCATGTCGTGACCACTCGGGGCCAAGCCCCCGCGGCCCCGCCCCGCGCCCGCCCCTAGCGCGTCCGCGGCCGCCGCACCGAACCCGTGACGACGCCGATCGACCCCGTGACCGTCTGGATCGCCCGCCCGACGACCGGCACGGACGTGGTGACGACCGCGAGCGACGACGTGATGGCCTCGATGGACGAGGTCGACAGGTGCTCCTGCGCGTGCGAGTGCACCGGGAACCCACGGCGCGCCAGCACGACGACCCCGAGCGCGCCGACCAGCACCGCGGCACCGGCGAACGGCAGGTACTGCAGCCCGACGATCCCGAGGGCCTGCCCGCCGAACGCCGCACCACCGGCGATGCCGATGTTCGACGCGCCGTTGACCAGCGCGCCGGCGATGTCGGGGGAGACGCCACCGGCACGGATCGCCGCGGCCATGAAGAGCGTGCCGGTCGTGCCGTTCGCGGCCATCCAGATGCCCGCGACGACCATCGTCCCGATCAGGGAGCCGTGCACGAACGGCATCGTCGCGAAGGCCACGACCATCACGGCGACCGAGGCGATCAGCGTCTGCCGGGGCGCACGGTCGACGAACATGCCGGCGAGCCAGAGCCCGACCACACCGGTGCCACCGAGCACGAGCAGCGCCCCGCTGACCATGCCGGCGTCGAGCCCGGCGTCGATCGCGTACGGCCCGATGTAGGTGTAGACGACGTAGTGCCCGCCGAACAGGAGCATGTCGGCGATCACGACGGACAGCAGTCCGGTGCGCGCCCAGGCCTTCGGCGACCCGATGTGCGGCGACGAGGCACCGCGGACGGCGGGCAGGAACAGCAGGGCGACGACCGCGAGTGCCGCTGCGGCGACACCGACGGAGAACACGGCCTGGCGCCAGCCGATGTGCTGCGCGACCCAGGTCGCGACGGGCACACCGAGCACGAACCCGAGCGAGCTGCCCGAGTACACGAACGCGATCGCGCGCCCGGCCAGCCGCGGTGGCACGATCCGGGTGGCGTACGCCGAGGCGACCGAGAAGAACAGTGCGTGCGCGATGCCGCCGACGACGCGTCCGGCGCAGACCACGGCGAACGACGGTGCGAGCGCGACCATCAGGTTCGACACGGTGTAGCCGACGAGCGTGGCGACGAGCACGGTCTTGCGGGGCAGCTTCGCGGTGAACGCGGTGAGCGGCAGCGCGAGGAGCGCGACGGCCGCGGCGTACACGGTGATGACGATGCCCATGGTGGCCTCGGTCACGCCGAGGTCGGCGCTCATCGTGCCGAGCAGCCCGACGGGCATGAGCTCGGTGGTGATGGCGAAGAACGTCGCCAGTCCGAGCACGGCGATGCCGACGATCGACTGGCTGGTGACGGTGATCGGCCGCGTGTGGGTCGACACGGCCGAGGTGGTGGTGTTGGTGGACACGCTGCTGACCTCCTCCGAGGCACGGTGGAGCGCGCGACGATGCCGATCGTTCTGACGGCGGTGACCGGGAGGGTCTGCGGGGCGCGCTCGCTGGCGGATGTGGATGATGTGGGTACGACTCCACGACGAGTGCGCTCATCCAGTGTTGCACGATGGAACGACTCTCGCGAGGGCATCCAGCAAATACATCGGAGCGCTCCAACGAAACACTCAGCTACATCGTCACCGCTCAGTACTCGTTCGTCACCCGGCCCTGGACCCCGCCGCCGCGCAGCTCGATCGTCAACGTGCCGCTCCTGGACTGCGCCGACATGGACACCGATCCGTGCAGCGCCGCCTGCCGCGGGAAGCACGCCGTCGACGACTCGATGCGGTCCGCCGTCGCCACGAGACAGATCGTCGACCGGTCGGTCCCGATGCCGGCCCAGACGTTCCAGGGGGTCTCGGCGGTCCCGCCGTCGAGCGCCCGGTTCGTGAAGACCAGTCGCGTCGTGTGCAGGCTCACCGGCGCAGCGACCGGCCCCGGCAGCTGGTCGGCGTACGTCTGCGGGACGTCGAGCAGCTGTTCGAGCGTCACCGTCCCCGCCGTCGGCGTGACACTCGGCGCCGCGGCGACGTCGGGCTGCGCGGTCCCGACGAGCGTCCCGGCGGCGAACGCGACGCCCACCGCCGCGGCCGCGCCGCCCGCGATCCAGGCGCGTGGTCGCTCCGTCCACAGCCACCGCCCCCACCGCGATCGCTCGGTCGGCACTGCCTGGAGGCCCGGCTCGTCCCCGCCCTCGCCCCGCGCGTCGTCGACGTGGTCGCCCCCACCGCCGTCGGTCGCCTCCGACACGTCGGCTCCGGCAGGCACTGCCGACGAACTGGCGGGCGAGGACACGACCGCCGCGTCAGCGGTCGAAGACACGGGCACCGGCGCGGGCCCTGGACCCGACCGCGTCACGGACGGGACGGACGTCCGGACCGGACCCGGGCCTCCCGGCAGGAGATCCCGCGCCGTCGCGACCGCACGCACGCGGGGTCGTCGTCCGCGTTCCAGGTCCTGCAGTGCGATCCGGGCGCGCGCCGCGTCCGCCGGGCTCGATCCTGCTCCCCAGGCGACGGCCTCGAGCCGTGCCCGTTCCGCTGCCACGTCGTCGTGGGCCATGCGCACTCCCGCTCTGCCGGTCGCGTGGACAGGTCCATCGTGGCACCGCCGAGCCGTGCGCGCGCACCCAGAACGAGGGAGTAGGCGTGGTGCATGAGCACCGACCCCATGCCGCAGCACGACGCCGACGCCGAGACCCTCGAGCCGCTGAGCCACGACACCCAGTCCGGCGAGGCCGACTACGTCGCGACCAGCCCCGGCGGTGCCGGCACGGAACGCCACGTGCCGACCGCCGACGAGGAGCAGGGCCGCGGCACCGAGTACGACCCGGTCGACCAGGGACCGCAGCAGGAGGGCCAGGGCGGCTAGCGGACCACCCGTCGCAGCACGGCGCGTTCGCCGTAGGTCCAGGCCGCACTCGTCACGACGTAGAGCGCGGCGGCGAGCGGTGCGATCGCCGCGAACACGACCGTGACGAACGGCATGTACCGACCCACGGCGGCGGTCGCGGCGGCGCCGGGGACGCCCGGCTCCGGTGCCGGCACCGGGTTCCAGTGCGCGTTCGACCGGCGGCTGAGCTCGACGACGACCGCGAGCACCGCCAGCAGGACCAGCACCACCCAGGCGTGCACCCACAGCGGCGACGTCAGGGTGACGACGAGCGACTGGCCGAGCGGGACCCCGACGAGCGTCGCCTCCAGCAGGGCGTTCGTGGTGCCGCCGATCGAGGCGTGCGTGAACAGGGCGTAGACGAGCGACACGACGGGTGCCTGCGCCAGGACGGGCAGGCAGCCGGCCAGCGGCGAGACCTTCTCGTCGGTGTACAGCTGCTGCATCGCCCGCTGCAGGCGCTGGGTGTCGCGGCCGTACCGCTTCCGCAGCGCCGCGAGCTGGGGTGCGAGGCGCCGGCGGTCCCGCTCGGCCCGCACCTGCAGCACGGACAGCGGGACGAGCACCAGGCGGACGGCCAGGGTGAGGAGCACGACGGCGATCGCCGCGGCGAACGAGCCGGCGACGGGGGAGAGCGCCGCGGTGAGGGCGGTGACGAGGTCCGCGCCGCCGTGCAGCAGCGGGCCGACGAGGGGCAGGGTGGACAGGTCCATGACGGTTCCGATCGGTGGTGGGTCAGCGGGGTGCGCGAGCGGCCCGGCCACCGGTCGGTGGTCAGGCCGGGGTCGCGACCCCCGGTGCCCGTGAGCGGACGTGGCCGTCGGCGTCGGGGTGGCTCCACCCGATCCGGGTGACCAGGTCGGGTACCGCCGACCGGTCCGACACGGATGCCGATCCGACCCCGAGGACGGCCGCGAGCACCGCGACGAGCAGCCGGGCGACGACGACGGTCACGGCGACCGCGGTCAGTCCGAGTGCCGCGACGGCCAGCAGGGGCAGCACCCCGGCGGCCGGGTCGCCGAGCACCAGCGCGGCGGTGGCGCGGAGCAGCAGCAGGACGGCGGTCATGGTCCGTTCAGCGTAACGCCCGCGTGCCGTCGAGGACCGGAAGGTGCAGCGGGGGAGGATCACGGCATGACCGCAGGTTCGCCGAGCACCCCAGCGACCGTCGCGCTCGAGGCGGCCGGGGTCCCGTACACGCCGCACGTGTACGAGCACCACGAGAGCGCCACCAACTTCGGAGAAGAGGCCGCCGCCGCCCTCGGGCTGCGCGAGGAGCAGGTCTTCAAGACCCTCGTCGTCTCCGTCGACGGCACCCTCGCCGTCGCGATCGTGCCGGTGGCGAACCGGCTCGACCTCAAGGCGATCGCCGCAGCCGTCGGGGGCAAGAAGGCGACGCTGGCCGATCCCGCCCTCGCTGAGAAGCGCACGGGCTACGTGGTCGGCGGCATCAGCCCGGTCGGCCAGAAGACCCGGCTCCGCACCGTCCTCGACGAGTCGGCGCTGTCGTACGCGAGCATCTTCGTGTCCGGCGGACGTCGCGGCTTCGACGTCGAGGTGGCACCGACGGACCTCGCGCGGATCACCGAGGCGGTCGCCGCACCCATCGCGCGGACCTGAGTCGAGTCGCCGCAAGTTTTTTCGGCACCCGGGAATGACCGGGGCCCTCCTGCGTTGCATTGAGTCGAAGGCACTCAAGTTCCCCAGGAGGTCCCTTTGCCAGAGACGTTCGGCCCGACCGGTAGCAACGACTCGTTCGACGAGTTCCTCGCCCGCCTGCTCGCGGCACAGCGCACCGGTGACCAGCAGCGCGTCCGCGCGTTCGGTCGACTGGTCGACATCACCCGGCTGCTCAGCCGCCGGACCCACGAGCTGCTCCAGCACACCGCCGAGTTCGCGGTCGCGCAGGGGCAGCGCGAGGTCGACGCACTGCACATCCTGCACGTGCTCGTCCGCACCGAACCGTTCGACGCCGTCGTGCGTTCCGCCGGGGTCGATCCCCAGCGACTCGCCGAGGAGATCGAGCAGCGCCTGCCGATGGCGCACGAGCCGCTCGCCGAGCAGCCCGGCCGCCCGGCACTGACCGGCACCGCCCAGCGCATCCTCGTCGAGGCGACGCAGGCCGCGCGGGGCTTCGGCAGTACGTACACCGACCCCGAGCACGTCTTCTTCGCGCTCGTGATGGACCAGGAGACCGTGACCGGCCAGCTGCTCGCCAGCGCCGGGATCACCCCGCAGGTCATGCAGGACTACGCCCAGCAGGCCGCGGCAGCAGCACGAGAGGGGCGCCCCATGCCAGGAACCAACGACGCCGTCGGCACCGACCAGGCCACCGACAGCGACACCCCGACGCTCGACCAGTTCGGCACCGACCTGACCGAGCGCGCCCGTGACGGGCACGTCGACCCGGTGATCGGCCGCGCCGACGAGATCGAGCAGACCGTCGAGATCCTGCTCCGTCGCACCAAGAACAACCCGGTGCTGATCGGTGAGCCCGGCGTCGGCAAGACCGCGATCGTCGAGGGCCTCGCCCAGCGCATCGTCGACGGTGACGTCCCCGCCCTGCTGCAGGGCAAGCGGGTCGTCGCGCTCGACCTGCCCGGCATGCTCTCCGGCACCCGCTACCGCGGCGACTTCGAGGAGCGCCTCACCAAGGCGATGGACGAGATCGCGGCGCACGCCGACGAGCTCATCGTGTTCGTCGACGAGCTCCACACCGTGGTCGGCGCCGGTGGCGGCGGCGAGGGCGGTTCGATGGACGCCGGCAACATCCTCAAGCCCCGGCTCGCCCGCGGCGACCTGCACCTGGTCGGCGCAACGACGCTCAACGAGTACCGCCGGATCGAGAAGGACGCCGCGCTCGAGCGCCGGTTCCAGCCCGTCACGGTGGGGGAGCCGAACGTCGAGGACGCCGTCGCGATCCTGACCGGCCTCGCCCCGCGCTACGAGGAGCACCACGGCGTCGCCTACACGCCCGAGGCACTCCGCGCCGCCGTCGAGCTCTCGCACCGCTACGTGACCGATCGGCACCTGCCGGACAAGGCCATCGACCTCATCGACCAGGCCGGTGCACGCCGTCGCCTCGCCCTGTCGGGCGACGTCGACGTCGAGGCACTGCGTGCCCAGGTCGCCGACCTGACGGCCCGCAAGGACCGCGCGGTCGCCGAGGAGCACTACGAGGAAGCGTCCGACCTGCGTGACGAGATCGTCGGACTGGAGGCCCGGATCACCGCCGCCTCGTCGGCGGACGCGACCCGCCCCTCCCGTCAGGAATCCGCGGACACGTCGATCACGGAGGCCGACATCGCCGCCGTGGTGTCACGTGCCACCGGGATCCCGGTGACCCGCCTCGGCTCGGCCGACAAGACGCGGCTCGCCGCGCTCGAGTCCGAGCTGCACGACCGAGTCGTCGGCCAGGACGACGCCGTGCGGGCGATCGCCAAGGCGGTACGGCGCAGCCGGACCGGCATGGGCGACCCGCGTCGTCCGGTGGGCAGTTTCCTGTTCCTCGGCCCGACGGGTGTCGGCAAGACCGAACTCGCGAAGGCCCTGGCGTCGTCGCTGTTCGGTGACGAGTCCGCCATGCTCCGCTTCGACATGAGCGAGTTCGGCGAACGCCACACCGTGTCCCGCCTGGTCGGTGCCCCTCCCGGGTACGTCGGCTACGACGAGGCCGGCCAGCTCACCGAGCGTGTCCGTCGCAACCCGTACTCGGTGATCCTGCTCGACGAGGTCGAGAAGGCCCACCCGGACGTCTTCAACCTGCTGCTGCAGGTCCTCGACGACGGCCGGCTCACCGACGGGCAGGGGCGGACGGTCGACTTCCGGAACACGGTCGTCATCATGACGTCGAACATCGGCTCGGAGTTCCTGGCCTCCCGCTCGGGAGCGCTCGGGTTCTCCCCGGTCGGCGCGACGGACGGCTACGCCGAAGACGACCTGCGGGCCCGCGTCATGGGCAAGCTGCGCGAGGCGATGCGGCCCGAGTTCATCAACCGCATCGACGAGATCGTGCTGTTCCGCAAGCTCGACCGGTCCCAGATCGCGTCGATCGTGTCGCTGCTGCTGCAGGACACGGCGCTCCGGCTGGTCGCACAGGACATGCTCCTGTCGGTGTCCGACGCGGCGGTCGACTGGCTCGCCGAGCACGGGTACGAGCCGGAGTACGGCGCCCGCCCGCTCCGTCGGCTCATCCAGCGCGAGGTCGACGACCGCATCGCGACCCTGGTGGTCGAGGGCGGGGTCACCGCGGGTGACACCGTGCGGATCGACGTCGAGGGCGATGCCCTGACGGCGCGCGTCGCGGAGCACGCGGCGGTCTAGTCCGGTCGCACGCACACACGAAGGCCCGGTACCGATTCGGTACCGGGCCTTCGGCGTGCGCGGACCCCCGCGGTGTTGCGCTGCGCGCCGCCGCCGCGCGCCGTGCGTGCTCCGTCACACGGTGCGAGGTTGCCCGCACCGTGCACGCCTGCGATCCCGCACCGAGCGCGCAGGCTGCCACCGGTCCGCGGACGACGCACGGTGCAGCCGGGAGGCCCGGCGCCGGTGTGCGACGGGAACTCCGCACACAGCCAGCAAGTTGACGCGAGACCACGAACGTCGCACCGTGATCAGCCTGTTCGGGAATGCAATTCCGGATGTTTTCCGGAAAAGGGGTTGCGCTCCGAATTGCGGTGCCGATAGTGTTCACTCGTCGCGAACGGTCGAACATTCGACCCGGACGACTCCGCCAGCTCGAGACCGAAAGGGGGCCGACCATGATGATCTCCGCAACCACTCCGTTCCGTGGAATCCGTGGACGCGTCGGTACCCCGTTCCGCGTCCGCTGACCCGGGGCGTCCCACTCTCCTGACACCCGTGCCTCCGGGCACCGTGCGCTGAGCCGATCAGGCTCGCGCAGCACCGGTTCGTTCATCCGCTGAGCGGCTCGACGGCACGTTGATGCGTGCCGTCCGATCTGCGCGGACGACGCCGGAAGAATGTCGGTGGACAGTGCGACGCTCTCGGTGTCGACGAGCATTCCGCGATCGTTGTCCGAACATTTCCGGACCGTCCCGGAGTGCATTCTCACGCATTCAATTCCTGCTGCCCGCAACCCGGGCGGATTCGTCCTGCCCGACACCCGGGCAGCTCTGCCGTGCCCTGAAGGGGAACACCGTGTCCACGAAGACCACCACCCGTCCACCCGATACCCGCGCGGTGCGCCGCCGGGTCTCACTCGCCGACCGCATCGCACTCCGAGTCGGGATGTCGCTCATCATCTGGAGCCGACGCACCCGCAAGGAGCGGCCCGAGGTCGACCTCGCCACGCTGGCCCGCCTCGAGCGCGAACGCCAGCAGCGCGAGGCCGACTGGGTCACCCAGGGCGCCGCCATGCGGATGTGGCGCTGACCCGCGGCGCTGCGGCGCTGTCGTCGGCGTCACGCGCGCACCGTGCGTCGTTCCGAAGCCCGTGCGGACTGAACGGCTCGGTGCGAGGAAACAACCTCGCACCGAGCCACCTTCGGCAAATCGTCCGACGGAACCCGCACCGTGCCGCGAACGGTTGGCCCCGCACGAGGCGACCAGCCTCGCACCGTGCGCCGAAGTGTCGGACGCGCCCCGGGCCTCCCGTACCGTTGGCGGGTGACCGAAACCGCAGCAGCAATCGTCGAACGCCTCACCGCCCTCGTACCGGACTTCCCGAAGCCGGGGGTGCTCTTCCGTGACGTGACGCCGGTGTTCTCCGACGCCGTCGCGTTCGGCCGCGTGTGCGAAGCACTCGCGGCACCGTTCGCGGTCGGAGCCGGGTTCGACGCCGTCGCCGGCATCGAGGCCCGCGGCTTCGCACTGGCCGGGGGCATCGCCGCCCAGCACCAGGTCGGCGTGCTCACCGTGCGCAAGGCGGGGAAGCTCCCCGGCGAGGTCCTCAGCGAGCAGTACGCGCTGGAGTACGGCGAGGCCGAACTCGAACTGCGCCCCGGTCAGTTGCCGGCCGGCACCCGGGTGCTCGTCGTCGACGACGTCCTGGCCACCGGCGGGACCGGCGCAGCCACCATCACGCTGCTCGAACGCGCCGGCTACCAGGCCATCGGGTTCGCCGCCCTGCTCGAGCTCGACGGCCTGAACGGGCGCGAGCGTCTCGAGCCGCGCCTGCCCGTCGCGACGCTCGGCGCCGTCCCGGCCTGATCGCGGGCAACCGCGCGGTCGGGGCGGCATCCGTTCTCTCCACAGGTGCGTCCCCGGCGTCCGCACGCGAGCACGTCTCGCACTAGTCTTGACGCACCATTTCGATCGAGGAGTCCCATCATCGTGACCGAGTCAGTCGCACCCGCGCCCGCCGAGCTTCCCCAGGCACCCGAGCCCCGGACCGCGACGACGACCACGACCGGCACCGAGCTCTTCGACGGTGAGCGCGGCATCGTCGCGATCCGTGTCGACGGTGTCCTGAAGGACCTCGCGGCGGACGTGCAGGCCGGCGAGACCGCCGAGGCCGTCACCCTGCAGGAGCAGGACGGGCTCGACATCTTGCGGCACTCGGCAGCCCACGTGCTGGCGCAGGCCGTGCAGCAGATCAACCCGGACGCCAAGCTCGGCATCGGGCCGCCCGTCACCGACGGCTTCTACTACGACTTCGACGTCGCCGAGCCCTTCACCCCCGAAGACCTCAAGGCGATCGAGAAGGGCATGGACCGCATCGTCAAGCAGGCCCAGCGCTTCCGTCGCGTGGTCGTCACCGACGAGCAGGCACGCGAGCTGATGGCGGGGGAGCCCTACAAGCAGGAGCTCATCGGCCTCAAGGGTGCAGCGTCCGACGGTGACTCCGGCGAGAGCGTCGAGGTCGGTGCCGGCGAGCTCACCGTGTACGAGAACGTCGACCCGAAGTCGGGCGAGGTGCTCTGGCAGGACCTCTGCCGCGGCCCGCACGTCCCGCACACCCGCTGGATCGGCAACGCCGCCAAGCTCATGCGCGTCGCCGCCGCGTACTGGCGCGGCTCCGAGAAGAACCCGCAGCTGCAGCGCATCTACGGCACCGCCTGGCCGGACAAGGACCAGCTCAAGGCGTACCTGGTGCGCCTCGAGGAAGCCGCCAAGCGCGACCACCGCAAGCTCGGCGCCGAACTCGACCTGTTCTCGTTCCCCGACGAGATCGGTTCCGGCCTGGCGATCTTCCACCCGAAGGGCGGCATCATCCGCCGCGAGATGGAGGACTACTCGCGCCGTCGGCACGAGGAGAACGGCTACTCGTTCGTCTACACGCCCCACATCACCAAGGGCGACCTGTTCGAGACCTCCGGGCACCTCGGCTGGTACAAGGACGGCATGTTCCCGGCCATGCACATGGACGAGGCGAAGGACGAGGACGGCAACGTCACCCGGCAGGGCGCCGACTACTACCTCAAGCCGATGAACTGCCCGATGCACATCCTGGCGTACCGGTCGCAGCCCCGCTCCTACCGCGACCTGCCGCTCCGGATGTTCGAGTTCGGCACGGTGTACCGCAACGAGAAGTCCGGCGTCATCCACGGCCTCACCCGCGTGCGCGGCCTGACCCAGGACGACGCGCACATCTTCACCACGCAGGAGAAGATGAAGGAGGAGCTGACCACGACCCTCGCGTTCGTGCTCTCGCTCCTGCGCGACTACGGGCTCGACGACTTCTACCTCGAGCTGTCGACGAAGGACCCGGAGAAGTACGTCGGTGACGACGAGGTCTGGGACGTGGCGACGGAGACCCTGCGCCAGGTCGCCGAGGAGTCCGGCCTCGAGCTCGTCCCCGACCCCGCCGGCGCCGCGTTCTACGGTCCGAAGATCTCCGTGCAGGCCCGCGACGCCATCGGCCGCACCTGGCAGATGTCGACCGTGCAGCTCGACTTCAACCTGCCCGAGCGCTTCGGCATCGACTACACCGCGGCCGACGGCTCGCGCCAGCGTCCGGTGATGATCCACCGCGCGCTGTTCGGCTCGATCGAGCGCTTCTTCGGGGTCCTCACCGAGCACTACGCGGGCGCGTTCCCGGCGTGGCTGTCGCCCGTCCAGGTCGTCGGCATCCCGGTCGCGGCCGAGTACGGCGACTACCTCGACGAGGTCATCGCGAAGCTCCGCGCCCACGGCGTCCGCGCCGAGGTCGACCACTCGGACGACCGCATGCAGAAGAAGATCCGCACGCACACCAAGGCGAAGGTGCCGTTCCAGCTCATCGCCGGTGGCGACGACCGCGATGCCGGCGCCGTCAGCTTCCGCTTCCGCGACGGCCGCCAGGACAACGCGGTGCCCGTCGACGAGGCCGTGGACCGCATCCTCACCGCGATCCGCGAGCGCACGCAGGTCTGATGGCGCAGTCGGGAGGCCCGGAGCAGGCCGGTGGGACCGGTCACGTCGACGACGTGGCCGGTCCCACCGCCGCCGCGGGCTCCGAAGGCGCGGACACCGATCCGCTGGTGATCCGCGACGCGGCCACCGGTGCAGCCGTCCCGGACGCGTTCCAGCGGCTCTGGAACCCGCACCGGATGGCCTACATCGACGCCGGCCGCGAAGGCCGGGGACGCGGGCACGACGACGACTGCCCGTTCTGCGAAGCCCCGCGGAAGACCGACGAGGACGCCCTGATCGTGGCCCGCGGTGAGCACGCCTACGTGCTGCTCAACCTGTTCCCGTACAACAACGGGCACCTGCTCGTCTGCCCGTACCGGCACGTCCCGCTCTACGACGAGGCGACGCCTGACGAACTGTGCGAGATCGGCGAGCTGACCCAGACCGCGATGCGGGTGCTGCGCGAGGTCTCGCACTGCGACGGCTTCAACATCGGCATGAACCAGGGCGAGGTCGCCGGTGCCGGCGTGGCCGCACACCTGCATCAGCACATCGTCCCGCGGTGGCAGTCGGACGCGAACTTCTTCCCGATCATCGCCCGGACGAAGTCCATGTCGCAGTTGCTCGGCGAGACCCGTCGACTCGTCGCCGACGGGTGGCCCCGGGCGCACTAGACTGGTCGGCATCATGAGCGACAGCACCAGCACCTCCGGCACCCCTGGCACCTCGATCACCGGCTCCGACCGCGTCAAGCGCGGACTCGCCGAGATGCTCAAGGGCGGCGTGATCATGGACGTCGTCGACGCCGAGCAGGCCCGCATCGCGGAAGAAGCCGGTGCGACCGCCGTCATGGCCCTCGAGCGCGTCCCCGCCGACATCCGTGCGCAGGGCGGCGTCGCCCGCATGTCCGACCCCTCGATGATCGAGGAGATCATCGCCGCGGTGTCGATCCCCGTCATGGCGAAGGCCCGCATCGGCCACTTCGTCGAGGCGCAGGTGCTGCAGGAGCTCGGTGTCGACTACATCGACGAGTCCGAGGTGCTGTCGCCGGCCGACTACCTCAACCACATCGACAAGTGGAAGTTCACCACCCCCTTCGTCTGCGGTGCCACCAACCTGGGCGAGGCGCTCCGTCGCATCACCGAGGGCGCGGCCATGATCCGTTCCAAGGGCGAGGCCGGCACGGGCGACGTGTCCGAGGCCACCAAGCACATCCGCACCATCACCAAGGAGATCGCGGCGCTCCGCAACCTGCGTGACGACGAGCTCTACGTCGCCGCCAAGGAGCTCCAGGCCCCGATCGACGTCGTGCAGGAAGTCGCCCGCACCGGCAAGCTCCCCGTCGTCCTCTTCACCGCCGGTGGTGTCGCCACCCCGGCCGACGCCGCGATGATGATGCAGCTCGGCGCCGACGGTGTCTTCGTCGGTTCCGGCATCTTCAAGTCCGGCGACCCGGCAGCGCGTGCCGCCGCGATCGTCAAGGCGACGACCTTCCACGACGACCCCAAGGTCATCGCCGAGGTGTCCCGTGGTCTGGGCGAGGCGATGGTCGGCATCAACGTCGCCGACGTCCCCGCACCGCACCGCCTCGCCGAGCGTGGCTGGTAGTCCGACGAGCGGCGCTCGGCCCCGCATCGGGGTCCTGGCGCTGCAGGGTGACTTCCGCGAGCACATCGCCTCGCTGACCGAGCTCGGCGCCGACGTGGTGCCGCTCCGTCGCCCCGAGGAGATCGAGACCCTCGACGGCGTCGTGATCCCCGGGGGCGAGTCGAGCGTGATGGACAAGCTGTCCCGCGCGTTCGGCGTCGCCGAGCCCCTCGCCGACGCGATCCGCGGTGGCCTGCCCACCTACGGCACCTGCGCCGGCATGATCATGCTGTCGTCGCGGATCACCGACGGCATCAGCGGCCAGCAGACCCTCGACGTGCTTGACACCACCGTGCGCCGCAACGCGTTCGGTGCGCAGAACGACTCGTTCGAGATCGACATCCCGATGCCCGACCTCGGCGAGGCCCCGGTGCACGCCGTGTTCATCCGGGCCCCCGTCGTGGAGCAGCGCGGCGACGACGTCCACGTCCTCGGCGCACTGCCCGACGGCCAGGTCGTCGCCGTGCAGCAGGGCAACGTCATCGCGAGTGCGTTCCACCCCGAGGTCGCCGGCGAGGACCGCTTCCACCGCCGGTTCCTCGACCTGGTGCGCAGCGCCTGAGGCGTGACCGTCCACCCGCCGCACCGACGGGACGGAAGCCGCGCCGCGCCTCCAGGCCGGTGTTCGGCCCACAGGGCCGCTAAACTGAGCGGGACTTTCCGCAAGACGCAAGGAGAACCGTGTCCGGGCATTCCAAGTGGGCAACGACCAAGCACAAGAAGGCGGTCATCGACCAGCGCCGTGCCAAGTCGTTCGCCAAGCTGATCAAGAACATCGAGGTCGCCGCGAAGATGGGCGGTGCCGACATGTCCGGCAACCCGACCCTGGTCGACGCCGTGCAGAAGGCGAAGAAGACCTCGGTCCCCAACGACAACATCGACCGCGCCGTCAAGCGCGGTGCGGGTCTCACGGGCGAGACCATCGAGTACACGACGATCATGTACGAGGGCTACGGCCCCAACGGCGTCGCGATGCTCATCGAGTGCCTCACGGACAACAAGAACCGTGCCGCGGCCGAGGTCCGGACCGCGATGTCGCGCAACGGCGGCACCATGGCCGACCCGGGCAGCGTCGCCTACAACTTCTCGCGCAAGGGCGTCATCTCGGTCACGAAGACCGACGGCCTCGACGAGGACACCGTGATGACCGCGGTGCTGGACGCCGGTGTCGAGGACGTCATCGACCAGGGTGGTGGCTTCGAGATCATCACCGAGGCGAGCGACCTGGTCGCCGCCCGCACCGCCCTGCAGGACGCCGGCATCGACTACGACTCCGCCGACGCCGAGTTCGTGCCCGGCCTCAAGGTCCCGGTCGACGCCGAGACCGCCCGCAAGGTGTTCCGCCTGATCGACGCGCTCGAGGACTCCGACGACGTGCAGAACGTCTACTCGAACTTCGACATCCCCGCGGACGTCCAGGCTGAGCTCGACGAGGACGAGGGCGAGTAACCGTGCTCCGTGTGCTCGGGGTGGACCCCGGGCTCACCCGGTGCGGCGTCGGCGTCGTCGAGGTCGCACCGAACCGGCGCGCACGGCTCGTCCACGTGACGGTCGTGCGCACCCCGCCGGACATGCCGCTCGAACAGCGGCTGCTCCGCATCGCCGACGGCATCGCCGCCGAGATCGACGAGCACCACCCGGATGCGGTCGCCGTCGAGCGGGTGTTCGCGCAGGCGAACGTCCGCACCGTGATGGGGACCGCGCAGGCGGCCGGCCTGGCGCTGCACGCCGCGGCCGCCCGCGGCCTGCCCGTCGGGCTGCACACCCCCTCCGAGGTCAAGGCCGCCGTCACCGGCTACGGCAACGCTGACAAGCGTCAGGTGCAGACCATGATCGCGCGCGTGCTCGGGCTCGACGAGGCCCCGAAGCCGGCCGACGCCGCAGACGCGCTCGCGTTGGCCGTGTGCCATGCCTGGAGGCTCGGATCACCTGACGCCGCCGGCTCGCGTGCCACGAACCTCACCCCGGCACAGCGTGCCTGGCGGGACGCCCAGGGCGCCACCGTCGACTCGCCGCTGGCCCGCGCGGCCGCCGCCGCGGCCCGCCCGCAGCGTGGCAGGTCGGCGTCGTCGGTGGGCGGCCCTAGGCTCGGAGCATGATCGCGAGTCTCCGGGGCACCTGCATCGACATCGCCGGTTCGGCCGTGGTGATCGAGGTCGGGGGAGTCGGGTACGCCGTCACCGTGACCCCCGCGCACGCGCTGACGATGCGCCACGGTTCCGAGGTGTTCGTGCGGACCGCCATGATCGTGCGCGAGGACGAGCACCTGCTCTTCGGGTTTGAGTCGACCGACGCCCTGCAGGTGTTCGACCTGCTCCGCGGTGTGTCCGGCGTCGGCCCGAAGTCCGCGATGGGCGTCCTGGCCCACATGGACCCGGCGCAGATCGCGAACGCCGTCGCGAACGAGGACGACGGTGCCTTCCGCAAGGTCTCCGGCATCGGCCCGAAGACCGCCAAGCTCATCATCGTCGCGCTCTCCGGCAAGCTCGTGGCCTTCGAGCAGGCAGCCGTGGTCGCGGCAGCACGGGGGACCGCAGTGCACCCCGCCGCGGTCGACGTCGTCTCGGCGCTCATCGGCCTCGGCTGGCGCGAGGACGCGGCACAGTCCGCGGTCGACGACGCCGTCGCCAACGAGCCCGGTGCCGCCGCGATGGGCACCCAGGCCCTGCTCCGTGCCGCCCTCGGTGCACTCCGACCCGCGGCAGCCGGCCGGTGAGCGGCATCACGTCCGCCGGCGCCGAGTCGCAGGAGGAACTCGCGTTCGAAGGCGCGCTCCGCCCCCGCTCGCTCGACGAGTTCGTCGGGCAGCGCAAGGTGCGCGGGCAGCTCGACCTGCTCCTCAAGGCCGCAGGCATGCAGGAGCGCACGCCCGACCACATCCTGATGGCGGGTCCTCCCGGCCTCGGCAAGACCACGCTCGCGATGATCGTCGCGCACGAGACCGGGCGACCGCTGCGCATGTCGAGCGGCCCGGCGATCCAGCACGCCGGTGACCTCGCCGCCGTGCTGTCGTCCCTGGTCCCGGGCGAAGTGCTGTTCATCGACGAGATCCACCGCATGGCCCGCTCGGCAGAGGAGATGCTCTACCTGGCGATGGAGGACTTCCGCATCGACGTGATGGTGGGCAAGGGTGCGGGTGCCACGAGCATCCCGCTCGACCTCGCACCGTTCACGCTCGTCGGCGCCACCACCCGGGCTGGCCTGTTGCCGAACCCGCTGCGCGACCGCTTCGGGTTCACCGCCCACCTCGAGTTCTACGAGAAGGACGAGCTCGAGCAGGTCCTGATCCGTGCGGCCCACCTGCTCGAACTCGACATCGACCGGACTGCCCTGCGCGAGATCGCCGGACGCTCCCGCGGCACCCCGCGCATCGCGAACCGCCTGCTCCGCCGGGTGCGCGACTACGCCCTCGTGCACCGCACCACCGACGGCATGGCCGCGGTCCAGGGTGCACTCGACCTGTACGACGTCGACGAACTCGGGCTCGACCGGCTCGACCGGGCCGTGGTCGAGATCATGCTGACCCGGTTCGACGGGGGCCCGGTCGGTCTGAACACCCTCGCCGTCTCCGTCGGCGAGGAGTCCGAGACGATCGAGTCGGTCGTCGAACCGTTCCTCGTCCGGGTCGGTCTCGTGACGCGCACGCCCCGTGGGCGCATCGCCACACCACGTGCCTGGCGGCACCTCGGTCTCACCCCGGGACAGGCCGACGGCGGGCAGCCGGGGCTCTTCGACGACCAGGACACCGACGACTGAACGCCGATCAGTCGAGTGACATGCCACGGACACCGGCGTGCCCTAGACTGCTACGGCCCGAAACCGAGCAACCAGAGAAGGCAACGCATCATGGGTCAAGAAGTCATCCTCATCGTCATCGTCGTGGCGTTCGCGGCCTTCATGTTCTACAACAGCCGCAAGCGCAAGAAGCAGCAGGCCGAACTCGTGGACAAGATGGTCCCGGGCGCCAAGGTCATGCTGTCCTTCGGCCTCTACGGCACGCTCCTCTCCGTGAACGAGGAGAAGGTCACCGCTGACGTCGAGATCGCACCGGGGACCATCGTCACCGTGCACCGCCAGACCCTGTCGCGCGTCGTCGACGACAACGCGTCCGACGTCGAGACCACCACGACCACCGAGGACGAGCCGAAGCCGGTGGCCGAGCTCAACGGTGAGCCGGTGTACGGCGAGCGGGTCGACACCGACCGGGTCGACGAGACCGACGCCACGAAGCGCAAGTCCGACGACTGACGCCCTCGGCCGCCGGGTCGTCTGACCCGGCGGCTTCCCTCTGCCGTCGCACGGTGTGCCGACGGTCCTGAACAGAAAGACGAGACGACCGGTGGCACGATCGACACCCGTCAAGAAGGCGCTGCGCTCGCTCACCTGGTTGGTGATCCTGATGGCGATCCTCGCCGGCGTGAACACCGCCGCGTCGGTCCTCGCCGGCTCTTCGAAGGACGACACCGACAAGTGGTACCAGGGCGCGAGCTGGGTGCCGGAGCTGGCTCTGGACCTGCAGGGCGGCACACAGCTGACCCTCGCGGCGCAGAACACCGAGGGCGACTCCGTCACCTCGCAGCAGCTGCAGCAGGCGGTGAACATCATCCGCCAGCGCATCGACGCCACCGGTGTCTCCGAGTCCGAGATCAACACCCAGGGCGCGAACAACATCGTGGTCTCGATCCCGGGTCGCCCCGACAAGGCCACGATCGACCGCATCGAGGCCGCAGCCAAGCTGACCTTCCGCCCGGTGCTCTTCACCGAGGCCGCATCGAGCTCGGCCGTCGGTGGCGACGGCAAGGGCACCGCGTCGCCGACTCCCTACTCGCCACCGGCATCGCTCGCCGCGACGCCGAGCGCGAAGCCGTCGAACGCGAGCGACCTGAACTGGGTCACGCCGAAGCTGCAGGACCTGTACACCAACTACAACTGTGCAGCGCCGGACGACATCACCGCGGCACCCGATGACGAGCCCCTCGTCACCTGTGACCAGACGGGCGCGGCGAAGTTCATCCTCGGTCCGGTCGAGGTCCTCGGAGCCGACGTCAGCAACGCCACCTCGGGTCTCGCCACCGACTCGCAGGGCACGTCGACCGGCCAGTGGGCCGTCAACCTGACGTTCAACGGCGAGGGTTCGAAGGACTTCCGCACCGTCACGAACCGTCTCGTGTCGCTCCAGCAGCCGCAGAACCAGTTCGCGATCGTGCTCGACGGCACGGTGATCGAAGCCCCGACGACGAACTCGGCGATCACCAACGGCAAGGCGCAGATCAGCGGGAACTTCACCGCCGAGTCTGCCAAGACCCTCGCCGACCAGCTCAAGTACGGTGCGCTGCCGATCAACTTCCAGGTGCAGTCGAACGAGAACATCTCGGCGACACTCGGCACCGCGCAGCTCATCGGTGGCCTCATCGCCGGTCTGATCGGTCTGATCCTGGTGATCATCTACTCGGTCATCCAGTACCGGGCCCTGGCGTTCGTCACGGTGCTGTCGCTCGGGATCGCCGCCGTGCTCACCTACCTGGTGATCGCGATCATGTCGTGGCGCGTCGACTACCGCCTCTCGTTGGCGGGTGTGGCGGGTCTCATCGTCGCCATCGGCATCACGGCGGACTCGTTCATCGTCTACTTCGAGCGCATCCGTGACGAACTCCGTGACGGCCGTGCCCTCGAGAGCGCGGTCGAGTCCGGCTGGAAGCGTGCCCTCCGCACGATCCTGGCGTCCGACGCGGTGAACTTCCTGGCCGCCGTGACGCTCTACGTGCTCGCGGTCGCCGACGTGAAGGGCTTCGCGTTCACGCTGCTCCTCACGACACTCATCGACATCGTGGTGGTCGCGCTCTTCACCCACCCGATGATGCAGCTCATCGCCCGCAGCCGGTTCTTCGGCGAGGGGCACCGGTTCAGCGGTCTCGACCCGGCAGCACTCGGTGCCGTCTACCGGGGGCGCGCGCAGTTCCGCGCACCCGTCGTGGACGGCAAGCGCCAGCGCAGTGCCGGTGAGGCACAGCGCCGACAGACGATCGCGGAGCGGAAGGCCCAGCAGGCCTCCGGCGACAACGGCTCGACGCCGGACGGGAAGGACGACTGATGGCCAGCTTCAGCCAGTTCGGCAGCGACCTCTACACGGGGAAGCGGTCGTACGACATCATCGGGCGCCGGAAGACCTGGTACCTCATCGCCCTCGCGATGATCCTGATCTCCCTGGTCACCCCGTGGCTCCGTGGCGGGTACCAGCTCGGCATCGAGTTCACCGGCGGCTCGGAGTTCACGATCTCCGACGTCAAGACGCTCGACCAGAACATCGCCACCGAGACCGTCGAGGACGTCGTCCCGGAGTCGATCCCGCGCGTCTCGCAGCTCGGCACGCACGGCATCCGCGTGCAGACCGGGCAGCTCACCGACCGTCAGACGACCGAGGTGCAGGACGCCCTGGCGAAGGCCTACGACGTCCCGGAGAGCCAGGTCGCCGCGACCTTCATCGGCGCGACGTGGGGTGCCGACGTGCTCGCGCAGGCCATCCGTGGTCTCGTGATCTTCCTCGCCCTCGCCGCGGTCTTCATGACCCTGTACTTCCGCACCTGGAAGATGTCACTGTCCGCGATGGCGGCGCTGCTGCACGACCTGCTCATCACGGCCGGTGTGTACGGCATCGTCGGGCTCGAGGTCACGCCCGCGGCGGTCATCGGCTTCCTGACGATCCTCGGGTACTCGCTCTACGACACCGTGGTGGTCTTCGACAAGGTGCGTGAGAACACCGCGCAGGAATCCATCCGGACGTTCAAGCAGTCGGTCAACCTCGCGGTCAACCAGACCCTCGTCCGATCGATCAACACGTCGGTCGTGGCACTGCTGCCGGTCGCAGCGATCCTCTTCATCGGGTCGTACGTGCTCGGCGCCGGCACCCTGCGCGACATCTCCCTCGCGCTGTTCATCGGCATCATCGTCGGCACCTACTCGACGATCTTCATCGCGTCGCCGATGTACGCGCAGCTGCGGGAGAACGAGCCGAAGATCAAGGAGTCGGACGCCAAGAAGACCGCGGCGGCCGAGAAGCGCCGGCGTGAGGTCGACGCAGCGGAGGCGAACGTCTGATGCCCATCGAGATCCAGGAGATCGACGTCGCCGAGGCCCAGCGCCGCATCGACGCCGGAGCCCGCCTGTTCGACGTCCGTGAGCAGGGGGAGTGGGACGAGGTCCACGCTCCCCGGGCCACGCTCGTGCCGATGTCGGAGTTCGTGGACCGCTGGCAGGAGATCGACGGCGGCGACCAGCCGGCCATCATCGTCTGCCACTCGGGCGGCCGTTCGTCGCGCATCGTCGCGGCGCTCGAGCAGTCGGGTGTCCCGGCCGTCAACCTCTCCGGCGGCATGCTCGCCTGGGAGCAGGCGGGGGCACCGGTGGAGCGCGACGGGAGCGGTGCATCCCAGGTGAACGGCTGACGGCGGGGAGCGACCGAAGCGCGTTCCGAGGTACAAACACGATGAGGCGGCACCCCTGGCTGGGGTGCCGCCTCATCGTCTGTGGATCAGACTCCGCTCGCCGAGAACGATCCGCTGCAGATCGTCGATGTCGCGCACTTGGCGCGGAACTTCGCCTGCGCTGCGACGTTCCCCCACGGAACACTGGTCAAGCCCGGCGTCCTCGTGTCAGCGACGCCGAGGTTGTACCACTTCGACCAGGTGCCGAACTCGCTGCCGCTGTACCCGCGGTAGTAGCCGAGGCCCTGTCCCGCGTTCGTCTGAGACGTCGAGGACGCGACCGTGAACCGGTACTTGACCTTCACACCGGTGTCGGCGCCGATGATGTTCGGTCCAGCGAACGCCTTGGACCAACTCGACGCGCTCGAGGCGAGGTAGGCGTAGCTCGATGCAGCAGCCGCGCTGACCTGGAGTGGGGTCGTCGATTGCTCCTGTGCGGACGCGGGCAGTGCTCGGCGTGCTCCGTAGAGCTTCGCGAGCTTCGCGTTCGTCAGGCCGTTCGGCAGTGAACCATCGGCCTCGGGAACGACGACGACCGTGTCCGCACCGATCTTCCCCGTGGGGAAGAACACCCCGTCCGCAGTCACTCGAGCGGCCGACGGATCAGCGATCACGTAGCCGCCGTCCGTGGTGTGGTCAGCCGTCGAAGCATTCGCCGGCGCTGCCCCGAGCGCGAGCAGGGCTGCTGCGACGGGCACGGCGAACATCGCGAGCGTTTTCTTCTTGTTCATTTTTTTCTCCCCAGAAAGGGCGTCAACACTGACGCCTTCGAAATGGACGAACCCCTTCTCGCCCTGATTCGGAAGCTATTGTCGCGATGCACCGAGCGTCAACATGTATCGAACGATTTGCATGCCGGGCTGTAAGACCCTTCAGAGTGCTGAACCTCCGAGCGCACAAACCCCGGCTTCGCGCTCAGGGCGAACCCAGTCACGGAGCGCTCTACGACACGCGTAGGCTTGGTGGAGAAATCAGGTTGACCAGAGGAGGCGCATCATGACGGACACCCGCGAAGAGCCGTCCGCGCCGAGCCGCCCGGGTTCCGCCCCGCGGCCCTCGAGCCCGATCGGTCCGAACACCACCGGCAACCTCGGTTCCCTCCGCTCGCTGCTGCCGCGCCTGTTCTCGCGCGCCCAGCCGGCCGGCGCCGTGGACACACTGATCCGCACGGTCCGCTCGCACCACCCCAAGGCCGACGTGACGCTCATCGAGCGGGCCTACTCGGTCGCCGAGCGCGCGCACGACGGGCAGAAGCGCAAGTCCGGTGAGCCGTACATCACGCACCCCGTCGCGGTCGCGCAGATCCTGGCCGACCTCGGCATCGGCACGATCACCATCGCGGCCGCGCTCCTGCACGACACGGTGGAGGACACCGACTACCAGCTCGACCAGCTGCGGGCCGACTTCGGCGACGAGATCGCGATGCTCGTCGACGGCGTCACGAAGCTCGACAAGGTCAAGTACGGCGACAGCGCCCAGGCCGAGACCGTCCGCAAGATGGTCATCGCGATGTCGAAGGACATCCGCGTCCTCGTCATCAAGCTCGCCGACCGCCTGCACAACGCCCGCACGTGGGGCTTCGTCGAGTCGACCTCCGCCACGCGCAAGGCGAAGGAGACGCTCGAGATCTACGCGCCGCTCGCGCACCGGCTCGGCATCCAGATGATCAAGCTCGAGCTCGAGGACCTGTCGTTCGCGGTCCTGCACCCGAAGCTCTACGTCGAGATCGACAGCCTGGTCAAGGAACGCCAGCCGAAGCGCGAGCAGTTCGTCCAGAACGTCATCGGGACCCTGAAGAAGGACCTGAAGGCCGCCAAGGTCCGCGGCGACGTCATGGGTCGGCCGAAGCAGTACTACTCGATCTACCAGAAGATGATCGTGCGGGGTCGCGAGTTCGACGAGATCTACGACCTCGTCGGCATCCGCGTGCTCGTGCCGACCGTGCGCGACTGCTACGCCATGCTCGGCTCGGTGCACGCCCGCTGGACCCCGCTGCCCGGTCGCTTCAAGGACTACATCGCGACCCCCAAGTTCAACCTGTACCAGTCGCTGCACACCACGGTGCTCGGACCGCAGGGTCGTGCGGTCGAGATCCAGATCCGCACGCACGAGATGCACCAGCGCGCCGAGTTCGGTGTCGCCGCCCACTGGAAGTACAAGCAGCGTGCTGCCGGCCGTGACGCCGGTACCTCGTCGACCACGGACGACCAGGACATGGCGTGGCTCGCCCACATCACCGACTGGCAGGCCGAGACCAGCGACCCGGGCGAGTTCCTCGACTCCCTGCGCTACGAGATCGGCGCGAAGGAAACCTACGTCTTCACGCCGCAGGGCAAGGTCATCGGGCTCCCCGCGGGAGCCACCCCGGTCGACTTCGCCTACGCCGTGCACACCGAGATCGGCCACCGCACGATGGGTGCGAAGGTCAACGGCCGCCTGGTCCCGCTCGAGAGCCAGCTGTCCAGCGGCGACGTCGTCGAGATCTTCACGTCGAAGAACCCCGATTCCGGCCCCTCGCAGGACTGGCTGCAGTTCGTCCGCAGCCCCCGCGCGCGCAACAAGATCAAGCAGTGGTTCACCAAGGAGCGCCGCGAAGAAGCGATCGAGCAGGGTCGCGACGCCATCGCCCGGGCGATGCGCAAGCAGAACCTGCCGCTCCAGCGCATCATGAGCCAGGACAGCATCGCCGAGGTCGCCTCGTCGATGCGGTACGAGGACGTCTCCGCCCTGTACGCCGCCATCGGCGAGGGCCACGTCTCGACGCAGTCGGTGATCGAGAAGGTCCTCGGCAACGTCCAGACCGAGACCGAGACGGACGAACCCGAACTCGCGTTCCCGCGCCAGGTCACCAGTCGCCAGCTGCGCACGAGCGACAGCGGCGTGCTGGTTCGCGGTGCGCCCGACATCCTCGTGAAGCTCGCGAAGTGCTGCACCCCGGTGCCGGGCGACCAGATCGTGGGCTTCATCACCCGCGGCCAGGGCGTCTCGGTGCACCAGTCGTCGTGCACCAACGTGAAGTCACTCATGAACGAACCCGACCGGATGATCGAGGTCGAGTGGGCCCCGTCGTCGAAGTCGGTGTTCCTCGTGCAGATCCAGATCGAGGCGCTCGATCGGTCGGGCCTGCTCAGCGACGTCACCCGGGTGCTGACCGACCACCACGTGAACATACTGTCCGCGACGGTGTCGACCTCGTCCGACCGTCTCGCGCTGAGCCGGTTCGTGTTCGAGATGGGCGACACCATCCACCTCGACCGCGTGCTCAACGCGGTGCGACGCATCGACGCCGTCTACGACGTCTACCGCGTCAGCGCCGGCTAGCGGCAGGGCCCCGCGCGGCCCGGCCGTCGACCGGTCAGCAACCGTCGACTGCGGCCCGGCCAGCCGACAGTCCGTGACCACTCGGCGGACGTGAGCGGGGTGTTGTGACCGCCTGCACCGGCACCCTCACCCCGCGCCCGCATCCAGCGCGCAACCCCTACCGCACAGCACGCCCAGCCGCGCCCTGCAGCCCCCGCAACCGCCGCTCGGCCTGCCGCACCATGGGGATCGTCCCGAGCGACGTCAAGCGCGCCCGCAGCTCGGCAGCGGTGACCGCCCCGATCGCGAGCAGCCCGTGCACGGCCGTCGCCTCGGCCTCCCCGAACGCACCGGCCGTCGGCCCGGGCGTCCGGAGCAGGTCGACCGCGGTCCGCGCCGGCAGCGTGACCCGCAGCCGCGAGCGCTCGACGGTGTCGTCGACGTCGATCCGGACCTCTCGCAGGCGCACGTCCGGCCCGACGTGGACACGGACCTGGGGCGGGATGCAGGCCTCGAGCGGCGCCGGCGGCCGGGACACCGCACCCCAGATCCACGCGGCGGTCAGCGTGCAGGCGATCAGGCGCGCGTCCCGCAGGACCCAGGCGGCAGCGGCGGCGCGCAACGACGGCGTCTGCGGTTCAGCGGGGGAGGCCCAGCAGGGACCGACGGCGACCAGCTCGCCCGCCAGGACCGCCGCACGCAGCTCGGGTTCCGGCCAGTCGTCACTGGTCAGCAGTCGCGGGCGGGGCACCCGCACATCCTGCCCGACCTGCGCACGCGACCGACAGGCCTGTGGACAAGCCACGCACCGACCGGGAGGACCGTGGCGGGCCCGCACCGCGCCTCCAGGCCGTCGCCGGTCACGTCCACGGCGTTGGCCGCGTCGACGACGCGACCAGCCGACGGCCGCGCGCCGGATCGGACGCGGCCGGGCGCGACGCGCGCGCTCAGCGCAGGACGTCGGCGCGGTGCACGAGCGCCGCGGCACCGATGAGCGGACCGTCCTGGGACAACCCGGTCGGCACGATCTGGACCTTCGTGACGAACCCGAACTCGACACGCTCGGCCACGGCCTGCCGGGCGTACTCGAACAGGTCGGGGGTGACGTGCGAGAACCCGCCACCGATGGCCACGATCTCGAGGTCGACCAGGCTCGTGGCGGCGGCGATGGCCTGCCCGAGGGCACGGCCGCTCCGCTGGACCGCGGCGACAGCGATCTCGTCGCCGGCGGCGTACGCGGCCGAGAGCTCCTCGCCGGTCGTGCCCGCGAAGCCCTGACGACGTGCCCAGGCCACGGTCTTCGGGCCGCTGGCGATCGCCTCGAGGCAACCGGTGCCGCCGCAGGCGCAGGGGTCGTCGTAGCCGCCGCACTCGACGTGCCCGATGTGGCCGGCGTTGCCCGTCGGTCCGCTGACGGTGCGACCGTGCAGGATGAGCCCGCCGCCGACACCGGTGGAGACGATCATGCCCATGACGTGCTCGTAGCCCTGGGCCGCGCCGACCCAGTGCTCGGCGAGGGTGATCGCCAGGCCGTCCATGCGAAGCGTCACCGGGACGTCGTCCGGCACGAGCGCCGCGATCCGGTCGCGCAGCGGGTGCCCACGCCAGACCGGCATGTTGAGCGGGGAGACGAGGCCGTGCTCCTCGTCGACCGGGCCGGCGGAACCGACGCCGACGCCGACGAGCGCCGCGTCGGCGGGCAGCGCGCCGAGCGCGGCCGTGACGACCTCGTCGACGGCGGCCTGCAGCTCGTCCGAGGTGCGCTGCGGCCCGGTGGGGCTGCGGAACCGGGTCGCCGGTAGCACGACGCCCTGGTCGGTGACGAGCGCGGCCTCGACCTTCGTGCCGCCGAGGTCGACGGCCAGGGCGAGGGCGGGGGACTGGGGTGCGGTGCTGGACATGCGCGCTCCGATGCGGCGGTCTGGAGGCACGGTGCGGGTCGCCGACGCGTCGTCGCGTCCGGTGGGCACCGGCCTGGTCGTGGTGGGTCGTGCTGGGTGCGTGGGCTGGCTCAGCCGGGTTGGCTCAGCGCCGTGGGTCAGCCCCGTGGGTCAGTAGGACGTCGTGTCGTCGCCGAGCGCCGACGCGGCACCCGTCTCGGCGCGGTGCGCGACCTCGTCGAGGATGCGGGCCGAGGCGCTCGTGCCGATGCGGTTGGCGCCCGCCTCGACCATCTCGAGCACGGTGTCGAGGCCGCGGACGCCGCCGGAGGCCTTCACGCCGGTGTCGGCACCGACCGTGCGGCGCATGAGGGCGATGTGCTCGGCCGTCGCGCCACCGCCGGCGAACCCGGTCGAGGTCTTCACGAAGGCGGCGCCGGCGGTCTGTGCCGCACGCGAGGCCGCGACGATCTCGTCGTCGGTCAGGAACGCGGTCTCGAGGATCACCTTGACGACGGTGTCGCCGGCGGCGTCGACGACCGCGCGGACGTCATGCTCGACGCGCTGCCAGTCGCCCGACTTCGCGGCGCCGATGTTCTGCACCATGTCGAGCTCGAACGCGCCGTCGGCCAGGGCCTGCAGCGACTCGGCGACCTTCGCCGCGGTGGACGTGGTGCCGTGCGGGAAGCCGATCACGGTGCCGACGCCGACGCCGGTGCCCGTGAGGCGCTCGACGGCGTGGGCGACGTCGCTCGGACGGACGCAGACGCTGAAGACGCGGTGGGCGGCGGCTTCGTCGAGCTGGGCGTCGACGTCCGCGCGGGTGAGTTCGGGCTTCAGGATCGCGTGGTCGATGAGGCCGCGGACGGCATCGACGGTCACGGGGAAGGCTGCGTTGTCCACCCGGCAAGCCTACCCGTCAGGCGTGCCGCGTAGCGTGCAGGGCATGCAGGTCCTCGTCACCGGCGCCACCGGGTACATCGGTGGTCGTCTCGTCCCTCGTCTCCTCGAAGCCGGCCACTCCGTCCGGGTGTTCGTGCGCAACCCCCGGAAGCTCCAGGACGTCCCGTGGAGCAGTGAGGTCGACGTCGCAGAGGGCGACCTCCAGGACGCCGAGGCGGTGCGCGCCGCCGTCGACGGGATCGAGGCGGTCTACTACCTCGCCCACGCGATGGGCGCCGACGGCGACTTCGAGTCGGCCGAGCGCGAAGCAGCGGAGACCATGGCGCGCGAGGCGAAGGCGGCCGGCGTCAGCCGGTTCGTCTACCTGGGCGGGCTGCACCCCGACGGCGAGCTGTCGAAGCACCTCCGCAGCCGCAAGGAGGTGGGGGAGATCCTCCTCAGCTCGGGCGTGCCGACGGTGGCGTACCAGGCCGGGGTCGTGATCGGCTCGGGCAGCACCTCGTTCGAGATGATCCGGCACCTGACCGACGTCCTGCCGTGGATGCCCGCGCCGCGCTGGGTCCGCAACCACATCCAGCCGATCGCGGTCCGCGACGTCCTGTACTACCTGGTGGCCGCGCTCGACGTCCCCGCCGACGTCAACCGCACCTTCGACATCGGCGGCCCCGACGTCCTGCGGTACGGCCAGATGCTGAACGGCTACGCGGTCGAGGCGAAGCTGCCCCAGCGCCCGATCACGGTCCTGCCGGTGCTCACCCCGCGCCTCGCCGCACACTGGTTCAACGCCGTCACCCCGATCCCGCGCAAGCTCGCGACCCCGATCATCGAGTCGCTGCAGTTCGAGTGCGTGCAGCGCGAGCACGACATCGACGACGTCGTGCCGCAGCCCGAGGGCGGGCTCACCTCGTACCGCCGGGCCGTCCGCCTCGCGCTCAACAAGATGCGCAGCGGTCAGGTCCAGACGAGCTGGCGGAGCGCGACGCTCTCGAGCGCCTCGGCCGACCCGATGCCGAACGACCCCGACTGGGCCGGGCACACGGTCTACGTCGACGACCGGAAGCGGCACTCCAGTGCCTCCGCCGAGGACGTCTGGCGCGTCGTCGAGTCGATCGGCGGCGACAACGGCTGGTACTCGTTCCCACTCGCCTGGGTCGCCCGCGGCTGGATGGACAAGATCGCCGGCGGTGTCGGCCTGAACCGCGGCCGGCGTGACCAGCAGCGCCTGGAGCAGGGTGACGCGCTCGACTGGTGGCGCGTCGAACGACTCGAGCGCGGCCGGTACCTGCGGCTCCGCGCCGAGTTCAAGTCGCCCGGTCGTGCGTGGCTCGAGATGACCGTCACACCGAACCCCGACGGCGGCAGCGACTACCACCAGCGGGCGATCTACTTCCCGCAGGGCCTGGCCGGGCGGCTGTACTGGTACGGCATCCTGCCGTTCCACGGCGTCATCTTCCCCGGTATGGTCGAGCGCATCACCGCCGCCGCCGAGCGGGAGTCCGACCACACCGAGTCCACGCAGCGCAACCGGACGCAGCAGACCGGGACCCCCGAGCCGGCGCACGAGGAGGCAGCATGACCGACGACCGCAGCCCCGTCCTCTTCCTGGGGGACAGCATCACCGAACAGGGCGACTGGGACACCTGGCTCCCCGACGAGCACACGCTGAACCAGGGCATCGGTGGAGACACGACCGACGGCGTACTGACGCGCCTCGACGCCGTCGTCGCCGAACAGCCCGAGGTGATCGTGCTGCTCATCGGCACGAACGACTTCGGCAACCACCGCGCGAGCGCCGAGCACGTGGTCCGCAACGTCGAGACCATCCTGGTCACGCTCCGCCGCGAGCTGCCGGGCGTGCGCCTGCTGCTCGTGTCGATCCTGCCCCGGCAGGCCGAGTACGCCACGAAGATCGAGCAGGCCAACCGGCACCTCCGGCAGTTCGTCGCCACGTGCCACGCGCAGTACCTCGACGCCTGGCCCGCCCTGGCCGACGGCGACCACCTGGACGCCCGCTTCACCGAGGACGGCCTGCACCTGACCGAAGACGGCTACCGTGCGCTGGTCGGCGAGCTGGTGCCGGCGCTCGAGCGCGTCCGCGACCTGCCGCCGATGTCGCGGTCGATCCAGGCGATCGACCTCGACGGCTCCGCGGACTGATGGCCGCACGCAAGGGGCGGCCCCCGGTGGGGTCGTCCCAGCACGGCGTGCCCGCAGGGTCCCCGCGACCCGCAGCCGCCGCACCCGTCAACGGCGCCCGCACCACGCCGCCCTTCACCCGCCCCGCGCTGGCGCCGTCGATGATCGCGGCGATCGTGCTGCTGGCCTGCGTCGCCATCGTCGACTCGTCGGGCTTCGTCTTCGCCCGCTGGGGCGTCACGGTGCTCGCGTTGATCGTGCTGGTCTTCAGCGTGCGCGGGAAGGTCTGGTGGGCCGCCCTGCTCATGGCCGCAGTCGCCGTCTGCTGGAACCCGCTCGTCACGGTGCCGATCCCCGGGCAGGTCTGGGCAGCACTGCAGCTGGTGGCCGCCGCGCTGTTCATCGTGGTGGGCATCGTGGTCAAGGTGCCCCGCGAGTCGGACGGACGGTAGGATCGGCAGGTCGGGTACAGGACCCGGCCGCACACCCGAAGGGCATGGATGAACGACGAGACCGAGCCGGTGACCGAGAGTCCTCTGCTGAACCCTCGACCGTCCTCCGGCGGTCTCGACCGATCCGACGTCGTCGTCCGCAAGGGGCGACTGACCTTGATCAACGGACACCTCACGCCGCAGCAGTCGATGATCGAGGACCTGCTGTTCCTCGACGACGCGCTCACCGCGGCTGACGTCGACCACCTGCTCATCCGCGGCAACGACCAGCGCCCGGTGATCGCCCTCGACGAGCGTGACCGCCAGCGTGCCGAGAGCGCCGTGATGTCCGCGGCCGTCAACGAGCCCTTCTACGCGAAGCCCCCGGGCAAGCCGGCCGTGCTCGTGCAGGACGACGGACTCGGCTCCGTCGAGGAACCAGTGCTCCGCGTGTTCCGTCCGCGGCTCGAGCCGCTCGGACGCCTGCGTTACGGCGCAGAGACGAGCGTCCAGCTCGAGTTCTGGCGCGTCACCGACATCGAGGTCCTCGCACCCGTCGAGAACGCCCTGATGCGTCGCAGCCTGCCGATCGACGAGTTCGTCCTCGTCGACATCGAACGCTACGGCCGCACCTGGCGCACCGTCGAGCACATGTTCGACGACCACGTCTCGGACATCCGCTTCCCGATCGACATCGTCTTCTCGTGGGTCGACGGCAACGCCATCGAGTACCAGCGCGCCCGCCAGGCCGCCCAGTCGAACGCCGTCCTGGGCGAGGGCGACGACGCCCCGGCCCGGTTCCGCCAGATCGACGAGCTGAAGTACGCGCTCCGCTCGGTGCACACCTTCGCACCGTGGATCCGCCAGATCTATATCGCGACGGACTCCCCGGCGCCGCACTGGCTCGCCGAGCACCCGAAGGTCCGGATCGTCCGCAGCGAGGAGTTCTTCGCCGACCCCTCCGTGCTGCCGACGCACAACTCGCAGGCCGTCGAGTCGCAGCTGCACCACATCCCGGGCATCAGCGAGCACTTCATCTACTCGAACGACGACATGTTCTTCGGGCGCCTCGTCGACCCCTCGGTGTTCTACAGCCCGGGATCGGTCACGAAGTTCATCCTCGCGTCGACCCGGATCGGCCTCGGCTCCAACAACCCGGCACGCAGCGGTTTCGAGAACTCCGCCCGCGTGAACCGTCGCCTGCTGCAGCAGCGCTTCGGTGCGGTGACGACGCGGCACCTCGAGCACGCGCCGACGCCCCTGCGCGCCTCGATCATGACCGAGATGGAGCACGAGTTCGCCGACGAGTTCGCGGCCACCGCGGCGTCGCGCTTCCGCGCCGCCGACAACATCTCGGTGACGAACTCGCTGTACCACTACTACTCGCTGCTCACCGGTCGGGCGATCATCCAGGAGAACGCGGCCGTCGGGTACATCGACACGACCATGGTCTCCGGACTCAAGGCCCTCGACGAGCTGCTGAAGAAGCGGAACGTGGACTTCTTCTGCCTCAACGACGGCAGCTTCCCCGAGGTCAGCGACGAAGAGCGCACGCAGCGCGTCACGGGCTTCCTGGAGCGCTACTTCCCGTTCCCTGCGCCGTGGGAGCGCCCCAGCGCTTAGGACGCGCCAGCGGCCTGCTGGGAGCGTCCCAGCGCTCAGGACGCGCCAGCGGCCTGCTGGGGCGCTCCGGGCGAGCCTGCGAGCCCGGCGCCGGAACCCAGACACGTGGTTCGCACGTCACCGCACGCCGACCGGTCACGACTCCCCGCCACCCCCACGCCGAGCGGTCACAGCCCGTCTCCTGCGCCGCCCACAGCCGACGGAACATGACCACGCGACGCAGCACCCGCGGTGAGTCGCGACCACCCCGCTGGCCGGGAGGCGCGGGTCGGGCCCGCCACGGGCCTCCCGACCGTCGGGCGTGCCGTCGAGACCTACACGACGCCGCGCGGTCAAGACACCCCGTTGGCTGCCCGCCGAGCCGCCAGCCGACGGAACGTGACCACTCGCCGCGCACTGACGGGGAGTCGTGACCGCACGCGCCCGCGCTTGGTGAGCAGAAGAGGTCGGGTCCGCATGGCGGACCCGACCTCTTCTGCACTCGGAGTGCGCGGGGCTACCGGTGGATGGGGGAGACGGGCACCGAGTCGAGCGTGAACACCGGGATGCTCGAGGTGACCGGTGCCGGCTCGACGGCCGCGGGGATCGTCACGCCGTGCGCAGCGAGCTTCGCCTCGGTCTCGAGCGCGGAGACGGGCTGTCCGACGGTGGCGTAGTGCCCGATCGGCACGACCGAGTGCACGACGTTGTGGCCGTAGACGTGCACGAGGTTGAACGACTGCGCACCGTCTCGTCCGCGGGTGCCGCCCTGGAACTCCGTGAGGTCCTGGGTGTAGCAGGTGGCGCTGGCGACGGACACCGGGATGCCGGCGAACACCGCACTGGTGGAGTAGTGCAGGTGCCCGGCGATGATGGCGAGGACGTCACTGCCCTCGACGACCTCGGCCAGGGCCTGCTGGTCGCGGAGCTCGACGAGGACGGTGAGGTCCTGGACACTCGGCACCGGCGGGTGGTGCATCGCGAGGATGGTGCCGTGCGGCGCGGCCTCGGACAGGACCTCGGCGAGCCAGTCGAGCTGCTCGGGGGAGACCTCACCGTGGTGGTGACCCGGCACGCTCGTGTCCAGGGTGATCACGCGGAGACCGTTGACGTCGTAGACGAAGTCGACCGGGCGGTCGGTGGGCTGCAGGCCGAAGAGCTCCTGGCGGAAGGCACCGCGCTCGTCGTGGTTGCCCATGGCCCAGATGACCTGTGCACCGATGCGCTGCGCGGCCGGTTCGAGGATCTCGCGGACGCGGGCGTACGCACCCGGCTCGCCCTTGTCGGCCACGTCGCCGGTGACGACGATCGCTTCGGGCCGCGTGCCCGAGGCTTCGATGTCCGCGACGATCTGCGTGAGCCGTGCGGCGGAGTCGACATCGCCGTACAGGTTGCGGTCCCCGGAGACGAGGTGCGTGTCGCTGAGGTGGAGGAGGAAGTGGTTCGGCCTGGGGTGTTCGGCCGTCCGGCTGTCCATCGGGGTCTCATTCCGTTGGCGGATGCGTGGTGCAACACGTTGCCACACCGTCCTGGACGAGTCCAGCACGCGAGAGTGAACCAGCCGTGAACTGGGGGCGGCGTGTTGCCCTGTGCACGAAGAAACCCCCGCCACTTCGTGACGGGGGTTGCTTCGTGCGCTACCGATCAGTGATCGCCGGGGCCGACCTGGGGAGCCTGGTGGCCACCCTCGAGGTTCGGGCCGTGGTGCGCGGCGTGTGCTGCCTCGAGCTCTGCCTTCGAGACCGGCTCGATGCGGTCTTCGAAGAAGAAGCGGGAGACGCCGGCGCGGACCTTCTGCAGACCCGTGATCTTGCCCTTGGCGTTCGGGCGGATCATCAGCGGCTTGTACTCGTTGAACTGCAGGAGCTTCCACCGCTCGTACTCGTCGAGCTGCTCGTGCACCTCGATGTACTCGCCGTGGGGGAGTCGGACGATGCGGCCCGACTCGTAGCCGTGCAGGACGATCTCGCGGTCCTTCTTCTGGAGGGCGAGGCAGACACGCTTCGTGATCCAGAAGGCGATGAACGGACCGAGGACCGTCGTTGCCTGGATCACATGGATCACGTGTTCGATCGACACCAGGAAGTGCGTCGCGATGATGTCCGACGAGGCTGCTGCCCAGAGGCTGGCGTAGAGCGTGATGCCAGCGGCACCGAACGCTGTACGCGTCGGGGCGTTGCGCGGGCGGTCGAGGATGTGGTGCTCACGCTTGTCGCCCGTGACCCACGCCTCGATGAAGGGGTAGAGCAGGATCGCCAGGATGAGCAGCACCAGGACCGCGATCGGCGCCAGGATGTTGAACGACACCGTGTAGCCGAACCACACGACCTCCCAGTGCGGCGGGACAAGTCGGAGCGCGCCGTCGGCGAAGCCGATGTACCAGTCGGGCTGGGTACCGGCGGACACCGGGGAGGGGTCGTACGGGCCGTAGTTCCAGATCGGGTTGATCGTGAACAGCGACGCGATGAGGGCCAGGATGCCCGCGACGATGAAGAAGAACCCACCGGCCTTCGCAGCGAACGCCGGGAGGATCGGGACACCGACGACGTTCTCGTTGGTCTTGCCCGGACCGGCGAACTGCGTGTGCTTGTTGATCACGACGAGCACGAGGTGGACACCGAGCACCGCGACGAGGATCGCCGGCAGCAGCAGGATGTGCAGCGTGTACAGGCGGCCGACGATGTCGGTCCCCGGGAACTCGCCACCGAACAGCAGGTAGGCGATCCAGACGCCGATCACCGGGACACCCTCGATCATGCCGACGATGATCCGCAGACCGTTTCCGGAGAGCAGGTCGTCGGGGAGCGAGTAGCCGGTGAAGCCCTCGGCCATGGCGAGGACCCAGAGCAGGAAGCCGAAGACCCAGTTGAGCTCACGCGGCTTGCGGAAGGCACCGGTGAAGAACACGCGGGCCATGTGCAGCATGATCGACGCCACGAACAGCAGGGCTGCCCAGTGGTGGACCTGGCGGACGAAGAGCCCGCCGCGGATGTCGAACGAGATGTCGAGCGTGGACTGCAGGGCCGTCGACATCGCCACGCCCTTGAGCGGGACGTACGAGCCGTTGTAGACGACCTCGGTCATGGACGCCTGGAAGAAGAACGTCAGGAAGGTCCCGGAGAGCAGCACGACGACGAAGCTGTACAGCGCCACCTCGCCGAGCATGAAGCTCCAGTGGTCCGGGAAGATCTTGCGGCCGACTTCCTTGACGAGGCCCGAGATGCTGGTGCGCTCGTCGATGTAGTTGGCGACCCCGCCGATGATGCGGGATCCGCGCTCCGGCGCCGGCTTGTTCGTCGACGTGTTCGGTGCGGTGGTGGTGGTGCTGGTCATCAGCGTTCACGCTCCCAGAAGGACGGTCCGACCGGCTCGTGGAAGTCGCTCTGGGCAACCAGGTAGCCGTCGTCGTCGATCGCGATCGGAAGTTGGGGGAGGGGGCGTGCTGCCGGACCGAAGATGACCTCGCAGTTGTTCGAGACATCGAAGGTGGACTGGTGGCACGGGCACAGCAGGTGGTGCGTCTGCTGTTCGTAGAGCGCGACGGGGCAACCGACGTGGGTGCAGATCTTGGAGTACGCGACGATGCCGTCGTAGCCCCAGTTCTCGTGGCCCTTGGACGGGTTGAGGTCCTTCGGGTCGAGACGCATGAGGAGGACGGAGGCCTTGGCCTTCTCCTCCAGCATGTGCTCGGACTCGAGCATGCCCTCGGGGATGACGTGGAACACCGAACCGATGGTGACGTCGGAGGCCTTGATCGGCAGACCGGTCGGGTCCTTCGTCAGGCGCAGGCCCTGCTTCCAGAAGGTGTGGCGGAGCAGCTCATTGGGGTCCTCGGCCGGAGCGAGGTCACGGACCAGGACGATGCCGGGGAGCGGGAACGCGGCCAGGGCGCCGATCATCGAGTTGCGGATCAGCTTGCGACGACTGAAGCCCGACTCCTTGTCGGCGAGCTGGAACGCCTCGACCGCCTTGGCGCGGGTCGCGTCGGTGCCGCGGGTGCCGTGGCGGAGCTCGGTGATCTCGCGGTCGACGACCAGGGACTTCGACCAGTAGACGGCGCCGAGGCCGAGGGCGAGGAGCGCGAGGGCGATCGACAGGCCCAGGAAGAGGTTCGCGGTGCGGACCGTCCCGAAGTCGCTCGGGTCGATCGGGAAGGCGACGTACGCCGCGATCGACAGGACGCTGCCGACGATCGACAGGTAGAAGTACGCGGCGACCTGGCGCTCGGCCAGACGCTGCTTCTTCGGGTCGACGTCGGTGCGGCGCGGGCGGTGCGGGGGCTCGCCCGGGTTCTCGAACGGGTCGACGGGGAGGACCGCGATCCCGGGGGAGGTGGTCGTGCCGTGCTTCTCGACAGCCGAGGACGAGTTCAGCGTCTCGTCGTCGTGCTCTGCCATGGTGTTCCCTTCAGTGTCGTTCGACACGGACGATCAGTTGGACTTCGCGGTCAGCCAGACGGTCATCGCGACGACCGCGCCGAGTCCGAAGATCCAGATGAACAGACCCTCGGCGACCGGCCCCAGGGAGCCGAGTGCGAAGCCACCGGGGGACTTGTTGTCCTGCACGTACTTGAGGTACGTGATGATGTCGGCCTTCTGCTCCGGCGTCAGGTTCAGGTCGTTGAAGACCGGCATGTTCTGCGGGCCGGTGAGCATGGCCTCGTAGATGTGCTTGCCGGAGACCGTCTCGAGGTTCGGGGCGTACTTGCCCTCGGTCAGCGCACCGCCGGCGCCGGCCACGTTGTGGCACATGGCGCAGTTGATGCGGAACAGCTCGGCGCCTTCGGCGGCGTCGCCGTCCTCACCGTTGGTGAGCTCGGTGGACGGAACCGACGGGCCGGGGCCGAGGGAGGCGACGTACTGCGCGAGTGCGTCGACCTGCTCGTCCGTGAACTGCGCGGGCTTCTCTTCGGCCTGCGGGCCCTGAGCGGCCATCGGCATGCGGCCGGTGCCGACCTGGAAGTCGACCGACGCGGCCCCGACACCGATCAGGGACGGGCCCTCGCTCGTGCCCTGCGCGGAGAGACCGTGGCAGGTGGCGCAGTTCGAGGCGAAGAGCTTCTCGCCCTCGTTCACCTGCGACTGGCTCGAGGCGGCGACGGTGTTCGTGCTGTCGTCGGCGTTCGCCGTGGAGCTGAACAGTGCGTACGCGCCACCGGTGGTCATGAGACCCACGACGATGAGCGACACGGTCGCCATCGGTGAACGGCGGCCCTTCTTGGACTTGGTTCTGTTGAACATGTGCTGGGGGGTGTCCAGTTCCTACTTGAGAAGGTAGATGACGGCGAAGAGGAAGATCCACACGACGTCGACGAAGTGCCAGTAGTACGACACGACGATGGCGGTGGTCGCTTCCTTGTGGCCGAAGTTCTTGGCGGCGAAACCGCGGCCGAGCGTCAGCAGGAAGGCGATGAGGCCACCGGTCACGTGGAGCCCGTGGAACCCGGTGGTCATGTAGAACGCCGAGCCGTAGGCACTGGAGGAGAGCGTCACGCCCTCGTGCCAGAGGTTGGCGTACTCGAAGATCTGGCCGCAGACGAAGATCGCACCCATCGCGTAGGTGACGAAGAACCACTCCGTCATGCCCCAGTGGCGCGGGTTCCAGCTCGTCCGGTGCACCTGGAAGCGCTCCGCGGCGAACACGGCGAACTGGCAGGCGAAGCTGGACAGCACCAGGATGATCGTGTTCACGGAGGCGAAGGGCACCTCGAGCTTCGCGGTCTCGGTCGCCCAGAGCTCAGGGGACGTGCTGCGGAGCGTGAAGTAGATCGCGAACAGGCCGGCGAAGAACATGACCTCGCTGCCCAGCCACACGATCGTCCCCACGGCCACGGCGTTCGGCCTGTTGAGGGCCGGACCGCTGGCTGATCTGGAGAGAGAGGTGCTAGTCACGTCCTCCATTATGGCCGAAACCCCCGACAGTGTTTTCGCAGGAGACTGGCGGGTCTCTCGAATTCACTACGATCGAGCCATGCCTGACGCACTTTCTTGGCCAGCAGTGATCAGCGCGCTCATGGCGCGCGAGGACCTGACGATCAGGCAATCCACATGGGCCATGGAGGAGATCGTGCACGGGCGCGCCACCCAGGCACAGATCGCAGCCTTCGCCGTGACGCTCCGCGCGAAGGGCGAGACCGTCGACGAGGTCGTCGGGTTCCGCGACGCGATCCTGGACGCCGCGGTTCCGCTCGACGTCGATCCGATGGCGCTCGACATCGTCGGGACCGGTGGCGACGTGGTCGGCACCGTGAACATCTCGACCATGGCGGCCATCGTGATCGCCGCCGCCGGGGTCCCCGTCGTCAAGCACGGCAACAAGGCCAGCTCGTCGAAGTCCGGCTCGAGCGACGTGCTCGCCGCCCTCGGACTCGATCTCACGATGGACGCCGCGCGTGTCGCGGACACCTTCCGGCGTGTCGGGCTGACCTTCGCCTTCGCCAACGCGTTCCACCCCGGTTTCGCCCACGCAGGCCCGGTGCGGCGCGAGATCGGCGTGCCGACGGTGTTCAACTTCCTCGGCCCGCTGGTCAACCCCGCACGGTGCGAGGCCAACGCTGTAGGGGTCGCCCAGCTCGACCTCGTTCCGATCATCACGGGCGTGTTCCAGACGCGCGGAGCGACGGCCCTCGTGTTCCGCGGCGACGACGGACTCGACGAGCTGACCACCACCGGGCACAGCCACATCTGGGAGGTCACGGGCGGCCGCGTCACCGAGCACGACCTCGACCCGCGGGACCTCGGCATCGCCCGGGCACGCACGGAGGACCTGCTCGGCGGCGACCCCGAGCACAACGCCGGCGTCGTCCACCGGGTGCTCGCGGGGGAGACCGGACCCGTCCGCGACATCGTCCTGCTGAACGCCGCGGCCGGCCTCGTCTCGTTCCGGCTGGCACAGGACCCGAACGAGTCTGACCGGCCGATCCTGCAGCGCTTCCGCGAGCAGCTGGTCGTCGCCGCCGAGGCGGTCGACTCAGGCGCCGGTGCGCGCAAACTGGCTGATTGGGTCGGCGCAGCCCCCGCCGCGTAGTCCACGCCGCCCTGCGCACCGTGCGCGGTCCGGCACCCGGTGCGAACCTGACGGCTCGGTGCTGCGCCACGAGCGCGCACCCGGCGGTCACCGCTGCACCCCGTGAACAAACCCGCACCGTGCCGTGCCGGCCGCCCCGTGCCGGACCGGAGGGCCGTGGCGGGCCCGTCCCGCGCCTCCAGTCCGCACCGTGCGCGGTCCGCGATCCCGTGCCGCATCCGCGCGAGCCGCACCGTGCGCGGTGCGTCACCCGGTGCGAGCCTGACGGCTCGGTGCTGCGCCACGGGCGCGCACCAGGCAGTCACCGCTGCACCCGGTCAACAACACCGCGCCGTGCCGTGCCTGCCACCCCGTGCCGGACCGGAGGGCCGTGGCGGGCCCGCCCCGCGCCTCCAGTCCGCACCGTGCGCGGTCCGCGATCCCGTGCCGCATCCGCGCGAGCCGCACCGTGCGCGGTGCGTCACCCGGTGCGAGCCTGACGGCCTGGTGCTGCGCCACGGGCTCGCACCGGGCGGTTACCGCTGCACCCGGTGAACAAGCCCGCACCGTGCCGTGCCGGCACCCACCCCGCAACCAACCGACCGGCCAACCGCGACCCACCCGCAGGAGACGCAACGCACAGGAGGCCCGGTGCCGGTTCATGGAACCGGCACCGGGCCTCCCGTCGGTGCGTTCAGTGCACGCGGTCAGCGTGCGCGTGCTTCGTTACTGCACGTCCTCGTCGACCCAGTCGAAGGTCTTCGTGACGGCCTTCTTCCACAGGCGGAGCGTGCGCTCGCGCTCGGCGGCGTCGAGCTGCGGCTCCCAGCGCTTGTCCTCCTGCCAGTTGGCACGGAGCTCGTCGAGGTTGGCCCAGAAGCCGACCGCGAGACCGGCGGCGTAGGCCGCACCGAGCGCCGTCGTCTCCGCGACGACCGGACGGACGACCGGCACGTTGAGCATGTCGGCCTGGAACTGCATGAGCTCGCTGTTGGCGGTCATGCCGCCGTCGACCTTGAGCTCGGTCAGGTCCACACCGGAGTCGGCGTTGACCGCGTCGAGGACCTCGCGGGTCTGCAGCGCCGTCGCCTCGAGGGCGGCACGCGCGATGTGCCCCTTGTTGACGAAGCGGGTGAGGCCGACGATCGCACCGCGGGCGTCCGGACGCCAGTACGGCGCGAAGAGCCCGGAGAACGCCGGCACGAAGTACACGCCACCGTTGTCCTCGACGGTCTTGGCCAGGGCCTCGACCTCCGGGGCACTGCCGATCAGACCGAGGTTGTCGCGGAGCCACTGGATGAGCGAGCCCGTGACGGCGATCGAACCCTCGAGGGCGTAGTGCGTCTCCTGGTCGCCGAGCTTGTAGCCGACGGTGGTGAGCAGGCCGTTCTCGGAGCGGACGATCTCGGTACCGGTGTTGAAGATCAGGAAGTTGCCGGTGCCGTAGGTGTTCTTCGACTCGCCCTGGTCGAACGCGGCCTGACCGAAGGTCGCGGCCTGCTGGTCGCCGAGGATGCCGGCGATCGGGACCTCGCGCAGCAGGCTCGAGGACTCGACGTGGCCGTATACCTCGGAGGAGCTGACGATCTCGGGGAGCATCGACTTCGGCACGCCGAAGTCGGCGAGGATGTCGTCGCGCCACTGCAGCGTCTCGAGGTCCATGAACAGCGTGCGGGACGCGTTCGTGACGTCGGTCTTGTGCACGCCGCCGTCGATGCCGCCGGTCAGGTTCCAGAGGACCCAGGTGTCGGTGGTGCCGAAGAGCAGGTCGCCCGCCTCCGCCTTCTCACGAGCACCCTCGACGTTCTCGAGGATCCACATGATCTTGGTGCCGGCGAAGTACGTCGCGAGCGGCAGGCCGACGATGGCCTTGTACTTGTCGGTGTCGCCGTCGGCGAGCTTGTCGACGAGCGCCTGCGTGCGGGTGTCCTGCCAGACGATCGCGTTGTAGATCGGCTTGCCGGTGGTCTTGTCCCAGACGACGGCGGTCTCGCGCTGGTTGGTGATGCCGACGGCTGCGACGTCGTGACGCGTGATGTCGGCACGCGACAGTGCCTGACCGATCACCTCGCGGGTGTTGTCCCAGATCTCGGCGGGGTCGTGCTCGACCCACCCGGCGCGCGGGAAGATCTGCTCGTGTTCCTTCTGCCCGGTCGAGATGATCGAACCGGAGTGGTCGAACACGATTGCTCGGGTCGAGGTCGTGCCCTGGTCGATGGCGACGATGTAGTCGGCCATTGGTGCTCCTTACGGGTGTGTTCGGTGCGGGTGCGTGTCCGGCCGTACTGCACGGCCGTCCACGCCTTCGGGGTGGGGGTGGGTCAGCTGACGATGGGCAGCAGGGCGTAGGACAGCCCGGCGGCGAGGGCGCCACCGATCAGCGGTCCGACGACCGGCACCCAGGCGTAGGCCCAGTCGCTCGAGCCCTTGCCCTTGATGGGCAGGAAGGCGTGCGCGATGCGGGGGCCGAGGTCACGGGCCGGGTTGATGGCGTAGCCGGTGGGGCCACCGAGGCTGACACCGATCGCGATCACGAGGAAGGCGACGGGGATCGCACCGAGCTCCGACGGGGTCTGCCCGTTGGTGAACGCGATGACGACGAAGACCAGCACGAAGGTGCCGATGATCTCCGTGACGAGGTTCCAGCCGTACGACCGGATCGCGGGGCCGGTCGAGAAGACGCCGAGCTTGGCGGCCGCGTCGGGCTCCTCGTCGAAGTGCTGCTTGTAGGCGAGCCAGACGATGACCGCACCGATGATCGCGCCGATCAGCTGGGCGAGCCAGAACAGGAACATCTCGCCGACGGTGATGTTGCCGAGGATCGCCTGCGCGAGGCTGACCGCGGGGTTGAGCTGTCCGCCGGACTTGTAGGACACGGTGACACCGGCGAAGACCGCGAAGCCCCAGCCGATCGTGACCATCAGGAACCCGGCTCCGAAGCCCTTCGACTTCGCCAGCGACACGGCGGCGACGACGCCGCCACCCAGGATGATGAGCATCGCCGTACCGACGAGCTCGGACAGGAACTTGACGCCGATGTCGTCCATCGGTGACCTCCAGTGCGTGAGGTGGGGGTCCGGCCGTGCTGCGCCGCACTCCCCGTTGAGTGATTGAGGCCAACCATAGTGACGACGCTCACGGCCGGGCGATGAATTCGTGAGCGAAGTGCGGCATCGTGCACGAACGTGCAGGACGAGTGTCCCCTGCACGATCCCGAGCCGGTGGCGCGTCCTCGGCGCACTGCACGAACGTGCATCGGGAGCGGACGGCCGCCCGTGCCGTCGATGTAGATTGGGCCCACTCCGGTCGACGACGCGCGGTGTGACCGCCACGGTTCGACCCCGTACCCGTGGAGGCACCGCATGAAGAAGCTCATCAACGACCCGCAGGCCGTGGTCGTGGAGACCGTCCGGGGCTTCGCCCGGGCACACGCCGGACACGTCGTCCTGGTCGAGGACCCGATCCACCTGCACCGCGCTGACGCACCCGTCGCCGGCAAGGTCGGGATCGTCAGCGGCGGTGGCAGCGGCCACGAACCGCTGCACGCCGGCTTCGTCGGGTACGGCATGCTCGACGCCGCGGTGCCCGGCCCGGTGTTCACGAGCCCGACGCCCGACCCGATCGTCGCCGCGACGAAGGCCGTCGACGGCGGTGCGGGCGTGCTGCACATCGTGAAGAACTACACCGGCGACGTGCTCAACTTCGAGACGGCCGCCGAACTCGCGGCGATGGACGACGTCCGCGTCGAGTCCGTCGTGGTGGACGACGACGTCGCGGTGCAGGACTCCCTGTTCACCGCCGGCCGGCGCGGTGTCGCCGGGACCGTCGTGGTGGAGAAGTGCGCCGGCGCCGCCGCCGAGCGCGGGGACGACCTGGACGCGGTCGCCGCCGTGGCCCGGCACGTCAACGACGTCACGCGGTCGATGGGGCTCGCACTGGCATCGGGAACCGTCCCGCACGCGGGGGAGCCGTCGTTCGTGCTGGCCGACGACGAGGTCGAGCTCGGCATCGGCATCCACGGCGAGCCCGGCCGCGAGCGGATCGCGATGGCACCGGCGGACGAGCTGGTCGACCGCGTGCTCGAACCGATCCTGACCGACCTCGACGCCCCGGCCGGGTCGTCGCTGCTGCTCCTCGTGAACGGGATGGGCGGCACCCCGCTGTCCGAGCTCTACATCGCCTACCGACGCGCCGCCGAGGTCCTCTCGGACCGCGGCCACCAGGTCACGCGTAGTTTAGTCGGCGACTACGTCACGTCCCTCGAGATGCAGGGGTTCTCGCTCACCGTCACGGTGCTCGACGACGAACTCACGGCCCTCTGGGACGCCCCGGTGGAGACCCCGGCCCTGCGCTGGGGACGCTGACCGACCGCGACCGCGACCACGGCCGCGACCGCGACTGCAACGGCAAGCGCGACCGACCACGGCCGCTCGACCACCGGACCACGACACCGGGCCACCGGGCCCGACACACGAAGGGAACCGCATTGGCGCTCGACACCGCATGGGCCATCGACTGGGTCCGTCGCACCGCCGCGACGATCGACGAACACCGCGCCGAGCTCGTCACGCTCGACCGTGAGATCGGGGACGGCGACCACGGCGAGAACCTCGACCGCGGGTTCCGGGCCGTGCTCGAGGCCGTCGACTCCGGGTCCTTCGACACCCCGGGTGCCGTGCTCAAGACCGTCGCGACGAAGCTCATCTCGACGGTGGGCGGGGCGGCCGGCCCGCTCTTCGGCACCGCCTACCTGAAGGCGGCGCAGGCCGCCGGTGACGCGGCCGAACTCGACGCGGACACCCTCGTCGCCGTGCTCACCGCCGCCCGCGACGGGGTCGTGTCCCGCGGCAAGGCCGCGGTCGGCGACAAGACGATGGTCGACGCGTGGAGCCCCGCGGTCGACGCCGCAGCAGCGGCCGCCAGTGCCGGCGACGACCCGAAGGCCGTGCTCACCGCAGCAGCAGACGCCGCCGCGCAGGGTGCGGCGGACACCGAGCCGCTCGTCGCCCACAAGGGCCGCGCGAGCTACCTGGGCGACCGCGCGATCGGGTACCGCGACCCCGGTGCGCAGTCGACCGCGTACATCCTGCGCGCAGCGGTGGACGCAGCGTGACCGTCGGCATCCTGGTCGTCTCGCACAGCGCGGCGATCGCGACGGGCACCGTCGAGCTGGCACGGCAGATGGCCGCGGACGTGCCGCTCATCGCCGCGGGCGGAACGGACGACGGCGGCATCGGCACCTCGTTCGAGGCGATCACCGCCGGCATCGAGGAACTCGCCCAGGCGGACGCCGTCGTGGTCCTGTGCGACCTCGGCTCCGCCTACCTGACGACCGACACCGCGCTCGACTTCCTGGACGACGACGTCCGTGCCCGCGTCCACGTGTCGCAGGCCCCGTTGGTCGAGGGAGCGGTGGCGGCTGCGGTCGCCGCCCAGACGGGCGGCGACGCCGACGCGGTGCTGGCCGCCGCAGCGTCGGCCGCGGGTTCCGAGGCGGACGCGAGCACCGCCTCCCGTCCGTCCGGCGACCAGCCTGGAGGCACGGGGCCGGCCGACGGAGCTGCTCCCGTCGACGGCGCGGCCGGCTCCGACCGCGTCAGCGCGTCGGTCGAGCTGGTGAACGAGACCGGGCTGCACGCCCGGCCCGCCGCGGAGTTCGTGAAGACGGCGGCGAAGTACGACGCGAGCGTGCACGTCAACGGCGTGGACGCGAAGAGCCTGCTGGCGATCATGGCCCTGGCGCTGCCGAAGGGTGCGACGGTGTCGATCGACGCGACCGGGCAGGACGCGCAGGCCGCGGTCGACGCCCTGGTGGAACTGGTCCGGTCCGGCTTCGGCGAGTGACACCGCCGCCGGGCGAGTGACAGCGCCACCGGGCGAGTGACAGCGCCGCCGGGGGAGACCCGGCGGCGGTGCCCGCCCCGGTCAACGGATCGAGATCGTCCCCGCCAGGTCGAGGTCCGAGGGGCCGCCGGTGACCCCGGCGTCCGCGAGCAGCGTGGCGCCGAACACGGCGCTCCAGAACGTGCGGGCGTCCCGGGCGACACCGCTCGGGCTCGTCCAGCCCTGGTCGGCGACGACGCGCTCCAGGTAGCGCTCGGACTGCCGGAAGAGCACGGCGAGCAGCAACCGCACGCGCGCACGCTGCGCCGGGTCGTCCCCGGCGGCCCCGAGCGCGCGGACCACGAGCGGGGTCGACGGCATCGCGAGGGCGGTGCGGGCGAGGACCTGCCGGAACGCCTCCGCCGAGCGGGCACGACGGCCGGCCGCCTGCAGTCGCGTGGTGTCGCGGAGGAACAGCGCGAACGCGGCGTCGAGCACCAGGCGGTCCTTCGAGCCGTAGTGGTGGGTGATCTGGTTCGGGTAGACACCCGCGGCCCGGGCGACCTCGCTGACGGTGACGCTCCGAGCGCCCGCGCTGAGCAGTCCGGCCGTCGCGGCGAGGATCCTCGCCCGTGTCGCCGCGCCGCGTGCCGTGCCAGAGCCGTCCACCGTGGTTGCCATGTCGGAATTGTACGTGGTACAACTCAACTTGTTCAACGTACAAGAGGAGCTCCCGTGGACATCGTCATCACCGGCTACGGCGCGGTCTCACCCTTCGGCCACGGCGTCGCGCCGCTCTGGGACGCCCTGGTGGCCGGTCGCTCCGGCGTCCGCGCCCTACACCGCGACGGAGCGCTCTGGGAACAGGTGCCGATCCGGGTCGGGGCCGATGCCGCACTCGACGCCGAGGGGTCGCTCGGGCGGGTCCGTGCCAATCGCCTCGACCGCAGTCAGCAGCTGGCGCTCGTCGCCGCGGACGAGGCCTGGGCCGACGCCGGTGCCCCCGCGGTGGAGGGCGACCGCCTCGCCGTGGTGATCGGCACCGGGATCGGGGGAGTGGAGACGCTCCTCGACGCCCACGACGTGCTCGGTGCGTCCGGTGCCCGGCGGGTCTCACCGCGCACGGTGCCGATGCTCATGGCGAACGGTGCCGCCGCGCAGATCAGCATCGCCTACGGGGCGCGGGGCGGCGCCTACACGACGGTGTCGGCATGTGCCTCCGGTGCGGAGGCCATCGCCACCTCCGCGCGACTCATCGCCACCGGTGAGGCCGACGTCGTCATCACCGGCGGGACCGAGTCCGCCGTCACCCCGGTGACGATGGCGTCGTTCGCGCAGTCGCAGGCCCTCGCGAAGCCCGACGGCGACGACCCGACGACCCTGTCCCGGCCGTTCGACGCCGACCGCCGCGGCTTCGTCCTCGGTGAGGGCGCCGGCATCGTCGTGCTCGAGCGCGCCGAGCACGCCGCCGCCCGAGGGAAGCGGTCGCACGGCACGCTCGCCGGGTGGGGGATCACCTCGGACGCGCACCACATCACCGCACCGCTGGCGGACGGCAGCGAGCAGGAGCGGGCCATGCGCGCCGCGATCCGGATGGCGGGCCTCACCGGCGCCGACGTCGACCACGTGAACGCGCACGCCACCGGCACCCCGGTCGGCGACGTCGGCGAGGCGGCCGCCATCAGCCGTGCGGTGGGGACCGGAGCGCTGGTCACCGCTCCGAAGAGCGCCATCGGGCACATGTTCGGCGCTGCCGGCGCGGTCGAGGCGATCCTGACCCTGCGGGCGCTCGAGACCGGGACCGTGCCACCGACCCTGAACCTCGACCGGCTCGACCCTGCGGTGGACCTCGACGTCGTCTCCGGCACCGCCCGGACCGCGCCGCTCCGTGCCGCGTTGAACAACTCGTTCGGGTTCGGCGGTCAGAACGCGTCGCTGGTGTTCACCGCGGCGTGAGCTCCTGCAGGCCGGTGACCCGGAGCAGGTCGAGCTTCGCGGCGTCCTCGGAGCCCGGGACGACCGTGTAGACGACGATCCGCAGGTCACCGCCGGGGACGCTCAGCACGTCGCAGTCGATCTCCACCGGCCCGACGGGCGTGTGCACGACCTTGCGGCTCGCGCGGTGCTCGGCGATCCGGCCGGTCTCCCACCGGCGGGCGAACTCGGGGGACTCCCGCAGCAGCCGTTCGACCAGGTCCGCCAGGTCACGGTCCGCCGGGTAGCGCCCGTACGCCTGCCGCAGGTCGGCGGCGAGGTCGCTCGAGAACTCCTCCTGGTGCTCGTCGTCCCAGTCCACCCCGTCGCGCTCCTGCGTGAAGTGCCGCCAAACCAGGTTGCGATCGAGCCCGACGTACCGCGAGGGGTCGCCGTTCATCGCGGCCCACAAGTCGTTCCAGAGCACGATGTCGTGGGTCGCCGTGAACACCGCGAGCGGCACGTCGCCGAGCCGGTCGACCAGCCGCTGCACGCCGGGCGTGATGTGCCGCGGCACGACCTGACGCGACGGCGGGGCGACGCCGGCCACCCGGCACAGGTGGTCCCGCTCCTCGGACGACAGCCGGAGCGCCGTCGCGAGGGCGCCGAGCAGCTGCGGCGACGGGTTCGTCGCCCGGCCCTGCTCGAGGCGGACGACGTAGTCGACGCTCACGCCCGCCAGCGCGGCGAGCTCCTCGCGACGGAGGCCCGGGGTCCGTCTGCCGGGGCCGGCCGGCAGGCCGACCGCCTCGGGACGCACCCGGTCGCGCCAGGAACGCAACACGTTCGCGAACTCGCTCATGTCCACCATCATCGCCCCGCGCCTCCAGTCCGTCCTGGTACTGCCGGTCCCACCGTCGCACCGTGCCTGGGGGAGCCGGGCTGGCGGGGGCAGGCTGGGCGCATGACAACGACACTGATCACCGGGGCCAACCGCAGCCTCGGACTCGAGACCGCACGCCGACTGCTCGAAGCCGGCCACACCGTGTACGCCGGCATGCGCGACCCGGCCAGCGGCGACGACGCCCGCGCACTCGGCGCCCACGTCGTGCAGCTGGACGTCACCGACCAGGCCAGCATCGACGCGGCGATCGCGACCATCCCCGAGCTCGACGTCCTCGTGAACAACGCCGGGATCCTCGGCACCTCGTTCGGGGTCGACGACCTCGACGCGAGCGCCATGGCGACCGTGCTCGACACCAACGTCACCGGCATCGTCCGGGTGACCCAGGCCGCGCTGCCCCTGCTGCGACGTTCGGCGGCACCCGTCATCGTGAACGTCTCGTCGGGGGTGGGGTTCCCGCGCTGGCTGACGACACCGGGACACGACGAGTACGGGGTGCCGGCGGTGCCGTACGCGGCGTCGAAGGCGGCCGTGATCGCGTTGACCGTGCAGTACGCGAAGAACCTGCCCGGGTTCCGGGTGAACGCGAGCGACCCGGGCTACACGGCGACGGAGTTCAACGGGTTCGGCGGACACCAGACGATCACCGAGGGCACCGACGCCACGGTCATGCTCGCGACGATCGGCACCGACGGGCCGACGGGCGAGTTCCACAACCGCGAGGGCCGCATCGAGTACTGAGGGCAGCGCTGCGTGTGCACCCGCGCCCCGTCAGTCGTGCACGTCGGCGCCGAACCCCGGCCCGGGACGCATCATCCAGCCGTCCGGATCGGGCAGCGGGCGGAACCCGAACCGCTCGTACAACCCGTGTGCGTCCGCGGTGAACAGGGCGAAGCGCTTCAGGCCGAGCGGCTCGACCGCCTCGGTCACGCCGCGCACGAGTGCGACCCCGACACCGCGGCCCCGGGCGTCGGGGTCCACGAACACGTCGGCGAGCCAGCCGAACGTCACGCCGTCGGTGATCACGCGCGCGTAGCCGAGCTGCGCGCCGCTCGTCGCGTCGTACACGCCGAAGTTCCGGGAGCCGGCGATGATCGCCTCCTGTGTCGCCCGGTCACGGCCGCGGGCCCAGTACGACTCCTCGCTCAGCCAGCGGTGCACGCGGTCGACGTCGAGGTCTTCGGGGTCGGCGGAGAAGCGCAGATCGGTCACGTGACGAGTCAACCGGCGGACGCGCCTGCGGCGCAACGGCCGATCGGGGTGCGGTGGACCGCTCGCGTGGCCGGGTGGTCGGGTGGCCGTCGGCCTGGAGGCCCGTGGGGACCCCGACGCGCGGGTCGCGGCTGGCGGTCGGTCGCGCTGGTCCGACGTCGGGCAGCCATCGTCCGGGGTCCGGGGTCCGGGGTCCGGGGTCCGGGGTCCGGCGTCGGGCGTCCTTCGTCCGGCGTCTGTCAGGATGGCCGCATGCGCGCCGTCCAGTACGCCCAGTTCGGTTCCGTCCCCTCGATCGTCGACCTGCCGGAGCCCGTGGCCCCGGACCACGGTGTCGTCGTGCGGGTGGCTGCTACCGGTGTCTGTCGCAGTGACTGGCACGCGTGGAAGGGCCACGACGACTCGGTCCGGCTGCCGCACGTGCCCGGCCACGAGTTCGCCGGTGTCGTCGCGGCGATCGGGGCGGGCGTCCAGCGTTTCGCCGTCGGCGACCGGGTCACGGCACCGTTCGTGTTCGCCTGCGGGACCTGCGCCGAATGCCTCGACGGCGCGACCCAGGTGTGCACCGCCCAGCAGCAGCCCGGGTTCGACCTGCAGGGTTCGTACGCGGACTCCCTGGTCGTCCCGCACGCCGACCTGAACCTCGTCGCGCTGCCCGATGCCGTGGACTTCGCGGTGGCGGCGGCGCTCGGCTGCCGATTCGGCACCGCGTTCCACGCCCTGCACGCCCGAGGGCGCGTCGCCGCAGGGGAGTGGGTCGTGGTCTACGGCTGCGGGGGAGTCGGGCTCTCCGCGGTCATGGTCGCCGTGGCCGCCGGCGCGCACGTCGTCGCCGTCGACGTCTCCACGGCCGCACTCGAACGCGCCGCCGCCCTCGGCGCTGACACCGTGCTGATGGACGACGATGCCGTCACGACGGTCCGATCCCGCACGGGAGGCGGAGCGCACGTCTCGCTCGACGCCTACGGCAGCCGTGCCACCTCCGTCGCCGCCGTGGCGTCCCTGCGTCCGCGCGGTCGGCACGTGCAGGTCGGGCTGCTCCTCGACGACGAAGCCGCTCCGGCGATCCCGATGGGCCGGGTCATCGCGGACGAACTCGAACTGCTCGGCAGCCACGGGGCAGCGGTCGGGGAGTACGGCGCGATGCTCGACGCCATCGTGGCCGGGCGGCTGCGTCCGGAGGAGACGATCGGCCGCACGATCGGCTTCGACGACCTGCCCGAGGCGCTCGTCGCGATGGACCGACCAGCGACGTCGTCGGGCATGACCGTCGCGGTGTTCTGAGGCTCGGAGCGTCCCGTCAACCCTCGGTCCGCGCGTCCGCGCCCCGGCGGATGCGGAGCACGACCGCGCCGATGACGAGCACTGCCAGGATCCCGACGACCCCGAACAGGAGTGCCGGGCCGCCGTGGCCGTGCGCGTGCGTTCCGGCACCCGTGTTCGGTGCGGCTCCCGCTGCCGCTGCCGCTGCCGACGGTTCCGAGGATGATGTGGGCGCGGTCGTCGGGCTCGTCGTCGTGGGTGAAACGGTCGGAGATGCGGCCGGTTCCACCGAGAACGCGAGCTGCCCCTCGATCGGATGGCCGTCAGGGGAGACGTACCGCCAGACGAGGGTGTGCGGGCCGGGGGAGAGCGACACCGCCTTGGACATCGAGGTGCCGTCGACGGCCACCGCTCCGGAGGACTCGTCGGTCCCGCCGTCGCCCCGGACCTCGATGCGCAGACCGGCTTCGAGCCCGGCAAGCGGCGCCTCGCTGAAGCTGAGTGTCACTCGCTCAAGGTCGGCAGCCACGGTGGCGCCGTCCGCCGGATCACTCGATGTCAGTGCTGCGTGCGCCGATGCAGGTGTCGTGCCGATCAGCACGAGGAACGCGGACAGGGCGACGGCGAACAGGACCCGGGGTGTCACGGTTCGTGAGCGGCGTTGGTCATCTCGGTGATCGTGCACGGGTCCACGCTAGGGAAGTGATGTCGAGCGTCCCGTCAGCCGAGCGGGCCTCGCAACGTCTCAGTTGACATAATATGCATTATCGGCGCTCCGGCGGACGCCCCGTACGACGCTTCGTGAGCAGAAAAGGTCGAGTCCGCTGTACGAACTCGACCTCTTCTGCTCACTGGATGACGACGGTGTCAGTCGGCGGGCTTCGTCGGGACGTCGTCGGCGTCGATCTCGAGCGCCGCCGGCTCGCCGCCCTGTTCCTCCAGGGTGTCCTGGTCGGTGTCGGGCTGCTCCGGCGACTCGCTCTGGGTGGTCTCTTCGGCTGGGTCAGGCTGGCTGTAGCTCATGCGCCGGACGGTACGCCCGCGTTCCTGAACAGCTGCAAGCTCGGCCCCCGAGGCGCCTGGTGAGCAGCAATGGTCGAGTCCATCCGCTGGACTCGACCATTGCTGCTCACGATGCGAAGCGCACCACTCACATGTTCGAGAGCGCCACCGCGTTGATGATGAAACCGATCACACCGATGACGATGGCGACGATCGACAGGATGACGCCCGCCGTGATCATCCCGCGGCTGCCGCCACGCTTGCGCGCCGAGATGCCGAGTACGAGGCCGACGATGCCGCCGATGACACCGACGATCGGCACGAACAGGCCCACGAAGGTCCCGATGATGCCGAGCACCAGGGAGACGATGGCGAAGGTGTTCGACTGCGCGGGCGCGTTGCCGGGGTTGGACATGGTGGAGCTCCTTCTGGTCAGGACGCCGATCCAGGCCGGGTAGCCGATCGTGAGCGTCAGTCAGGACGGTAGTCCTCACACACGGCTGGTGCCCAGATTCGCCGTCCGAGCCTGTCCCCCGACTCAGGCTCCGACGTACGCCGCGAGGTGCTGCCCGGTCAGGGTCGACCGCGCCGCCACGAGTGCAGCGGGCGTCCCCTCGAACACGATCCGTCCACCGTCGTGCCCGGCGCCCGGCCCGAGGTCGATGATCCAGTCGGCGTGCGCCATCACGGCCTGGTGGTGCTCGATCACGACGACCGTCCGGCCGGCGTCGACGAGCCGGTCGAGCAGGCCGAGCAGCTGCTCGACGTCGGCCAGGTGCAGGCCCGCGGTGGGCTCGTCGAGCACCACCACGCCGCCCCGGTCACCGAGGTGCGTCGCGAGCTTGAGCCGCTGCCGCTCTCCCCCGGACAACGTGGTGAGCGGCTGGCCGATCGTCAGGTACCCGAGCCCCACGTCGGCGAGCCGGGCGAGGATCGTGTGGGCGGCCGGCAGTGCGGACTCCCCCACTGCGAAGAACGCCAACGCGTCGGCGACGGACATGCCGAGCACCTCGCTGATGTCCTTCCCGCCCAGGTGGTACCCGAGCACGGACTGGTCGAACCGCTTGCCGTCGCACTCGACGCAGGGGCTCGCGACGCCCGCCATCATGCCGAGGTCGGTGTACACGACACCGGCACCGTTGCACGCCGGGCAGGCGCCCTCCGAGTTGGCGCTGAACAGTGCGGGCTTGACGCCGTTGGCCTTCGCGAAGGCCTTCCGGATCGGCTCGAGCAGGCCGGTGTAGGTCGCCGGGTTGCTCCGCCGTGACCCACGGATGCCGCTCTGGTCGATGGCGACCACGTCGTCGCGCCGGGCCAGCGACCCGTGGATGAGCGTGCTCTTGCCCGAGCCGGCGACCCCCGTCACGACGGTGAGCACCCCGGTGGGGACGTCCACGTCGACGTCGTGCAGGTTATGGGCCGAGGCGCCGCGGATCGCGATCGCCCCGTCCGGACGACGGACCTCGGACTTCACGGTCACGCGGTCGTCCAGGTGCTGACCGGTCACGGTCCCGCTCGCACGCAGCCCGTCGACGGACCCCTGGTAGCAGAGCGTCCCACCGCCGGAACCGGCACCGGGTCCGAGGTCGACGACGTGGTCGGCGATCGCGATGACCTCGGGCTTGTGCTCGACGACCAGGACGGTGTTGCCCTTGTCGCGCAGCCGGACGAGCAGCTCGTTCATCCGCTCGATGTCGTGCGGGTGCAGCCCCGTGCTCGGCTCGTCGAAGACGTACGTGACGTCACTGAGCGAGGAGCCGAGGTGCTTCACCATCTTCACGCGCTGCCCCTCTCCCCCGGACAGCGTGCCGGTCGGGCGGTCGAGCGACAGGTAGCCGAGGCCGATCTCGACGAAGGACTCGAGCAGGTCGCGGAGCCCCTCGAGCAACGGCCCGACCCCCGGGTCGTCCAGACCCCGCAGCCAGGCGACGGCGTCGGTGATCTGCATCGCGCAGACGTCGGCGATGCTGCGGCCAGCGATCTTCGACGAGCGGGCGGTGTCGTTCAACCGGGTCCCGTCGCAGGCCGGACACGTCGTGAAGGTCACCGCACGGTCGACGAACGCCCGGATGTGCGGCTGCATCGCCTCGCGGTCCTTCTGCAGGAACGATCGGCGGACCCGGTGCACGAGCCCCTCGTAGGTCATGTTGATGCCGGCGATCTTCTGCTTCGTCGGTTCGCGGTACAGGAAGTCCTGCCGCTCCTGCTCCGTGAAGTCGCGGATCGGGGTGTCCCGGTCGAAGTAGCCCGACTCGGCGTACAGCCGCACGTTCCACCCGTCGGTCCCGTACCCGGGGATCGTGAGGGCGCCGTCCCCGAGCGACTTCGTGTCGTCGAACAGCTGCGTCAGGTCGATGTCGTTCACCAGCCCCCGGCCCTCGCAGTCCGCGCACATGCCGCCGAGCCGCGTGAACGAGACCTTCTGGGCCTTCGCGTCCGCACCCTTCTGCACCGTGATCGCTCCCCCGGCCGTCACGGTGGCGAGGTTGAACGAGAACGCGTTCGGCCCCCCGATGTGCGGCTGACCGAGTCGGCTGAACAGCACGCGCAGCATCGCGTTCGCGTCCGTCGCGGTGCCGACGGTGGAGCGCGGGTCAGCGCCGATGCGCTCCTGGTCGACGACGATCGCGGTGGTCAGGCCGTCGAGCAGGTCGACGTCCGGGCGCGCGAGCGAGGGCATGAACCCCTGCACGAACGCGCTGTAGGTCTCGTTGATCATCCGCTGCGACTCGGCGGCGACGGTGCCGAACACGAGCGAGCTCTTGCCCGAGCCGGAGACCCCGGTGAACACCGTGAGCCGCCGCTTCGGCAGGTCCACGTCGACGTCGCGCAGGTTGTTCGCGCGGGCACCCCGTACCCGGATCCGGCCGTGCCGGTCGGCAGGGTGCGCGTCGGCGCCGGTGGGGTCGTCGTCGACCGGATCGGTGTGCATGCGGGTCAGCGTACCGACGGGAGGCCCGTGGCGGGGCCGCCACGGGCCTCCCGTCCGGTCCTGGGTCGGCCGTCAGGCCGCGGTGCGGTGTTCAGGCGCCGTGACGGCGCACCAGGTCCGGCAGCTCGGCGGGTTCGAACTCCTCGTCGGTCGCGTCGAGTTCGTCGGCGGTCCACCACCGCGAGGCGAGGATGTCGACGCGCTCGTCGTCGGTCCACTCGGCGTCCGACAGCTCGAAGCCGGGCGTGCGGACGACGTAGAACTCGGCGTGCCCGCGGTCGTGGTCGGCGAGGTCCCACTCGACCGTGAAGTCCCAGGACCACACCGGCTCGCCGGGTTCGTCGATGACGATCCCGGTCTCCTCGCGCAGCTCGCGGATCGCGGCGTCGCGGTGTGACTCCCCCGGGTCGACCCCACCACCCGGCGTGATCCAGCGGTGGGCGCCGTCCGACGAGGGCGAATTCGTGTCCATCAGGAACACGCGGCCCTCGGGGTCGAGCAGCAAGATGCGGGAGGTGCGGCGCAGGCCGGGCTTGGCGGTCACCCGCCCGACGTTAGCCGACGAAGCCGCTGACGTCGCCGACCAGCTTGGTGTGGTCGGCGGGGATCGGCTCGACGGCGGCGAGGGCGATCTCGGCCGCGAACTCGGACACGCTGTAGAGCTTGCCGACCTCCTGCCGACGACCCTCGATCGCGCCGGGGTTCAGGCGGTTCAGCAGCGTCGCGGTGATCGTGCCCTCGATCATGTCGCCGGAGACGACGACGAACTCGATGCCGGCGGCCTCGAGCTGCGGGATGAGCTCACGGAGGGCGAGTTCTCCGGCACGCTTGCTCTTGGCGACCGGGACGTACTCGTCCATCGTCTCGGCAGTCTCGACGAAGTGCGCCTGGTGGCTCGTGACGAACACCACGCGGGAGCCGGCGGGCATGTGCGGCACGGCGGTCTGCAGCATGTCGACCTGGGCGTCGCGGTTCAGGCGGAGCGCGTAGTCCTCGCCGACGCCGGACTCCATGCCGCCCGACGCGTTCAGCACGAGCAGGTCGATGCCGCCCCACTCCTGGACGACGGTGTCGACGAGGGCCTGCACGGAGTCGTGCTCGGTGAGGTCGGCGCCGACGGCCAGGGCGGAGCCACCGGCCTCGACGATCTTCTCGGCGATCTGCTCCGCGCGCTTGGCCTTGTTGCGGTAGTTCACGACGACCTTCGCACCGGCCTCGGCGAGGTACCCGACGGTGTCGGCGCCGATGCCACGGGACGAACCGGTGACGACGGCGCGCTTGTCGGTGAGGGATCCGGGGGCGAGGGGGTTGCTCACAGTCGTGTTCTCCAGGTCTGGTTCCGGCCGGTCGGGCGCACCGAGCCTACCAATCGCCTGCACGACCGTCGGACGGCCCTGATATGTTGAACGGAGTTGTACCGGCTGTCGCGACGCAGCGAGCCGCCGCGCGCGACCGAGGGAGGGAGATCGCGTGAACGGAATCGATTGGATCCAGAGCACCGTCTGGATCGGCCTGGTGTTGCTCCTGGGCGTGGTCGAGATCTTCACCCTCGACTTCATCTTCATCATGCTCGCGGCGGGTGCCGCCGGCGGGTTGATCGCCGCGTTGCTCGGCGCCCCGTGGTGGCTGTCCGCCATCGTCGCCGCGGTGGCCGCCCTCGTGCTGCTGTCGCTCGTCCGACCGCGACTGCTCGTCGCGCTCGGCCGCGGTGCCGACCCGCACCGCACCAACGTCGAGGGGCTCATCGGGCTCGCCGGCACGGTCGCGGTCGCCTTCACCTCCTCCAGTCCTGGTCAGGTGCGCCTGGCCAACGGCGAGACCTGGAGCGCGCGGTTCGCCGCGGGCTCCGTCGACCGCACACCGCCACTCGGGACCCCCGTGGTCGTCGAGTCGATCGAGGGGTCGACCGCGGTCGTGCGCCTCGCAGAAAGGGCCACCTCGTGACCAGCATCTCCCCGGGGACGATCGCACTGCTCGTGCTCGTCCTCGTCGTCGTCATCTTCGTGATCGTCGTCCTGGCGAAGGCGATCCGGATCGTCCCGCAGGCCACCGCGGGCGTCGTCGAACGACTCGGCAAGTACCACAAGACCCTCAACCCGGGCTTGAACCTTCTCGTCCCGTTCATCGACCGCCTGCGGCCGCTGCTCGACATGCGTGAGCAGGTCGTCTCGTTCCCGCCGCAGCCCGTGATCACCGAGGACAACCTGGTGGTCTCGATCGACACGGTCGTCTACTTCCAGGTGACCGACGCCCGCGCCGCCACGTACGAGATCGCGAACTACCTCGGCGCCGTCGAGCAGCTCACCACCACCACGCTCCGCAACGTCGTCGGTGGCCTGAACCTCGAAGAGGCCCTGACCAGCCGCGACAACATCAACGGCCAGCTCCGCGTCGTCCTCGACGAAGCCACGGGCAAGTGGGGCATCCGCGTCGGCCGAGTCGAGCTGAAGGCGATCGAGCCGCCCGTGTCCATCCAGGACGCCATGGAGCAGCAGCTCCGTGCCGAGCGCAGCCGACGTGCCGCGATCCTCCAGGCCGAGGGAACCAAGCAGTCCCAGATCCTCGAGGCCGAGGGGCAGCGACAGGCAGCGATCCTGGCCGCCGAGGGTGACGCCAAGGCACAGGTGCTCCGTGCCGAGGGTGAAGCCCAGGCCATCGCGACCGTGTTCGAGGCCATCCACACCGGTGACCCGGACGAGAAGCTGCTGTCCTACCAGTACCTGCAGACCCTGCCGAAGATCGCCGAGGGCACGTCGAACAAGCTCTGGATGATCCCGAGCGAGTTCACCGAGGCCCTGTCCGGCATCGCGAAGGGCTTCAGCGCCAGCCGCGGTGGCGGCGCCGGTCCGGTCGCCGGCGGTGCCGGTGGCACGGACTTCCTGTCCCGCATCTCGAAGCTCGCGAACGAGAGCCTGGCGAACACCGCAGCCGCGGACACCACGATGCCGCGTGCGGACGCCACCGCCGCGGACATCGTTCCCGAGTCCGACCTCGACGCACGCCTGGCCGAGTCGAACCGCAGTGTCGACGCGCACCTCGCGGCCGCCGACGACGCGACCGCTGAGCAGGTCGAGGACACGCCGCCCACGCCGGGCGACGACGCCTCCGGTCACCGCACCAGCGACGGCTCCGGTCGGCGCTGACGCTCCGGCACCAACGAACGACGACGCCCGCCCCGGGGAACCGGGGCGGGCGTCGTCGTGTGGTCGGTGGTGTCAGGCGCCGCGTCGTGCGCGGAGGACCTGCAGGCGCTCTTCGAGGAGCTCCTCGAGTTCCTCGCGCGAGCGGCGCTCGAGCAGCATGTCCCAGTGGGTGCGGGCTGCCTTCACGTCCTCTTCGGCGACCTCGACGGGGATCCCGTCGTCGCCGAGCAGGCGGCCCTCGCGACCGGAGCGCGGCTCCGACCAGGTCTGGGGGACGTCCGCATCGGCCGAGAAGACGATGTCGAACGTCTCACCCGAATCCGTCTGGTAGACCGCGCGCTTGCGATCTGAGAGCTCGACGCCCTCTTCGCTCTGGAGACTCTGACTCCCGAGCCGCATGCCGCGGAGACTCCGATCAGCCATGTGTGTGCTCCTCTCGCTCGTCTGCCCTCCACAACACTGTCCCACGCCCCATCAATCCCGTACCGGCGCATTCACAGTCCGTTCCCAGTGGCTGGGCGCGGCGTGCCCGATCAGGAGCGGGTGCGACGACCCCAGGGCGCGCAGGCGAGGAGCACGAGGAGCCCCCCGAGGGAGAGCAGGAGCGTGATCAAGCCGGACAGGATCGACGCGGGGGTGGTGGATGTGCCGAGCGGCACGTCGGTCACCATCGACGTCGCGGTGTACTCCGGCACCCGGTCGATCGTGCGGCCGCTCGGGTCGATGACCTGCGACGCTCCGACGGTCGAGATGTTCACCAGCGACCGACCGGTCTCGATGGCCCGCATCCGCGCGATCTCGAGCTGCTGCAGGTTCTCGTCGGTGCCCGAGAAGTCGGCGTTGTTCGTCTGCGCGAGGATCACCTGCGCTCCCCCGCGCACCATGTCGGCGGTCAGACCGTCGTCGACGATGTCGAAGCAGATCGAGATGCCGGCACGGATGCCCGCGACGGAGAGCACGTTCGGCTTCGTCCCCGGCGTGTAGTCGCGCTGCAGCAGACCGATCAGCGACGGTGCGAGCTTGGAGAAGAACCAGCGGTCGGGCACGTACTCGCCGAACGGCACCGGACGCTTCTTGTCGTAGGACGACTGCCAGCCGTCGGCGGTCCACACGAACGACGTGTTGTGCAGCACCCCCGACGGGGTCTGCGTGATGGCACCCGCGACGATCGGGGCGTCGAGCGAGTCGACCACCGAGTCGAGGGCGGACGCGATGACCGGCTGCTGGCGCGGGTCGTACTCCGCACCGGCCTCGGGCCAGACGACGAGGTCCACACCCTTCGCGTCCACGTCCGTCGCCGCGACCTGCGCCGCCAGGACGTCGCCGGGCTCCGCACGGTCGAAGTACCCTGCGGGACCGTTGCCCTGCACCGCCTCGACCCGGATCGTGCCGCTCGTCGCCGTCGGCCACGCCGGCACGGCCAGGACCGCCGCGACGAGCAGACCCGCCGTGGCCACCCGCACGGGCAGCCGAAGCGTCACGCCCGGCACGCGGGGTGCCACGAGCGCGAGCGACACCACGACCGCGACGCAGTACACGACGATGAACGTCAGCCCGAGGACGCCGACGTACGCGGCCAGGTGCGTGAACGGCCCCTGCGACTGCGACAGGCCGACGCGCCCCCAGGCGAAACCGCCGTACGGCCAGCTCCCCGAGAACCACTCGCGTCCGGTCCAGAGTGCGGCGACGACGGCCGGGAGGCCCCACACGCGTCCGGCGGTCGAGGGCAGGACGCGTGCGACCCAGCGGTACGCCAGGGCGATCGCGACGCTGCCGAGCGCGAAGAACGCGGCTTCGAGCAGGGCGAGTGCGAACCACGGGACCGGGCCCAGGTAACGACCGGCCCACGAGATGGCCGGGATCCAGAACGCCGCGCCGGCGAGGTAACCGATCCACGCCGCACGCGGCGCCCGCTGCCCCATCACCGCGAGCAGCATGCAGGCGAGTGCCGGGTAGGCGAGGAACCACCACCCGGGCGACGGGAACGCGAGGGCGAAGAGGATCCCGCCGATGACGGCCAACGGCACTGCGGTGCCCAGCGGCAACGCAGCGATCGGGCCGGTCGCGACCGCCCCGCGGCCGACGGGAGCGGGCAGCCCGCGCACACTGGTCTCCGGAACCGGCACCGGGCCTCCTGTCAGACCGCCGCGTAGGCGACGATGCCGCGGCGAACCGCGTCCGTCGCCCGTCGGGCGGTCTGGGCGAGTTCGTCGTCGCCGGCGTTCCGGATCTGGTCGAGCAGGTCGATGACCTGCTTCGACCAGCGCACGAAGTCACCGGCCGGCAGGTCGAGGGTGCGGAGGACGTCGTCGAGGGCCGAACCCGAGGCCCAGCGGAACATGCCGACGGCCATCGCCGGGGTCGGGGGCTGCGAACCGGCCAGGCGCGCCGCACGCTCGATGTCGTCGAGGCGCGACCAGATCGTCAGTGTCTCGTCGAGCGCGGGGCGGAACGCACCGCGGGGCAGGGCGTGCTCCGTGCCGGGCGCGTCCTCGCGGCGGGGCTGGTAGATGATCGTCGCGGCCATGGCGGCGAGCTGTGCCGGGGTGAGGTCCTTCCAGACCCCCGCCTCGAGGCACTCGGCGACCAGCAGGTCGCGGTCGCCGTAGATGCGCTGCAGGCGACGGCCACCCGCGGCCACCGTGGCTTCACCGTTGCCGGCGTCCACCAGGTAGCCGAGCTCGAGCAGGACCTCGGTGACGCGGTCGAACGTCGTGGCGACGGCGCCCGTGCGGGACCGGATCTGCTGGACGAGCTTGTCGTTGGCACGCTTGAGCTTCCACCAGCGCTCGGACCAGCGGGCGTGTGCCTCGCGTTCCGGGCAGGCGTGGCAGGGGTGGCGCTGCAGCTGGCGGCGGACCGCCGTGATCGCGGACTGGCGTTCCTGGCGGGCGCCGTGCGACGCCTCGCGACCGCCGGGCACGTTCGTGCGCTCGAGGTCGGAGAGCTCACGGCGGAGTGCCGAGTACTCGGTGAAGTCGCCGAGGTGGCACTGCATCGCCTCGCGGTAGCCGTCGAGCGATTCCTGCTGCGAGCGGACCTTGCGAGCGAGGTCGACCACCGACCGGTCGGCCTGGAACTGGGCGAACGACGTCTCGAGGACCTCGCGCGTGCGCTGCCGGCCGAACTGGTCGATCAGGTTGACGGCCATGTTGTAGGTCGGCTTGAACGACGAGTTGAGCGGGTACGTGCGGCGGCTGGCCAGCGACGCGACGGCCTGCGGGTCGAGTCCGTCGGTCCACTGGATGACCGAGTGCCCCTCGACGTCGATGCCACGACGACCGGCACGACCGGTGAGCTGCGTGTACTCCCCCGGGGTGATCGGCACACGGGCTTCGCCGTTGAACTTCTCGAGCTTCTCGAGCACGACGGTGCGCGCCGGCATGTTCACGCCGAGCGCCAGGGTCTCGGTGGCGAACACGACCTTCAGGAGCTTGCGCTGGAAGAGGTTCTCGACGACCTCCTTGAAGGCGGGGAGCAGGCCGGCGTGGTGCGCCGCGACCCCGCGCTCGAGCCCTTCGAGCCATTCCCAGTAGCCGAGGACGGCCAGGTCTTCGTCGAGCAGGGTGCGGCAGTGGTACTCCGCCGTCTCGCGGATCTCGTTGCGCTCCTGCACCGTCGTCAGGGACAGGCCCGAGCGCAGGACGTTGCGGACGCCCTGGTCGCAGCCGTTGCGGCTGAACACGAAGAAGATCGCGGGCAGGAGCATCCGCTCGTCGAGCATGTGCGCGATCTGTTCGCGGTGCACCTTCTCGGTGCGGGGCCCGCGACGCTCGGGGTAGCCACCACGACCGCGCCGGCCGCGGTGGCCGCCGCCGTTCCGCTCGCTCCGCGAACCGCCACCGACCATGCGGAGCAGTTCCGGGTTCACGCGGTTCGTCGCCGCAGCACCGCTCGAGTCGAACAGGTCGACCATCTTCGAACCGACCAGGACGTGCTGCTCCAGCGGCACCGGACGGTCTTCGGAGACGATGACGTCGGTGTCGCCGCGGACGGTCTGCAGCCAGTCGCCGAACTCCTCGGCGTTGGACACCGTGGCGCTGAGCGAGACCAGGCGGACCTCGGTCGGGAGGTGCAGGATGACCTCTTCCCACACAGCACCGCGGAACCGGTCGGCGAGGTAGTGCACCTCGTCGAGGACCACCCAGGCGAGGTCGTCGAGCAGGTCCGAGTCGGCGTAGATCATGTTGCGGAGCACCTCGGTCGTCATCACGACGACGCGGGCGCGGGGGTTCACGTTCGTGTCCCCGGTGAGCAGCCCGACCTCGGACTCGCCGTAGACGTCGACCAGCTCGGCGTACTTCTGGTTGCTCAGTGCCTTCATCGGCGTCGTGTAGAAGACCTTCGCCGTCGGCTGGCGCATGGCGAGCCAGATGGCGAACTCGGCCACGATGGTCTTGCCGGCTCCGGTCGGGGCGGCGACCAGGACGCTGCGGCCCTGGTCGAGCGAGTCGCAGGCGGCGAACTGGAACGGGTCGAGGTCGAACCGCAGGTCCGTCCGGAAGAGCTCGAGGTTGCGCGACCGGTTGCGCACCTTCGCCGCGGCGAACCGCTCGGCCGCACTCGTGCCACTCACAGGTCGTACTCCTCGTCGAGCTTCGCCTGGCGCTTCGCCAGACGGCGGTCGTGGATCCACGCGATGAAGCAGGCCGCGACGTACAGCACGGTCATCGGGATGGCCAGCAGGAACATCGAGATGACGTCAGCACTCGGGGTGACGATGGCGCAGAAGACCAGGATGCAGAGGATCGCGACGCGCCAGCTCTTGATGATCGCGGAGGCCGACAGCACCCCGACGAAGTTCAGCAGCACGATGAACACCGGCAGCACGAACGCGATGCCGACCGCGACGATGAGCTTGATGACGAAGTCGTAGTACGCCTTCGCATCGACGATCGAGGTGTCCTGGCTCGACACGAAGCTGCCGAGGATGCCGACCACGTGCGGCAGGATGTACCACCCGAAGTAGCACCCGGCGAAGAACAACGGGATCGCGGTGCCGAGGAAGCCCCAGACGTACTGCCGCTCGCGCCGGACGAGCGCGGGAACGATGAACGCCCAGATCTGGTAGAGCCAGACCGGGCTCGCGATGACGACGCCGATCGTGATCGCGATCTGCAGCTTGAGGTCGAACGCCCCGGTGATCATCGGGAAGTTCAGCTCGGCCGTGTGTCCGCCGACCTTGGCGAGCTCGGTCACCGGTGCCCGGAGCGCGTCGAGCACCCACGGGGTGAGGAACCAGCCGCCGATCGCACCGACGACGATCGCCACGACTGCGCGGAAGAGACGGTTGCGCAGCTCGATGAGGTGCTGCCCGAGCGACATGCGGCCTTCGGCGTCGGTCTTCTGGCGCCCCTGCCGCTTCGCTCGCCCGCGCGCGGTCGTCGAAGCCATGTGCTCGATCTTACGGGGTCGGGACCGACAGTCCGCCGGGCGTCGGCGCTCATCGCCGGTCTGCAGTACCTGTCCGCGCTGCCCGAGGCCGCCGACCGTGACGCCATCCGCGCGCTGATGGCCAAGCTCCTGTCTC
>NZ_QKTC01000019.1:0-88541 GCF_003234435.1 Curtobacterium sp. MCLR17_044 | reverse complement strand
GTCGGGGTCGGCGTGCTCGCGGGGTCGGAGGGCGGGGCAGTGACGGTCTCGGTCACGGTCGGGGTCGCCGCACCACCGTCCGCTCCGTCCGCGCCGGAACACCCCGTCAGCAGCGCGGCCAGGGTCGCAGTGGTCAGGATCAGGGCGGCTCTCGTCAGGCGCATGCCTCCACGCTGCCTGCCCCGCCGAGCGGTCGCCCGCATCGTTACCGGGCCGTGTCCCGCCCGGCGCTCCGAAAGCATGCCTGTTCAAGCGCCGCGAGCCCGGCTCCCGCCCGCGTCCTGCGACACTGCTCCCATGCGGGGGATGCACCAGGACACGATCGAGGTCGCCGATCAACGGATCGACGGACCACACGGGCCGGTCCCCATCAGGCGCTACCGGCCCCTGGACCGGAGCGGCGGCACGGGAGCCCCGACCCTGGTCTGGGTGCACGGCGGCGGGTTCTTCCGGGGCGACCTCGACCTGCCGGAGTCCGACGCCGTCGCACGGGCACTCGCCGAGCGCGGCCTGCCGGTCGTGACCGTCGACTACCGCCTCGGACCGCTGCCCGGACTGCCCTGGCTCGGCCGGGGTGGACCACGTGGGCGACGACGGGCGCCCCACGCGCGGGACGAGATCGTCGCCGTGCTCCGCAATCTGCACCACGAGGCACCGTCCGGCCTGCTGCTCGGTGGGGCGAGCGCCGGTGCGTGCCTGGCGGCATCCGCGGTCGCGACCGCCCCGCCACTGGCCGGCCTCGTGCTGACCTACGGGTTCTTCCACGCCCGACTCCCGCGTGACCGGGCGCTGCAGCGACTCGTCCGAGGGCACCGGCGGCTCACGCACGCGCCGCTGCTGCTCGACCTGAGCAACCGGGCCTACGCGGGCGGCCGCCCCACTGCGGTCTACCCGGAGTCCGACGACCTCGGCGGGTTCCCCCGCACCCTGCTGGTCGACGCCGAGCGGGACGTGATGCGCGCCTCGGGCGAGCGCTTCGCGGACGAGCTCGAGGCCGCGGGCACCGAGGTCGAACGACACGTCCTGCGGGGCAGCCGTCACGCGTTCCTCAACCGCCCCGGCACGCGGGACTTCGACGACACGATCGAACGCATCGTGGACTGGGCCGACCGGACCCCCATCCGCTGAACGCTCATCCATCTGCGAACGGCGGACATCCGGGGACGGCACGCCCGCGGCGGACGTACTCTGGAAACGGAAGCAACGGCGGTTCCGAATCCCCTTCGCCACGCTCCCTGCCGTGGCGTCTCACCACCGTGACGAAGAGTTCCATCGTGACCGAACACCTCATCGAGTACGTCGCCCGCGACCGCACGGGCATCACCGCCGTCGTGACACCGACCGGTGTCATCGACGTGGACACCGTGATCCAGCACATCCGCGCCGGCCACGCGGGGTACTACGTGGCTGCCGACTCGTGGAAGCGCACGCCGGTCCGGAGCATGTCCTTCATCGGCGGGACCTACCTGTTCGCGAACTGGGACGGGTCGAAGCGGAACATGCTGCACGACCTCGCGTTCCGCTCACCGACCCGTTCGATCGAGACGCCCCACGAGCCGGAGTCGCGGTTCTCGCGGTTCCTCGACGCGCTGTTCGGCAGGCGCTCACCGCAGCTCTGACCCCCGGCAACCCGCCCGTGACACCATGGCAGGGCCACGAGAGGCGCCAGCAGAAGGGGGAGGACATGCTCGCACGAGAGGTGGCGGACAAGCGGTTCCGGCCGACGAAGTTCCGCGAGGGGTACGACCAGAGCGAGGTCGACGCGTTCCTCGACCGGATCCAGACCACCCTGGCCGGGTACGAGCAGCGACGCCCGGTCGACCCGCTCACACCGGAGTAGGTCGCAGCGGTCCGGTTCCAGCCGACGAAGTTCCGCGAGGGGTACGACCAGGGGCAGGTCGACGACTTCCTCGACGAGGTCGTCGTCGCGCTGCGCCAGCACGGCGCCCGCTGAACCGGCCACCTGCGGTGCAGGCGACCGCCTGGAGGCGCGGCGTGCGTCGCGGACGCACGCCGCGCCTCCAGGCGGTTGCGTCGGTCAGCGGACCGACTTGATGGGCAGGATCACCAGGGCGCCGAGGATGACGGCGACGCCGGCACCCCAGAGCATGAGCGTGTAGTTCTGCCCGCCACCGATGCCGAGCAGGAACAGACCGACGGCGGGGGCGAGTGACTGCGGCAGGGCGTTCGCGATGTTGATGACGCCGAGGTCCTTGCCGGGGCGCTCCGGGTCAGGCAGCACGTCGACGACCAGGGCGGTGTCGATGGCGGCGTAGATGCCGAAGGCGAAACCGAGGACGATCTCGGCGAAGTAGAACCCGCCGACACTGTCGACGTGGGCCAGGATCACCAGGCCGACGGCGGTCATGGCCGTCGAACCCCAGACGAAGACCTTGCGACGCTGGATCCGGTCGGACACCCAGCCGGAGACGGCCGCACTGACGAGCAGGGCGATCGTGTACAGCAGCACGCCGAACGCGACGACCCCGACCGCTTCGCCCTGCGGGAGCCCGATGCGGTCCTGCATGTACAGCAGGCGGTACGTCGTGAACATGAACGTGCCGAAGGTGATGAGGAAACGGCCCCACCAGGCGAGCCCGAAGTCGCGGTGCTTGATCGGGTTCGTCCAGAACGAGCTGATCAGGTTGACCCAGCTGAAGGGCTTGACCGGCGTCGTCGGCAGGTCGTCACGGGCGACGAACGAGTACACGAGGACCGCGACGATCGCCAGGACGCCCGGTGCGATGAACAGGACCGGCAGGTTGCCGACCAGGTACACGGCCAGGTAGAGCCCGGCCAGGATCGCGATGTTCTGTGCCAGGGCGATGACGCTCGAGGCCTTGCCGCGCTGGAACTCCGGCACGTTGTCGGCGAAGCTCGCCGTCAGCGTGGAGAGGACGGCGTTGGCGGAGACCTGCGCCAGCACCCAGGCCAGGGTGAGCTGCAGCACGTCGGGCGAGAACGCGAGCCAGGCGAGGGAACCGACGAAGACGACGACACCGCCGACCATCCAGGGGCGGCGACGGCCCCACCGCGTGCGGGTGCGGTCAGAGAGCGCGCCGAACAGGGGGTTGGCGAACAGGGCGCCGAGTGCTCCGAACGGCAGGACCGAACCGACGACGGTCTCGGGGCTCGTCGGGTTCAGCTCCGTCGCCTTGATCGACATGCTCACGAAGACCGGGGTGAGCAGGGCGACGAACAGGCCGAACTGGGCGAAGCTGAGGCCCCAGAGGTACCCCCGACCCACCCGGACGGTGCTGACGGACTGCGTGATGCCCTCGACCGAGAACGCTCGGGACGCCGCGGCGTCCGTGGCGGTGGCCCCGGCGGCTGCGGTGACCGCTGGGGACGCGGTCCCGGCGATGCCCCGCGTGGGTTCTTCCTTCGACGTCGGTGTCGACATGACTCCTCCTTGAGTCACAGGGGGCTTCGGTGCCCGCTGAATCCCTAGTGCTGCTAGGTGATCGGGACTGTAGCACCGGAAACCTCGTGCCGGAAGGTTTTGCGCTGTTTGTTTCGTCGGGGGCGGACGAGTGCGTGCAGACGCGCGCGGATGCGTGCAGACGCAGAACGACACCGCCGCTGTCGGAAGACAACGACGGTGTCGTTCTGCATCGACCCGCAGGCCGGAAAGGAGCCGCTAGTGCTCGCCGTCCTCTTCCGGGTTGAAGTGCGAGTCGTCGCCAGTGTGCCCCGCGGCCAGGCCGTCGGGGTTGTTCGGGATGGTGTTGTCGTCGCCGAGGCCGCCTGGCTTCTCGGTGCCCTCGGAGTCGTTCTTCGGGGCGTCGTGCGTGTTGTCACTGTCGGTCATGAGCTGCTCCAGTGCAGAGATCGATCCGGCAGCACTGCCGCCGGTGGTACTGAGGACTCGGACAGTACGTGGCACACCTCGGAAACCGCCGTCCGACCGGGGGAAGCGGATGACAGGGACCGGGGTGATCGGTAGATTGTTCAACAACCCGCGACGACAGGGAGCACCCGTGACGACGATCGACCTGAACAGCGACCTGGGCGAGGGCTTCGGTGCCTGGGCCATGGGCGACGACGCCGCGATGCTCGACGTCGTCTCGAGCGCCAACGTCGCCTGCGGGTTCCACGCCGGCGACCCGACGATCATGCTCGCCACCGCCCGCGCCGCCGCCGAGCGTGGTGTGGCGATCGGCGCGCACGTGGCCTACCGCGACCTGATCGGCTTCGGCCGCCGACCCGTGCACGTCACCCCCGACGAGCTGTACGCCGACGTCGTGCACCAGCTCGGCGCGATGGCCGCCACCGCGCACGTCGCGGGCACTGCCGTCACCTACGTCAAGCCGCACGGCGCCCTGTACAACACCGCCTGCGCCGACCCGGTGCAGGCCGAGGCCGTCGTCCGCGCCGTGGCCGAGGTCGACCCGTCCCTCGCCGTGCTGGCGCTGCCCGGGTCGGAACTGCTGCTGGCAGCCGAGCGGCACGGGCTCCGCGCGGTGAGCGAGTCCTTCGCCGACCGCGCCTACGAACCCGACGGCTCGCTGGTGTCGCGGAAGCAGCCGGGGTCGGTGCTGCACGACCCGGACGAGGTCGCGACCCGGGTGCTCCGCATGGTCACCGACGGTGTCGCGACCGCCGTCGACGGGTCCGAGATCGCCGTGCGTGCCGACTCGGTCTGCGTGCACGGCGACTCCCCCGACGCGGTCGCGATGGCCCGGGCCATCCGAGCGCTGCTGACCGAGCACGGCGTGACGATCGCGCCCTTCGCACCGTGACTGGTCCGGAGGTCCGCTCCGCGGGCGGCACCGCACTGCTCGCCACGTTCGGGTCCCTCGCCGACGTCGTCGCCTTCCGCGCCGGGCTCGCACAGGCCACCCTGCCGGGGCTGACCGAGGTCGTCTCCGGCGCCCGGACACTGCTGCTCCGGTTCGACCCGTCCACGACGGACGCCGGGCGACTCCGCTCCGAGCTCGCGCAGGTCGTCCCGGTCAGCGCAGCGCTCGAAGCGCACGACACCGAGCCGCTCGTCATCCCCGTCACCTACGACGGCGAGGACCTCGACACCGTCACCGAACTGACCGGCATGCGGCGCGACGAGCTCGTGGCGTGGCACACCGGGCAGCTCTGGACGAGCGCGTTCTGCGGCTTCGCCCCCGGCTTCAGCTACCTCACCGGCAGCGATCGACCGCTCGACCTGCCCCGCCGCAGCACCGCCCGCACGGCCGTCCCGAGCGGGGCCGTGGCGTTGGCCGGCGAGTTCAGCGCCGTCTACCCGCGGACATCGCCCGGCGGCTGGCAGCTCATCGGCCGCACCGAGGTGCCGATGTGGTCCCTCGAGCGCACGCCTCCGGCGCTCGCCCCCGCCGGCACGCTCGTCCGGTTCGTCGTGGCGGGTGCGGCATGACCGCGCTGACCGTCGTGCAGGTCGGCTACGGTGCGACCACGCAGGACCTCGGGCGCCCGGGCTTCAGCGACATGGGCCTCGGCGCGGCCGGGGCCGCCGACCGCGGCTCCGCGGCACTCGCCAACAGACTGGTCGGCAACCGTCCCGACGCGGCCGTCCTGGAGGCCCTGCTCGGCTCCGTCACGCTCCGCGCCGACGCGTACGTGGTCGCGGCCACCACCGGCGCGGCCTGCCCCGTCGACGTCGAGCGGGCGGACGGATCGGTCCGCGGTGCCGCCTCGCACGAGGTGCTGCTGCTGGCCCCGGGCGACACGCTCCGGATCGGCACCGCGACCGTGGGCCTCCGCACCTACGTCGCGGTCCTCGGGGGCTTCGCGGTCGACCCGGTGCTCGGCAGCCGCTCGTGGGACTCCCTCGCGCGCCTCGGACCGCCGCCACTGTCGGCCGGTGACGTCCTGCCCGTCGGTGACGCGCGGGTGTCGTGGCCGATCGTCGACGCGGTGCCGCAGCCCGAGCCGCGGTGGCCGGACGAGCCGGTCGTGCTCGACGTGGTGCCCGGACCGCGCGACGACTGGTTCACCCCGGAGTGGCGCACGACCCTGACCGGCCAGGACTTCTCCGTCAGTGCGGACAGCGACCGCGTGGGGGTCCGCACCACGGCAGAGACGCCGCTCGCCCGCTCCGTGGCACGCGAGCTGCCGAGCGAGGGCGTCGAGACCGGGTCACTGCAGGTGCCACCCGAGGGCTTCCCCGTGCTGTTCCTCGCCGACCACCCGGTGACCGGCGGCTACCCGGTCGTCGCGGTCCTGACACCGTCGTCGATCGACCTCGCTGCGCAGCTCCGTCCGGGCGATCCGCTCCGGTTCCGCATCCTCGACTGACCGACCCGGAACAAGCGCAGGGGGTCAGGGGTTGGCTTGGACACCGCTGACGAAAGGTTCCCCATGTCGATGACCGTCCTGCTCGAGGTCCAGTTCCAGAGCGACGCCCCCGAAGACGCACTCCAGGGTGCGATCCGCGAGACGCTCGAACAGACCGCGTCGTTCCACGGCCTGGAGTCGCTCGAGGTCCTGGTCGACGACGAGGACCCGGCGCGCATGGTCGTCGTCGAGTCGTGGACGACCGCCGAGGACCACGACACCTACGTGGCCTGGCGTGCGACGCCGGAGGGCGCTCCGGCGATGGCACCGTTCCTCGCTGCGACTCCGGTCACCCGCACCTTCGCGCGGACTCTTCCACTCGACTGAGCGGACGCCGACACCGAAGCTGACGTCGGCGTCGGCGTCGGCGTCAGCGCTGACGCCGGTGCCGCGGCACGACGACGGCGCGATCGCTCAGATCGCGTCGTCGTCGGTGTCGAGCGGCACCGGTCGGTCGTCGTCGGGGAGCAGTTCGTCGTCCGCGTCGTCCACCACCGGCAGGTCGTCGGGGTCGAGCACGGTCGGCTCCGGCTCGTAGTCGGTCTCCTGCGCCTCGCGGAAGTCGTCGAGGGTCTCGTCGTCCTTCGGATCGCTCATGGCCCCGAAGGTACCTCCGGATCCTCGACGTGTCCGCAGATGTTGAGCGCTCCTGACGACGGTCAGCGAGCGGCGTGCTCCCGGGCCTCCATGGCGTCCCAGGCGAAGCTCGCCAGCCAGTGGGTGGAGTAGTACTCCTCGCCCACGCTCGCCGCGAGCCCCGAGGCCAGCAGCCGGTCGGCCGCGTCGTCGAGCAGGTCAGCGAGGCCGGTGCCGGAGTCGTCCGGACCGCCGGCGCGGAGTGCGTCCGCGATGCGCCGGGCCGAGCCCGCCCGCGACAGGTCGAGCCCGAACAGGTGCACCTGCTGCGGGTCGTTCTCGTCACGGACCACCGTCGACCGCAGGATCACGTCACCCGGCTGCACCGCGGCGAAGAAGCCGCGCGCCCACGTGGCGAACTCCGGGGCGGGCAGCACCGCCCGCATCAGGTCGGCTTCGGCCAGGCCCGCGGACAGGAAGTCGTGCCCGCTCCGCTCCCAGGCGAACGGCCACCCGGCGTCCGCGCCGAACCAGTCCTTCGCAGCCCCCTCGACCGCAGCAGCCAGGGCCGGACGGTCGAGCGACCGGGCGGCCTCGAGCACGAGCAGCAACCCGAACGCCGAGTTCGAGTGCACGCCGTGCCGGACGGGGTGCGCGGCGCCGTCGATCCACCGGACGACCAGGTCTTCGAGGACGTCGACGACGGGTGCGAACCCCGGTGCCAGTGCCCGGACAGCGGGCGCCTCGGATGCCGAGACCTCTGCGGCGAGCCGGGCGAGCCAAGCCCAGCCGTAGGGGCGCTCGTAGTGCGGCGTCTCACGCAGGTAGGCCGCCTCGGTCGCGAGGTGATCCGTCGTGAGGTGCGCCTGCAGGATCGAGGTGAGCCGGGCCTCCAGGTCGGTGGGCAGGCCGTGCGCGACCAGGCGCGCCGCGAGCCAGTGCATGTGCACCGACGAGTGCCAGTCGTACGACGTGGCGAAGGCGGGGTGGAGCTCGACGGGCAGGGCCCGGTCGTCCGGTCCGGATGTCGCGTGGTGCGCGGCGTAGGGGTACTCGCGGGTCGTGTTGTCCGCGGCGACGGCGGCGAAGCGATCGGCCCAGGCGGCCCGGGTCAGGTCGATCGGGGCGGCATCAGAATGCGACAAGGTACATGACTCCCATGTTGACGACGAGCAGGATGGCGGCGGTGGGGATCTGTGCCTTGATCGGGCCGTACTTGTCCCGCATCTCGAGCAGGGCGGCCGGCACCAGGTTGAAGTTCGCGGCCATCGGGGTGACGAGCGTGCCGCAGAAGCCGGCGAGCATGCCGATCGCGAAGATCGCGGCGGGGTTGCCGTCGAAGCCCTGCACCAGGACGGGCCAGCCGATCGCGGCCGTCATGATCGGGAACGCGGCGAACGCGTTGCCCATGATGATCGTGAACAGGGCCATGCCGAGGCAGTAGATGACCACGGCGGCGAGCAGCGAGCCGTCGGGCAGGATCGACTTGATGATGGTGCCGACGGCGTCACCGACCCCCGCCTGGGTGAAGACGATGCCGAGCGTCGAGAGCATCTGCGGCAGCAGCGCCGCCCAGCCGATCGCCTGCAGCAGGCGACCGCCCTCGCGGATCGGGGTGGCGATCTTCGGCGGGCGCAGGACGAACACGGCCACGACCACGGCGAGCACCGAACCGATGCCCAGGCCGGTCAGGGTCGCACTGCCCTCGGCGAGGAGCGGTTCGCCGCCGAACGAGACGAGCGGGCCGAGCGTCGCGACCAGCACGGCGACCACCGGCACCACGAGGGCCGGGATGAAGAGCCGGTTGCCGTACTTCGTCGCGAACGCGGCGCGCTCGTCCGGGCTGGTGGTGGCGAGCACACTCGTGCTGCCGCTGCCGGCGTTCGTGATCTTCTGCGTCACGCCGGTGGGCTCTGCGGGGCCGGTCTCGGCACCCGTGCCGGCGCCGGGGATGCTCGCGACCCGGGTGCGGCTCGTCGTGCCGGTGAAGCCGAGCCCGGCGAGCGCGACCATCACGAGGACGGCGATCCCGAGCGTCCAGGCCGGCACGGTGCCGGCGGCGACGAAGGTGCCGTAGAAGAACGACAGGCCGAGGATGCCCCAGAACGCCGCGTTGCCCAGGCGCTTCGCGTGCGCGGTGTCGGTGACGATCAGGACGGCGACGGCGATGAAGAACGCGCCGATGAGCCAGTAGAGCCACTCGCTGGTGATCACGCTGCTGCCCCCAGGGTCGGGGCGTCGGCACGGGCGTCCGCCGCCATCTTGTCGAGTCGGCGGTCGAACAGCAGCAGGCGTCCGCCGTGCACGATGAGCGCCGCGATGCCCGTCGGGATCGCCCACAGGGCCAGGTCGATCGGTTCGAGCGACAGCCCGTAGGTCGAGTCGACGAACGTCGTGATGAGCAGGATCGAGCCGACGGCGACGAAGACGTCCTCGCCGAAGAACACGCCGACGGTGTCAGATGACGCCGAGTAGCCCTTGATCTTCTCGCGCATGCGGTCGTCGATCCGCCCGTACTTCTTGGTCGCCGCGCCCTCGGCCATCGGGTAGACCAGCGGGCGCACGGTCTGCGCCGGGCCACCGATGCTCGTCAGGCCGACCGCCGCGGTGACCTGCCGGATCACCAGGTAGCCGGCGAGCAGACGACCGGTCGTGAGCTTGTCGAGCTTCGCGATCAGGCGCTTGGCCTGGTCCTGCAGGCCGTAACGCTCGATCAGGCCGATGACGGGCAGGACGAGCGCGAAGGTCGTGACGGACCGGCTCGAGGCGAACCCGTTGCCGAACGCGTCGAGGATGCCGACGGGACCGATCCCGCCGATGGCCGCGGTCACGATGCCCGCGACCGTGACGACGAGGAGCGCATTGATGCGCAATGCGAAGCCGACGATGACGACGGCGACGCCGATGAGGACGAACATGCGGGACAGTCTGGACCGCATTGTTCAACAATCGCAAGAGCCGGTTCTGCTCTGTAACACGCCCTTCACAAACGCCACCCGTGCCAGGATCGGTGCCATGACCCGAACCGTCGGCGGCGCTGACTCCACGGCCACGCGGTTGCGCACCATGATCGCGTCGGGTGGGTTCTCCCCCGGGGCACAGCTGTCCGAGGAGCGGTTGAGCGACCAGCTCGGGGTCTCGCGGAACACCCTGCGCGAGGCCTTCCGGCTGCTCGCCCGCGACCGTCTGGTCGAGCACGTGTTCAACCGCGGGGTGTTCGTCCGACGCCTCTCCGCCGCCGACGTCACCGATCTCTACGCGGCTCGGCGGGTGCTCGAAGAGGCAGCCGTCCGTGCCTGCACCCCCGACGCACCGGCACTCGCCGAGGCCGCCGCAGCGGTCGCCGACGCCCGGGCAGCCGCGTCCGCGGGCGACTGGGGCGCGGTCGGCACCGCCGACATCCGCTTCCACGCCGAGCTCGTGCGCGCGGTGCCGAGCGAGCGGATCCACGCCCTGATGGACGGCCTGCTCGCCGAGATGCGGCTCGCCTTCCTGACCACCGCCGACCCGGCCTCGTTCCACGCCGACTTCGTCGAACGCAACGACGCGATCGTGTCCGCGTTGCGCGGTGGCGACCAGGACGCCGCCTCGGCGCTGCTCGCCGACTACCTCGACGACGCGGAGCGGACGCTGCGGGTCGCCGCCGGCGCAGCCGACTGAGGGACGGCCAGGAGGCCCGGTGCGGCTCCGCCCCGCACGCGCGGTCCGAGCGCGCTCACGCTGGCGCCCGCGGATCGCTCGGTCAGGACTTCCCGCCGAGCAGGGCCGCGACCGCGTCGACCACGACCTGGCGACGCCGCGGCGGCGTCACGGCCTGCACCAGCGGGTCGTACTCCGGAGCGGTCGCGCTCCAGAACGCAGCGGTGTGCAGGACGAGCCCGAGGAGCACCGCCGGACGGAACGCCCGCGGCAGGACCCCGGCGCGCTGCGCGTGCTCGACCTCGGCCACCGCGTCGGCGTAGCTGGTCGCGACGGACTCGAGCGGGACGTCGGCGCGCTCGAGTCGGTGCCAGGTCGCGAGCCGCTGAGCCCAGGGGCGACGGACGTACGAGTCGTGCACCCGGCCGGCCCAGGCGGCGAGGTTGGCGGTGTCGAGTGGAGCCTCGGCGAACGTCTCGGTCACAGTGTCCGCGACGAGGGCGTCGAACAGCCCCTCCTTGCTGCCGAAGTAGTGGAAGACCTGCGCCTTGTTGCTCGACGCCGCGGCACCGATCCGTTCGACCCTGCCGGCAGCCAGTCCGACCGCAGCGAACTCGTCCCGCGCGGCGAGCAGGAGCCGGGCGCGCATCGCGTCAGCGGCTGGGGGCGTGAATCGGGCCATGGCCACCACCGTACCGATCGAGGACCGCTTCCGTAATATTCCAAAACTTCGCACATCGGTTGCTGAAACATTGCTAACGTGCTGCCCGTACAGCGTGCCGGTCGTGCAGGACCGGCCCATTCGGATCGCGAAGGAGCAATCATGTATCAGCGCAAGCGGCAGCATTGGGCAGCATCGACAGGAGTCGTAGCGTGCGTCACCGCAGCTGCTGTCCTCGGCACCTCCGTGCCCGCGACGGCTGCAGTGTCCCCGGCGTCGACGCCGGTCTCCGCTTCGAGCAGCGCACCGGCCCACGGCTCAACGATCGCTGGAAGCTCGGCCTCGACCGGTGCCTCCGCCTGGGCGGGGCCCATCTCCACCACCCCAGCACCGGCGGGGGCGTCCGATCGTGGGGGCGAGACCGAGCGGAGCTGGGCATCGCTCATCCGCACTGCGATCAATGCCTTGAAGAAGATCCCCGCGCTGTGGAAGAAGCTCTCGGACGGCGTCAAGAAGTCGTTCGCGAACTTCCAGCGCACTGCGTGGCCTGCGATCAAGGCTGCCGTAGGGACGATCAGCACGCTCATCACGGCCTGGGACATCTGGAAGTACTTCAACTGACCCAGCTTCGAAGGGGTGGTGGCTGCACCACCCCTTCGAAGCCCCAACGTAAGGAGGGGTTGTGGCTGCAAGGAAATCTCGTTTACGACCGCTGCTCAGCGCTGGACTCGCAGCGATGGCCGTCCTGCTCGGGGCCACCTGTGTCGTCCTGGTTGCCGCCGGGTGGCCGCTCTCGGTGGCGGCCGGAGCGGCCGGCCTCAGCGCAGCGGGCTTTGCTGGCATCGTCGAACCGAGGAGCAAAGTGGCACCAGCCGCCTTCTTGGTCTGCGTCGGAGCGATCGGGGCAGCACTTCTGCTCGATCAGCTGATGTCGTGACCGATCCGATCGAACTTCGTCGGGTCGGTAAGACCTACGGCAGACGCATCGCGCTCGATGACGTCTCCTTCTCCTGTCCCGAGGGGACGATCACAGCGTTCTGTGGGCCGAACGGCGCCGGCAAGTCCACCGCCTTGAGGATCCTCACCGGAATCACCCGAGCCGATGTCGGAGCCGCGTTCGTGAACGGGCAGGAACTTCAACAGCTCTCCGATCCGGCCCGCTTCCTCGGTTGCCTGCTGGACGCGTCAGCCTTCCACCCAGGTCGATCCGTCCGCGAGACTCTTCGGCTCACAGCTTTCACGATCGGCGAGCCCTTCCAAAGGGTCGATCAGTGTCTCGAGATGGTTGGCCTGTCAAAGGTTGCCGCCCGTCGAGTCGGGAAACTCTCCCTTGGCATGCGTCAGCGACTCGGTTTGGCCCACGCGCTACTCGGGCACCCGCGTGCCCTCGTGCTGGACGAACCGTCCAATGGCCTGGATCCCGAAGGAATACGTTGGCTCGACAACCTGCTGCTCGACTTCGCGGAGCAGGGAGGAACAGTCCTCGTCTCCACTCATCAACTCGCGGCAGTGGAACGGACCGCCGACCGCCTGGTGGTGATCTCCCGCGGACGGATCGTGGATGAAACCCGACTCGATGATCTTCGGACACAGGCCGGACGCACCTTCGTGGTCGCTGAAGATCTTCCGCGCTTTGAGGAGGCACTCCGACGTGTCGGCAGCCACCCCTTCCCCACGGGCGCAGGCTTGCTCGTGGACCTTGCACCGGAGGAGGTCGGTCGTGCTGCGCGGGATGCACGAATCGCGCTCCTCGAGCTCAGGAGCGAGGACATCCGGCTCGACGCGTACCTGGCATCCCTCACCGCCACGGAGTACGAGGGGAGGATGGTGTGATCCGTTTGGTGCTCGTCGAGATGCGACGCGCTCTCGACACACGTGGCCCCCGGTGGGCATTCGCAGTCGCAGCTGTCAGCGGAGTGGTGCTGTCCTTCCTTATCGGGTGGGAAACGAAGACGTTCGTCGCTTTCGTGGCGGGACTCAGCGTGGCTCTTCCCCTGCTCATGGGTCTCCTGGCTGTCATGGCGTTCACGGCCGAATGGACCACGCGTGCGGCGTTGACGACGTTCTCGATCACGCCACGACGCCAGCGGATCCTCGGTGCCCGCTACGTCGCGGTCTTGATCCTCGGCGTCTGCACGCTCGTCGTCATCCATCTCCTCGCTGCCGTGGTCTTCGCCGTCACACGGCCCACCTCAGCCGCTTCTGCCTTCGACATCGCGGTACTCCGGCAGTTCTGGGAGATGCTCGCGACGACGATCGCCGCGACGCTCACCGCGACGGCTGTGGCGGGCCTGGTGCTACGAACAGCGCCCGCACTCGTCATCGCTGTGCTCGGTCCGTTGTTCCTCACGATCGGCCTCGCGTTCACACCAGCCCTCCTCAACTGGCTGAATCCATACGCCTTCGCGTCGTGGCTCGCGGCGCCGGGTCTTGACTGGACGATCGCCTCGGAAACCCGCGTCGGCGTCGGCCCCGCAATGACGTCGTTCGCCGTTTGGACCGCGCTTCCACTCGCGCTCGGGTGGTTCCGACAGCTCCGCGCAGAACCGCGGTGATGCATGTCCTGGCGGCCCACACCAACTCGCTCGGCGGCGTCACGAAGGCAGTCCGGATCATGTGGGGCGCGTCCTTCAGCTGGGAGAAGATCCGGGCCCTCGGCGGGGCTGCGGCTGCGCTGGGGGCTGAGCTCCTCGGCATCGCGGCAGTGAAGCGAGGGTGCTTCCGATGAGGCGCCGGGCGCCGGCCTTCATCGTGCTCTTCGGGATCGTGTCGACGGTCGGCGCCTGGCTCTCGCTCGATCTGCTCTACGCGTGTTTGGCAGCGCTCGCGACGATCACCTACGCCGCCTTCGCTCCGAGCATCGTCGGGAGTACGCCGATCCCCCCGGGGTCAGCACCAGACCCGGCACAGGTGCGGAGCTGGCGTGAGACGCATCCGGACTCGACCGTGAGCGAAGCGATCGATGCCGTCACCAAGCGTGAGCGCATCGACTCGGAGGCCCGTGGAGACAACAGCTCCGGGTGACCCGCCCGGCGCCGCTGACTCCGACCACGCTGACCGCCCACGCAGGACCGGCGACGGTTCCGTGCGCGCAGCAGTCGGATCCCCGCGCGAGCACCACGACGACGCACGATTCCACCGCAGATGGGCAACTTTGCGTCCCCCGGACTTCCCTAGGCTCGAGACGATCCGGTAACGCGCACCACTCGTCCGCAGATCCGCGGCCGACCCCGATGACGGGAGGTTCGACATGTCCCAGTTCGCCCAGAAGATCTCGCAGGACGCCATCGTCGGAGAGCCCGAGGTCGTCGAGGACCACCTGTCCGTGCGCGAGATCGCCGCCCACCCCGCCTGGCTCCGGCTCAAGCGTGCAGTCGTCGCCCTGCAGGCCCTGCAGACGCGGGACGGCTCCGTCCCCGAACCGTCCGACCACGCCGCTGCCGCCGGTCACGTCGCGGTGATCGTGCCGGCCGTCGCCGAGCTGGCACCGCACTTCCCGCACGATGCTGCGTTCCTGCAGGTGCTGCAGCTCGACTTCGCACGCTGGCAGGAGCAGGGCTTCGGGGTCCCCGACTTCCTCGACTCCCTCACCGCGTTCCAACCGCAGCAGCACCGCGTCGACGGGCTCGGCCACCTGGTCGTGTTCCCGATGGTCACCCAGAACGGCAGCACCTCGCGCTTCGTCGAGGCGGTCCTGGTCGAGGTCATCTGGCCGGAGTTCATCGCCGAGCTCGAGGCCGGCGACCACGGCAACGCGTTGTTCGTCGCGCTGCGGTTCGTCGACTTCACCCCGGGCTACGACACGAACTCGGCGGTGCTGTTCCCCGAGACCGTCGCGATGCGCTCGATCCCCGCCTTCACGTGGGGCGCGATCTTCCAGGACCGCGAGGCCGCCCGCTACCGCCGGGTCGTCCGTGCCGCCGCCGACGTCACCAAGCTCGAGCTGCCGGCCGAGGCCGCTGCGATGCTCGACGACCAGCAGCTGACCGAGCGGGTCTTCGTGATGTGGGACATCATCCACGACCGCTCGCACATGCGCGGGGACCTGCCCTTCGACCCGTTCATGATCAAGCAGCGGATGCCGTTCTTCCTCTACTCGCTCGAGGAGCTCCGCTGCGACCTGACCGCGTTCCGCGAATCCGTGCGTCTGGAACGCGAGCTGTCCGCCGGACCCGACACGGGCCTCCAGGACGCGCAGCGCGCCATCCGTGACCACGCGCGCCTGGTGCAGTACGCGGTCGTCTTCGACCGCATCTTCCGATTCGCGATCACCGGCAGCCGCATCCGCAACTACGACGGACTGGGCGGCCAGCTGCTGTTCGCCTGGATGCACCAGCACGGCGTCCTGCACTGGACGGACACGCAGCTGACGATCGACTGGCCCGAGGTGCCGGACGTGATCATCGCCCTGAGCGACGAGATCAACGAGCTCTACCGGCGCTCGATCGACCGGCCGAAGTCGGCGCACTGGCTCGCCGCGTACGAGATGCTGACCCGCACGCTCACGCCGCACCCGGCGTCGAAGTGGGCGCGTGGCCTGCCCGACGAGACGCTCGCCGGACCGCCGCGCGGCTACACCGATGCGGTGCTCGACGACGAGTTCCCGCTGTCGATGTTCTACGAGGCCCTCGAAAGGAAGATGGCGACCGTCATCGCGTCCACGGCCGGCATCACCGGCACCACGGACGCCGAGCTCGTCGCCGAGGCCGCCGCGTGACCGACGCCTCGGTGGCCGGTCGCCTGGTGCTGATCGCCGGTGCGACCAGTGCCAGCGGCGCAGCCGTCGCGCGCGCACTCACCGCCGCCGGTGCGGCCGTCGTCGCGGTCGGCACCAGACCCGACGCCCTGGAGGCCCTGCGCGCGTCCGTCCCGGGCGTCACGACACGCACGTGCGACCTGTCGGACCTCGGTGCGGTCACCGCGTTGGCCGACGACGTCCACGCGGACGCCGGCCGCGTCGACGGGCTGGTCCACCTGGTCGGCGGGTGGCGCGGCGGTGGCAGCATCGTCGGCCAGTCCGACGCGGACTGGGACTTCTTCGACCGCGCCTTCCGGACCCTGCGGAACACGACCCGGGTCTTCCACGACGACCTGGTGGCGTCCCCTGCCGGCCGGCTCGCGTTCGTGTCATCCACCGCGGTCGACTCCCCCACCGCAGGTGCCGCGAACTACGCGGCGGCGAAGGCCGCGTCCGACGCCTGGGTCCGGGCCGTCGCGCAGGGGTTCCGGAAGGAGGCACCGGAGACCGCCGCGGCCGCCGTGTTCGTCGTCGGTGCACTGTCCGGCCTCGAGGCGCAGCTCGGCACCGCGGTCGTCCGGCTCTGGGGCACCCCACCGGCCGACGTCAACGGTGCCCGCATCCCGCTCACGGCGGCTGATCCCTCGAACCTAGGATGAACGCGTGACCCTCCGACTGCACGACCTGGACCTGCGGGGCTTCGCCTCGGACAACTACGCCGGCGTCCACCCCGAGATCCTCGCCGCCATCGCCGCGGCCAACGACGGCCACCAGATCGCCTACGGCGAGGACGTCTACACGGCACGTCTCAACGAGGTGATCCGGGAGCACTTCGGGTCGCAGGCCGAGGCGTTCCCGGTGTTCAACGGCACCGGCGCGAACGTCGTCGGGCTGCAGTCGATGCTGCCGCGGTGGGGAGCGGTCGTGTGCACCGCGACCGCGCACATCCACACCGACGAAGCCGGTGCGCCCGAGCGCGTCGCCGGCATCAAGCTCCTGCCGGTCGAGGCACCCGACGGCAAGCTGACGCCCGAGCTGATCGACCGCGAGGCCTGGGGCTGGGGCGACGAGCACCGTGCCCAGCCGCTCGTCGTGTCGATCACGCAGACCACCGAGCTCGGCACCGCCTACACGGTGGACGAGGTCCGGACGATCGCCGACCACGTCCACTCCCTCGGCATGAAGCTGCACATGGACGGCGCCCGCATCTCGAACGCCGCGGCGTCCCTCGGGGTGCCCCTGCGCGACTTCACCACCGACGCCGGTGTCGACGTGCTGAGCTTCGGCGGGACGAAGAACGGCATGCTCTACGGCGAGGCGATCGTCGTGCTGAACCCCTCGGCCTCCGAGGGGTTGCACTACCTGCGCAAGATGAACATGCAGCTCTCGTCGAAGATGCGGTTCGTCTCCGCGCAGCTCATCGCCCTGCTCAGCGACGACCTGTACCTGCGCTCCGCCGGGCACGCCAACGCCATGGCCGCCCGACTCCGCGGTGCACTGGAGACCGGCATCGCCGACGGCAGCATCCGGGGTGTCGGCTTCAGCCAGCAGACCCAGGCGAACGGGGTCTTCGCGACCCTGCCCGCCGGGGTGGCCGACCGGCTGCGGAAGCACTTCCGGTTCTACGACTGGGACGCCAGCCGCAACGAGGTGCGGTGGATGTGCGCGTACGACACCTCGGAGCAGGACATCGACGACTTCGTCGCGGCCCTGACGCGGGAGCTCGACGCCGCCTGAGCAGGCCGGGCCCGGCCCGGCTCGACGCGCGCCGAGTCGGCACCGGCGGTCGGTTCATCCGAACGGGATGACCCGCACCACGATCGCCACCACGAGCATCGCCATCGCGACCACGGCCGCCCGCCACAGCACCTTCCGGTGGTGGTCGCCGAGGTTCACGTTGGCCAGCGACACCAGCAGCAGGATCGCGGGGACCAGCGGGCTCTGCATGTGCACCGGCTGCCCGACGACCGAGGCCCGCGCCATCTCGGCCGGTGTGATCCCGTACGCCGAAGCGCTCTCGGACAGCACCGGCAGGATCCCGAAGTAGAACGCGTCGTTGCTCATGAAGAACGTCAGCGGCATGCTCAGCACACCGGTGATGCCCGCCAGGTACGGGCCCATCGAGTCGGGGATCACCGCGACGAGCCAGTCGGCCATCGCCGCGACCATCCCGGTGCCGTCGAGCACCCCGATCAGCACCCCGGCGGCGAACACCATCGACACGACACCGACGATGCTCGGGGCGTGCGCGACGATCTGCGCGGTCTGCTGCTTGAGCTGCGGGAAGTTCACGAGCAGGGCGATCGCCGTGCCGATCATGAACACGAAGTGCAGCGGCAGGAGCCCCAGAACGAGCGCCACCATCACGGCGACGGTCAGCGCCAGGTTGAACCAGATCCGCTTCGGCCGCAGGGTCGGGCGGTTCGGGTCGAGCATCGTCTCGGCCATGGTGCCGGTCCCCGTGCTCTCGTCCCCCGAACCCGCGCCGTCCACGCCCTCGCCGTCCGCACGCCGGCCGTCGGCCTTCCCACCGCGCAGTCCGAGCGCGACCGTGGGGCTCGTGAACATCCCGCCGCCGGTCCCGCCGACCGCCGCGAGCACCCGTGAACCGGACCGAGCGTTCGCCCGTTCCGGCACCCGCGCACCCCGCGACGCCTCGGTGAACTCGATCAGCCCGAGGCGCTTCCGCTCCCGCAGGCCCATCGTCCACGCGAACGTGAAGCACAGCAGCAGCCCCACCACGAGCGACGGCACGAGGGGCACGAAGATGTCCGTCGGGTCGATCTTCAGCGCGGCGGCTGCGCGGGCTGTGGGACCGCCCCACGGCACGATGTTGAGCGTGCCGTTCGTCAGACCCGCCACGCACGTCATCACGACCGGGCTCATGCCGAGCTTCAGGTAGATCGGCAGCATCGCCGCCGTGACCACGATGAACGTCGTCGAGCCGTCCCCGTCGAGCGAGACCGCACCGGCCAGCAGAGCAGTGCCGAGCACGATCTTCGCCGGGTCGTTGCCGGTCACCCGCAGGATGAACCGGACGAGCGGGTCGAACAGGCCGACGTCGATCATCAGCCCGAAGTACATGATCGCGAACATCAGGAGCGCGGCCGTCGGTGCCAGCGTGCCGATCGCCTCGGTCACCATGTCGCCGAGTCCCAGACCCGCCCCCGCGAACAGTCCGAACACGGTCGGCACGATGATCAGCGCGAGCATGGGCGACATGCGCTTGGTCATGATCAGGACCATGAAGGTCAGGACCATCGCGTACCCGAGGATGACGAGCATCAGGACTCCTTCGTCCGTGTCTGGCAGTCCGGGCACGCTACGACCCGGCCTGGAGGCGCGGCGCGCTTCTGCACATTGGCGCACCATCGCGCGTTGACCGCTTTCTGCGCATTGTGCGCAGGCGGGTCGGCTCGCCCTCCGTACGCTGGGGTCGTGACCGACGACCGTTCACGGCGCCCCAGGCTCCGCTTCGCCACCGAGGTGCTCGTGCTGCAGCTCGCCGTGGTGGTCGCCGTCGTCGCCCTGACCAGTGCCGTGTTCGTCCGGATCGAGGTCACCCGGCTCGAGCGTGCTGCCGAGGGGACCGCACTCGCGATCGCACAGAGCGTCGCCGCGCAGTCCGACGTCCGGGCCGCGGTCGCCCGGCTCAGTGTCGACGGCACCGACCTCGACCCCGCGGCCCTCGCCGACGGGCCCGTCCAGCGAGCGGCACTCGCAGCCCAGCGCCGGACCGGGGCACTCTTCGTCGTGGTCACCGACGACCGGGGCATCCGGCTGGCCCACCCCGACACCGACCGGATCGGCGAGATGGTGAGCACCTCCCCCGACGCCGCACTCGCGGGCCGCGAGACCGTGTCCTGGGCACGCGGCACGCTCGGTGAGTCGGCGCGGGCGAAGGTGCCCGTCTCCGCGCCCGCAGCCGGCGGGGCGGAGACGAGCCGGTCCTCCCGGCAGTCCGCCGTCGTCGGCGAGGTGAGCGTCGGGTTCAACCGGGCACGCGTCTACGACACCCTGGTCGAGGACAGCATGCCGGTGATCGGTGCCGGGCTGGCGGCGGTCCTGCTCGCGGTGATCGCCTCGGTGCTGATCCGACGCAGGCTGGTGCGGCTGACGCTCGGGCTGCAGCCGGAGGAGCTCGTGACGCTCGTGCAGAACCAGCAGGCCGTGCTCGGCGGCGTCGGTGAAGGCGTCATCGCGATCGGCCCGTCGGGGGTCGTCACCGTCTGCAACCCCGAAGCCGTGCGACTGCTCGGACTGGCCGACCCGGTCGGCCGTCCGGTGGCCTCCCTCGACCTGCCCTCGCCGCTCGGGTCGATGCTCGATGTGACTTCCGCTGCCCCGGCGAGCGCCACGATCGTCGCCGGGCACCGGGTGCTGCTCGTCGACGTCCGCACGGTGTTCCGCGACGGCCGCGACCTGGGCCGCGTCGCCGTCCTGCGCGACCGCACCGACGTCGAGGCCCTGACCCGGCGACTCGACGCCGTCGGGGCGATGAGCACGGCGCTCCGCGCACAGCGCCACGAGTTCGCGAACCGGCTCCACGCGATCTCGGGGCTGCTCGACATCGGCGAGACCGCCCGGGCGCGCGCGTACCTGGCGGACGTGCAGGAGCGCGGGCCGCTGCGCTACCCGGTGCAGCACGCCGACCGGTTGACCGAGCCGTACCTGCAGGCGTTCCTCGGGGCGAAGGGTGTCGAGGCCGCCGAGCGCGGGGTGCTGCTGCGGATCGGGGCGGAGACGCTCGTGCAGGGGACGATCACCGACCCGGGCGACGTGACGACCGTGCTCGGCAACCTGGTCGACAACGCGGTGTCGGCGGCCCTGGACGGGGACGAGCAGTCGAGGGACGGCGGATCCCCTTGGGTGGAGGTCGAGGTCCTCGACGACGGCGCGACCCTGCACCTGTCCGTGATGGACTCCGGGCCGGGGGTGCCGGACGATGCCGCGGACTCGCTGTTCGTGCGCGGTCCGGCGGCGGCTCCCGCGTCGGAGGACGTCTCGCAGGTGCACGGGCTCGGGATCGGGCTGCCGTTGTCGCGGGAGATCGCCCGGCGGCACGGTGGCGACGTGTGGCTCGCCTCCCCCGGCGGCGCCGACCACGGCGCGGTCTTCTGTGCCCGACTGGAAGGAGTGGTGTCGTGAGTTCCGTCTTCACCGTGCTGGTGGTCGACGACGACTTCCACGTCGCCGACCTGCACCGGCGGCAGGTCGACGACGTGCCGGGGTTCCGGGCGCTCGAACCCGTCGGGACCCTCGCGGCCGCCCGCGCCGCGCTGTCGAGCGGGACCGTGGACCTGGTGCTCGTCGACGTGTACCTGCCCGACGGCAGCGGGCTCGACCTGCTGCGGTCGATCGACACCGATGCCTTCGTGCTGAGTGCCGCCTCGGACTCCGGCACCGTTCGTCGAGCGATGCGGAGCGGGGCACTCGCCTACCTGATCAAGCCCTTCGCAGCCGGGGTGCTGGCCGAGCGGCTGCAGGCGTACGCGCGCTCGCGGAACGTGCTCGACGAGCGGTCGACCCTCGATCAAGAGGGCGTCGAGCGGGCGTTCCGGATCCTGCACGCCGGCGACAGCGGTGGGGCGTCGCCGTCCCGGGCGGCCACGGCGGCGCTGGTGCTCGAGCAGCTCGTCGCCGGTGAGGAACGATCTGCCGCCGAGGTGGCTGCGGCGATCGGGGTCTCGCGGGCGACGGCGCAGCGGTACCTGGCGCAGCTCACGGCGGACGGGACCGTGGCGATGCAGTTGCGGTACGGGGCTGCGGGGCGGCCGGAGCACCGGTACGTGCGGCGGTGAGTCAGCGGTCCCGGAGGCCGCGCCGTGGCAGCATCGATGGATGACCGACGCCGCGCGATCCGACACCAGGACTGATCCGTTCCCCTCCGGGACTCCCGTTGCGCTCCGGAGCATCAACAACTTCGGCGAGCGCGGCGAAGCAGTCGGCTTCGCGGTCGCCGCTCGGGTCCTCGCGGACGACGACGAACTCGCGGTGGTCGCCACGACTGTCGGCTCGGCCGTCCGTCGACGTGCGGGCGTCGGGAGCGGCCCCAACGGACGCCTCGTGCTGCCCGAGGACTGGGACGGCTCCTACGTCGATGACCGGTGGGTTGGATCCAGTGTCGTCCGCGTCCACCAGAAGGGAACGCCCTGGTCCGTCTGGCGCTGGCACGACGGGTCCGATTGGCTTCCCGACTGGTACGTCAACCTCGAGCTGCCGTGGGTACGGACACCGATCGGGTTCGACAGTCAGGACTGGACACTCGACGTGGTGGCGACCACCGAGCCCGACGGTTCCTGGTCTGTCCGGTACAAGGACGAAGACGAGCTCGAGTTCTACGCCGCCGGCGGGTACTGGCCGGCGGCGATGCGGGCGGTCATCGAGCATGCTGGCCGAGAAGCCACCGAGGTCGCGATCGCGCGCCGGTTCCCCTTCGACACCGATTGGTCCGGATGGGTCCCCGACCCGGCGTCGGGCACGACTGCACTTCCCCAGAGCTGGCGCACCCTGCGGTGATCCGCTGGGTCGGCCCGGTGCCGCGGGCCTCCTACGCCGAATGTCTGGACGACGTCTTCGTGCCCCTGACGCGAGAGCTCGACGGGGACGGAGCGCACGGATCCTGCGCACGAACGGGCATCAACTACTCAGTGCGTCTGCGACGGTGATCGGATCCTCACACTGCACGAGAACGGTTCCGAACTTGGACGAGAAGCGCACGCCTCGACCGGCTGAGACGCAGAGCACTCGGCATCCCCGGTACCGGGCGACACCGACACCGCCGGTTCTGCGTGGATCGATCTCCTCGATCGACACCTCTCGAACGTCGGTCAGGTGGACTCGGATACGGAGGATCGGGACGAACCAGACGGTGACCACCCCGTCCGCGACGCGCATCGATACTCGCGCAAGCGTCACGACCAGGCCCGCTGCGCTCCCGATCGCAGCCCCCGTGATGAGGAGCGCGTCGAACCCGATCACAACGCTTCCGCCGATCAAGGCCAGCCCGAGCCCGACGACGACGCCACCCAGCATCCGGATCGAGAAGGGAGCGACAACGACGTCATGCACATCAGGCTTCGGCTCGAGACGCGGTTGCAATCCGATCACCTCGTCTCGTCCGGAACTCCCGGAGATTGCTGTTCATCGGGACCAGATGGAGCAAGAGCGCCGCGGCCATGACGATCGAGAAAGAGGTCACGCCCATCAGCACGACGATCCCGCCGTGCAGCAGCAGCCCCGCGAACAACAGTGCTCGTCGGGTCTGCATTGAGAAGAGCGGCCCGATCGCCAAGCAGAACTCGAGCGCAATCGTCCCGAACGTCAGGATCCCGGTGATCGGAGGAAGGGCGGTCGCCGCATGTACAAACGGCGCCAGCAGCTCGCCGGGACCGAACGTCGGATTACGAAGCCAGTAGTACATCGCAGAGCCGTTGGCCCACTCCGGCACGGCGAGTTTTCCCACTGCAGCCTCGAGGTACACGATGAAGATCTGCGCCCGGATCAGTACCCACCCCAGAAGGGCAAGCGCTCCTCGGGCATCTGCACATCGTTGGCTCTGGTCGGTGTTCCAGGAGTTTCGCCGCCAATCAGTCAGCGACAACGGGAGCAACAGCAGGGCGAGGATCCCGTAGAGCTGATCGCCCCCGTCACCCAATGTCGTCGTCATGCTCAGACTCACGACGATGTACGCCCCCGGTACTGCCGTCGCCCAAGGCACGATTCCGGTCGCGCACACCAAGAGGCAAATCCCTGCAACGACTCGTGCGACGTCGAGAGAACTGTTGGTCAGACAGAACAAGGCCCACGAGTTGTACGAATCGCACACGGGCGCGGTGGGCTGCGAAGCGCTCGTCGTGAACAAGACGGTCGCCGGGTTGACCAAGAGCGTCAGCGCCATGCCACCGAAGAGAACAGATCGCGCAAGCGAAAGCCCAGCACCCCACGGCATCGCGATCCTCAGAGGTGCGAATCTACGTGTGCGCACAACGCACCTCGAGCTTCACTGCTTCGTGCACGTAGGTTCTTTGCTGGACCAGGTCTCTCCACTCCCAAGGTGTCGGCTTCACGCCCGCTACGACGACCTCGCCGCACAGAGTCGGCCTGATCAGCGGGTTGGACGAAGTCACCCGTGCGCTCCCGGCCACACACTCGCGTGCCGGTCTTCCGTCGCACCGCACCCAGGAGGACTTCGGGACGCCGTTCAAGATGGAAGCCATCTCCACCCCTTGCCGCCGCCCCTCTCGACTGACGCCAGCAACGAAGCGCAGCTGCGCGTTCGGCCCGCCGGCGACGGTTTGCCATCGCCCGTCAACCTGTTGGAAGGCGACCGGCGTGGCCGAAAGAGTGGGCTTGGTGAAGAACGCCCAGCCCTGAGGCATGATCCGCGACAGCACGCCGTTCATCTCCCCCTGCCCAGGAAGCTGCACCGCGGCGCTGACCCCCACACGCATCGCCAGCAAATAGGAGACCAAGACGATCGCGGCGACGAGCCCCACCGTCAAGACGATCGGATCCGCCCGCCAGCGCGGGCCGTCAGCGGCCATGGAAGACGCGAATCGCACTTGCCGTGAGCTCCGCTGCCTGAGCCCGCGCCGCGGGACCGGACGACTTCCGGATGGCGTTCTTACCGGCCACCTTCGTCGAGCCGATCGCAACTGTCGAGACGGCAGCCAGGACGCCCACGCCCACTGCGGCGACCGTGATCACGAGAACGGCGCCTGCGACGACGACGACCAGCAGAGCCCGGCCTTCACGGTCTTCGCCGGGCACATACGTCTCCGGCCCTGCTGGTAGCTCATCCGAGACCCGCTTCATGGTCGGCGTGTCCAAGAACTCTTTGCTGAGCTTGTTCATCGCCGCGTCGGTTGCCATCGGATCGCCGCTGCCGAGCGCGTCGACCAGCGAGCGGACCACCAACGGCGATCGTGCCTGCACTTCCTTCGACACATCTCGTGCGAGTCGACGCGCTTCACCGTCGTTCATTGCCTGTTCCAGAGCCGCTTCTTGGGCGTTCGAGAGCGGTCCGAGCGCACCCGACTTGACCAGCTCTCGACCGAAGTCCCCCTGGAGGAAGAGCAGACCTTCGAGCACCTCCGTGGGGGACCAGTTCCGGGTACTGATCTCAGCGGCCACCGCTGAGCCGCTACCGGGGATTGGAGGAGTCACAACGAGGGCGGTCGAGGTCAAGCTGGCCGTCGCCAGGACGACGCAGGTGAAGCGAAGGAACGAGTGCTGAGTCATGCTAGTGGAATGTAGCGCATCACATCCTGTCGTACCAGTCCCGCGCGAACCGGGCGTGCTTTCGTGGGCCCGAATCCCAAGGGCGCGCATCGCGCTGGGACGGCCGTCAGTCACGACACGGCCTCGTACGCTCGCTGTCGTGAGCGAGTTCGTCCGGTACCAGAGCGCCGTCCCCAACCGCCGCGGGCGGTTCCCGGGGGTCTTCGCCCTCGCCAACGGCCTCCAGCGGGACGGCCGGCTGAGCGACGCCGAGACGGGATGGCTCCGGGAAGCGAACACGCGCGCGACCGCGATGTACACCGACCCGACCACAGTGCAGCCCGACTGCTACGACGAGACCCACAACCCCGGGGCCCGGGCGTGGTTCAGCGCCGACGCCGTCGAGCTGCTCGAGATGGTCGGCCCGTACCTGGAACTCCTCGACCACCACGAGATCGCGTGGATGCAACTCGTGACCAGCTCGCCGGGTCGGATCGTCTACCGGGATGCCGTCCAGGTCGTCGCGGTGCCGCACACCCACGCTGAAGATTGGCCCTTCCGGCCGCCTCAGGAGGGGCGCGCGCCCTAGCCCTGTCCCTGGTCCGTGAGGCGCCATCCGGACGCCGTCTTCGTGAAGCAGAAGCTCCACGTGCGCGTCCCGTTCATCGGCTCCGATTCCTCCGACGCTCGACTCGTCACCGTCGTGTCGACACACGACTCCGTCCTGTGGCCAGGGTTGAACGGCACCGATTCCGCCTTGTCCGCGACGGTGTACTTCCGCAGCGTCGGGTTCCGGCACCACGCCCACGTGCTGTCGAGCGTCAACGCCTTCGTCACGTCACACCGCTGCGCCTTCGCCGCAGCCAGGTACACCTTCGTCACCTCGACGGCGGTTGCGGACGACGCCGGCAACCGGGGCGAACTGCACCCGGCCACCAGCGCGAGCCCCGACGCCAACACAGCGGTCACGAGGAGCGAGCGCTGCACGAGCAGGAGCCGTCCGTGCGGTCTGCTCAAGCGCATCAAGTCCATCCCTCACGGTGCCGCGGACGGTCCGCTGGTCTCGCCCAGCAAAGCGCACCACCCCGATCAGAGCCATGAGCACCCCCACAGCCAGGTCCGCCACTGACGGACTGGAGGCGCGGGGCGGGGCCGCACCGGGCCTCCAGTCCGTCAGGTGGTCACGCGACGATCTGCACCTGCGTGGGCACGTCGGTGACGGCGAACGGGGCGGACGTGCCGCGCACGTCGACCCGGTAGTCGCCGCGGAAGCCGCGGACCTGCACCCGACCGCGGTCGTCGGTGCGCAGCACCGTCGGGCCGAGCCACCACTCCTCCTTGACCAGGCGGCGGAGGGCCTCGTACGACGGCTTGGGTGTCCCGTCGGCGCGGACGAGTCCGATCGGGGCGCCGAGCCAGGCGCCGGCGTCGGTGATGCCCCAGTAGGTGATCGCCTCGACGGAAGGGTGGCCGACCAGGCTCCGGTAGTGCCGTTCGACGTCGTCGGCCTGGCGCGCCTCACCCTCGGGCGTCGACGGCCACGAAGCAACCTGGTGGTCGTTGAGGTCGACGATGTGCGCGGGCATGAGGTCGCCGGAGACGAGCGAGGTCTCGGTCAGGTGCAGCGGCAGGCCGTAGCGGGCGAACCGGTCGACCATCGCGAGCATCGTGTCCTCGCCCCAGTAGCCCTGGTGCATGTGGGTCTGCAGTCCGATGGCGTCGATCTGCACGCCGGCTTCGAGTACGCCCTCGATCAGGCACTCGTACGCACTCGACAGGTCGAAGTCGTTGAGCAGCAGGGTGGCCCGCGGATTGGCGGCGCGGGCCTCCTCGAAGGCCATCCGGATCATCGGGATGCGGCCCTTGGCCCGGGCGAGCGGGGTGATCGCGTTGTCGCCGTTGTCGAACACCGGCATGATGACGACCTCGTTGATGGCGTCCCAGGTGTCGATCGTGCCGGCGAAGACGGAGACCTCGCGGCGGATGCGCTCGCGCTGGAGCCGCTCGACCTCGTCCAGCGGGAGCCCCAGCAGCCAATCGGGCTGCACGGTGTGCCAGACGAGCGGGTGACCCTTGAGGGCGATGCCGCGGTCGCGGAACCACTGCGCCGTCGTCAGGAGCCTGGCGGTGTCCGGGGCTCCGCGCTCGGGCTCGAAGCGGCCCCAGTAGAACGGGAGCGTCGCGGTGTTGAAAACGTCCGTGTAGAGGTCGGCGAGGCGCTCGGCGCCGGCTTCGTCCTGCGCTTCGGCGTTGGCTTCGCCGGTCGGTTCGCCAGTCGCTTCGCCGTTGGCCAGTCCGATGAAGTCGAAGCCGATGTTGCCGAAGGCGAAGGCATGGCGGGTCTGCTCGACGGTGATGTCGGCATCGGGGATGGGATTGCCTTCGGCATCGACGACCGTCAGGGTCGTCTCGCCGAAGCGGTGCTCTGTTGCGTGCGTCATCGCGCGTCCTCCGACATCGTCGTCCGGGATTTGTTGTGCGCGCAAACATAGCAGCGGAGATCGTCGCCGTCACCCGGAAGACGGCCGGGGGTGAGAGGATGCGTTCGCATCGCACTGCTGCGGGGCGCACGGCATCAGTGTCGGGCCGGAAATCGATGTCAACCAAGACCGAGTCGGCCTTGCTGTGAGGTGGCCCCGTGGTCTTGTTGGAAGCAGAACGTGCAGGCACCCTGCGTCGCGAGCTGGAAGCCGCGCGTGCGGACGGCCACACGCGCACACGGCTGGAACCGTTCCCGAGCCGCGCGGGCGCACGATGGCTGCTCCGGCTCGCGTTCGCCGTCCCCTTCCTGGTGCTCGCAGCCGTCAGCGCCGACCCCACCGTGGCCGACGTCACCGTCAACCGCTCCGTCGTGGACCACGTCGCGAGACTGAGCTGGGACCGCGCAGACGTCTCGTGGCTCAGCGAGCTGTACCCGCCGCTGGGCACGATCCTCGTGCGGCTCATACCCGGTGGCGCCGCCGGACTCGCGGTCGCCGGGGCACTGGTCGCCGGGATCCTGCTGCAGCAGCTGCTCGAGGCCATGGTCCAACGGCGCTTCCCATGGTGGAAGAGCACGGTCTTCCTCGTCGCGATCGGCGCGAACCCGCTCTTCGCGTACACCGCCACCGGCAACTTCGAGGCGCTCCTCGGCATCGCGCTGTTCGGGATCGGCGCGATCAACATGGTCCGCTTCGTCTCCAGCCGGAACACCAAGGCCGGCTTCGAGTCGGGGATCCTCTTCATGCTCGCGGCCTTGGCGGACGCTTCGGGGCTCGTCCTCGTGGTCGCGGCGGCCATCACGGCCCCGCTGCTCTCCGTCGCCCGGCGGAGCGAGTCGGGCGCGAGATGGTCGAACGTGCTCATCGTGCTGTTCCCGACCATCGCGGTCTTCGGTGCGGTGATGTTCCTCGAGGCACTGTTCGGACGGAACCCGTTGCTGGTGTTCCAGAACGCCGTCCACTACGACCCTGCGCTCTGGGGGCTGGTCCCGGAGCTCGTCACGACGCTCAACGGGCTGCTCATCCTCGCCCCGGTCGCGAGCGGTTGCGCCCTGGCATTGCTGAGTCGTCGGCCCGGTTCGGTCCTGATCTCGGTGTTCGTCTTCGGGGCACTGATCATCGGCTACGTGGGTGGTCTCATCCCGGTGAACTCCGCGGGCAACGTGTTCCTCATCATGACGATGATGGGCATCGCCGTGGTCCCCGCCGCCCGGACCACCCGGGTGAGCGGCCTGATCGCCGCCGTGGGCGCTGCGCAGATCGTGATCGCGTGGGCGGCTGCGTTCAACCGGCCGATCACGCTGGAGTGGATGGCCGCCATCGGTGACTCCCTCGGACGGTGGTGACGAGTGACCACCCCACACCTCTCCGGGCTCGGCCGGCACACAGCCACGTCCCGACCCGATGAACTCACCGAGCTCGAGGCCTCCGGGATCGACCCGGCGTTGCAGCGCCCCGGGTCCGGGCAGCGGTACCTCGCCGAAGACTGGATGCCGGTCCGCGTGCTGCAGGACGGCAGCATCCTCGTCCTCACCTCCGGCCGGGCCGACGACGCCGCACTCGGGGATGCGTTGTCCGAGGAGCTCGGGGCTCCGGTCACGTTCGTCTCGGTCGACAGCTGGACCCTCCGCCGTGCCGTGCTGAGCCAGTTCCACGGGGCCGTGGCCGATGCCGCTGCGAACCAACTCCATGACCGGAACCCGACGCTCTCCGCCCGCGTCGTCTTCTCGCGGTCGCAGAAGGCCTCGGGCATCGTCCTCGCCGTGATCGCCGTGGCGTGCGGGATCATCTGGCCGGTCCAGACCGCGATCGCAGCGCTGATCGCAGCCAGCCTCGTGTTCCTCGCCGGGACGGGCTTCAAGTTCGTCGTCGCCACGCAGGGAGCCCGCTACGACGTCGTCGAACGGATCACCGACACCGAGGTCTCTGCCCTGGACGACGCCGACCTCCCCGGCTACACCGTCCTCGTGCCCGTGTTCCGCGAAGCGAACATCGTCGCCCAGCTGATCGACAACCTCGGCGGCCTGGACTACCCCGTGCACAAGCTCGAGGTCATCATCCTGACCGAGGAAGAGGACCAGGAGACACGGGACGCGATCGCCGCGGCGAACCCGCCACCGCACTTCCGCGTCATCACCGTGCCGAAGGGGCACCCGCAGACAAAGCCACGTGCGTGCAACGTCGGACTCTACGTCGCGACCGGCGAGTACCTCGTGATCTACGACGCCGAGGACACACCAGACCCCGACCAGCTGAAGAAGGCACTGATCGCGTTCGAGCGCGGTGGCGAGGCCACGGTGTGCGTGCAGGCGGCGCTGAACTACTTCAACGCTCGCGAGAACGTCCTCACCCGCATGTTCACGCTGGAGTACTCCTACTGGTTCGACTACATGCTGGCCGGTCTGGACCACGCGTCCCTGCCGATCCCCCTGGGCGGCACGTCGAACCACTTCCGCACGGCATCGCTCATCGAGCTCGGCGGCTGGGACCCCTACAACGTGACCGAGGATGCCGACCTCGGCATCCGGGCGAGCGCCGTCGGGTACCGCGTGGGCGTCATCAACTCCACCACCATGGAGGAGGCCAACACCTCGGTGCCGAACTTCATCCGGCAGCGGTCCCGCTGGATCAAGGGCTACATGCAGACCAGCTTGGTCCACGCCCGTCGGCCCCTCGCACTCGTCCGTGAGATCGGACTCGTCCGGTTCGCGGCGTTCGTCCTGCTCATCGCGGGCACCCCGGCGACGTTCCTCTGCGTGTTGCCGTTCTACGCGCTCACCGCCGTCACGTTCTTCCTGCCGCGGGAGACCGTCGACGCACTGTTCCCGGTGTGGGTGCTGTGGCTGTGCCTGTTCAACTTCCTGGTCGGCAACGCGATCATGATCTACCTGTCGATGATGGGCCCGTTCAAGCGCGGGACCTTCCACCTGATCCTCTGGTCGCTCCTGAACCCCGTGTACTGGACGCTGCACTCCATCGCCGCCTACAAGGCGCTCTGGCAGCTCCTGACCCGGCCGCACTACTGGGAGAAGACGGAACACGGGCTGACCACACAGGGGTCTGCGTCGGACGCGACGGGCTGAGGTACAGGCCCTCGACTCAGCCCACGAGGAGCGTTCGTGGAGATCGGGTCCGTGCAAGGGCCACCAGGAGCGTGCCGTAGGCGACCAGGGCAGGCACCAGCATCCACGCTCCGGTCGGGACCAGCGCGTAGATGACGAAGAACGCGAGGTAGACGACGAGGTTGATCGCGAGCGTGACCTGCGAAGCCCAGGTCCACATCGCTTTCGTGACGGAGTCACCCTGATCTTGGAACGACGAGTTCAGCCACGCCCGCGACGTCCCCGAGAGCCAGCTCGCTCCGTACCCGAGGAGGAAGAAGGCGCCGACCGCTGTCACCACCGTGGCGAGTTCCGACGGTCTCACCAACGCAACAACTGAAACCGCGAGGAAGCCTGCGGCCAGCGCCACTCCTGAGATCGAAGTGTGGAGACGATCGTTCCCGTGCGCCAGGTCCCGGGCGCGACCACGGCGCAGGTTGCTGAGCAGCACGACGAGGCCGCCGCATCCGTAGGCGGCGAGCATCCATCCGTACGCGGCTTCGCCGAGCTTCACGACCTCGAACACGAGGGGTGTCTCGATGATGTTGAGGATCGCGCCTGCGATGAGGAGGAGCATCCACAGCCGTGTGTAGGGCTGTCGCCAGGCCCACAGATCGGACCCTTCCACGCGAACGAGGGCGGCGAACCCCGGCAAGCGGAACCAGCTCCCCGTGCGCAGCTCGGTCGCCGTCCTCCCGCCATGATCACGAGCCGCTCGCAACGCACGTCCGACACCGCCGTGAGCCCACATGGCTGCTCCGACGCCGACGAACATCAGCGCATTCAAGAGCAGCAACCACGTCGGCCCGATCACCGGGAGCAGTGAACCCCCCACGGCCGGCGCGACGGCGAGGGTGACTGCCGACGTCGCACTCACCGAGCGGAGCACCGTCGGCCTCTCGGAAGCACTGACCGACGAGCTCACGAGCGACAGCAGGAGCGGATTTGCAACCGCACGGACGATCATGCTCGACCCCGCGTACACGTAGACCACCCACAGGTGCTCGACGAAGAACGCCGCGCCGACCGTCATCACGGCCAGGGTGATCTGGCAGCCGATCCACGCCCTGCGGACGCTCTCGATCGGAACAGCTCGAGCGATGTGACCGGCGACGAGCAGTGCCGGGACCGTCTGTGCCACGAACAGCCCCGCACTCGCGGTCGATCCGGCCTGGGTCTGCACGTAGACGATCAGCGCCAGGTAGGTGAACCAGTTCCCGATCCCGTACGTCAGGGACACGAGAGGGAAGAAGATACGTAGGGGCATGGCTCTCCTCATCACCAAGACCAGACCGCATGGCCTGTCGACTCGAACGCGGCATAGCTGGAAAGCATGACCAGCTGGAACGGGAGGAGCTTCCCCGGCAGCAGTGCCCAGAACGCGAAATGCAGACATACGCCCAAGACGGCACCGAAGAAGAACGTGGCGGGAGTCAGAAGCATGAGTGGAAGCAGGACCTCGAGCCCAGCAGCGATGCGGCTACCCCATCTGAACGCCCAGCGAACTCCTATCCTTGCGAGGAACGGCTCGGGGGGCCTCACACCGAACAAGAACTCGTGGACTCCGGCGCGGGGGCCTTCCACGCTAAATCCCAGTAGTGCGACGCGAAGCGCTTCCCCGGACAGGTACCCCGGCGACTTGAACTTGATGTACGCGCTGTTCCAGTACACCGGAGTCACCACAGCCACCAAGGAGACAGCCCCGACGAAAGCCTCACTCTGGCCTGCGATCCCGGACCAGATCGACGCTTCGAACAGCGCGGCCCAGAGACAACAGATGAAGAGCAACTGCGTGTGGAACTTCTTATCGAGAACGATCTCGTGGAAGAGGGTCAACGCGAGGATGACCCACGGGCCGCCTCCGGCGGTGTCCGCAGCGATCAAAGCCAACGACACCCACCTTGCCCAATACCAGATCCGCCAGGCTCGGGGACTCAGCGAAACCTGCACGTGACGCGGGCGTGCAAGTAGCCGCCATTGCGGATAACGATTCGGGCGGTACAAGGACGCACCGCCGTGCAGGCCGTCCCACACGAACTTGAAGGCCACCGCTCCCCACAGAGCAAACGTGAAGAACTTCGTCCCGTCATCCATGCCGGCTGATGATCCTTACACTTCCTTGCACCTCGATCTTCATTTCCCCGCCACGACTGCTGACCATTCGAACCGAGCCAGAAACACGCCGACCCCTATCACGAAGGAAATCGAGCGTTCCGTCGAGGCGCTCTTCCCCGCCGACGAGATCACCGTAGGCGTACTCACGATGTAAACAGACCCGGCCGCCAGAATCGTCATCATGGAGGTCGCATAAGAAAAACGTCACTCCACTGAACATTGGCCAGGTAAGGAACTGCCCGGGCTGATTGCGGAAAGCTTTGACCCAGAGTGTGATGATCCCCACAAACGCCACCGCGACGAGAACGACCAGCCGCAGATCTTGAAACTGCATTCCCGCCACGTCCGATCGCTCTAAGCGTATGAATTCAGTCGATCCGCACGGACCGCGTTATTGGCGGAGGCAACATGCCAACCGATCGTGCCGCCCCACGACTGATCCAAGGCGATTTCCATGTCGCTGAACCATGACCAATCATCGCGCCGCTTCTGCCAGGACGACGTGTGGTATTGATTACCAAAGAGAAACGCAACCGCCTCGTCATTCGCGATCAAGCGTCGCATCTGATACTCACCATCTTCGATCGCGAGTATGTTGGCGACAATCTCATTAAGTGGCCCCTCCCTTCCCGGGAACAATCGTGAGGCAAGTGCCACTTTGGCTCGCCGAACTTCGTCACGGAAGTCACTGAACGCGTGCGGAGTCTGTTGAGCTACATCCCGGGGTGGGTGCTTCGGAGCAATGGCGGGCATCCACTTCGGGATGGAAACGTTCTCGAACTCCTGGGCGGCGCTCCGGGAAGAAAGGTCGAGGCGTTCCTGCAGGTCTGTTCGGCTCACGAAGACGGTGCGATTGATCAGGTGGGGCACGGTCGTGACACGAAATTGTGAGTCTGCCCGACGGACCACCCCTGCGATGGTGCGCCAGTCGTCGGACCACGAAGACGGCCCCGACTGGTCAAGGTGCGGCGGCAATCCCAGGGTGTTGATGGCCAACGCACCACGCTCATCGAGCATGTCCAGCACCTGCTCGAGGAACTGTCCGGTAGTGACAAATTCACACAGTTGAGGCCCGTCGAACAGGTCAACGACGATGTAGTCGTAGCGGCCCTTCCTCGAACGAACGAATTCCGCGGCGTCGAGTACTGAGTACGAAAGAGCAGACCCGGTGATGGCTTCGCAAATCTTCATTGCGTCGGACGAGTAGTCAACGCAGTCGATGTGCGAACTGACTCCAGCCTGCATCAGCCCGAGCGCAACCGCCCCGATCCCTGATCCGAGTATGAGCACTCGCTCGTCCCCCGGAATTGCAGCGAGGACCGGAACGTCGGTCTGAGCCCCGACAAGTGGACGCTCTGTGTTCAACCGCGTTGATGAACTGGAGATGTACATTTTCGGCTCTCGTGAGGATGGGGTCGCGACCGATTGGATGGCGCGACCCCATCGCGCTTGCATTCCTTCCGAACTTGCGTCTGCGCGCAGATCAGAAGGTGTTGTCCTCGCTGAAGTCGTCGTATTCGGTCATGTCATCCACCTCCCTCCACTCGGTAAGACAGTAGAACGCCTAGTCCCCGTCTCCAATGAGGAAACGGAAAGGAATCAAACGGAGGTGGGAAGATCAGCGCACTGGCGGCAGTAGTTGCTGCGTTGACAAGCCGCGTTCAGTAAGCCGACATCGCTCAGCAGACCTCGGTCGCGGTAGCTGACCGCCAGTAGGCGCCAGCGCTGCAGAGCATGCCGAAGCGCAGGCTCCAGTGATTCGGAGATCACCGCGGGTCCCCACTTGCGCCACACTTGCCACGACATGCGCACTCCGTTCCTCCACGCCCGCCGCGGCCTTCGACGCAGCACCTTGGTCATCGGCGTCGCCGTCGTGGCCCTCGTGTCGCTCACGGCCTGTTCTGATCACCCGACGCCGGAGGAGAACGACAAGGCCCACTCCGACTGGATGCAGCGCGTGCAGGCCCGGTGGGCCGGACAACCTGGCGGACTCGGCAGCGGTGCCGGCACCAACGATTCATCCAGCCGACTCTCCCTCGGCACCGACGGAGCCGGAGACCGTGCGCGGATCCGCGTCTCGATCACCTGCCAGGGTGACGAAACCGTGCAGATGGCCGTGTGGGCCGGACGCATCGGTGCGAACGGGTCGGAGACGGGCAAACCGCTCACGTCACGCTCCGTCCACTGCGGACACGACGAGGACCTGTACGTGGTCACGTCGAGCGCGGCGATCACGATCGGCCCGACCGCCGGAGACGGCACCGTCGGCTGGTACGCGGCGGCCTACAGCGATCTCGCTGCTCGCACGCGCTGAGCTCGCGCCACGATCGGCGATCAGACGCCTCTGGCGAGGTACGCTCACCTCGTGAACCGTCCCCACCCTGATCTCGTCGCAGACATGAGAACACTCGTCGATCGGTACGGCTGGGGAATCCAACACGTCCTACCGAACGTCGATACTGACGAAGCACCGTTCTCCTACACGGTCGGGCTCACCGCCCGAGGATGGCCCGAGCTCATCATCACAGGGCTGCCGGCAGACGTCGCGCAACAGTTCATCCGCAACGGAGTCGACGAGCAGCAGGAGCACGGACCGTTCCAGGCGGGCGACCGGACCGAAGAGCTGACGGAGTCAGGCTTCGTTCTGTTCACGGAGGCGGAAGACGTTCACGGCATGACCGTGACGGCGGCCATCGTCGGGTCGTTCACTGCGCTGCAGATGGTGTGGCCCGACTCTCACGGGCGCTTCCCCTGGGATGACGGACATCGCAACCCGAAGAACGCGCAACCGCTCCTCGGAGCAAAGCCATCGGGCGGCAGTCCGCTCGCCTGAAGGGGCGGATACGATCGTGCGCGCATCCTGATCCAGCGAGGGCAACGGGTGTTCGAGGGGGAAAACGTCGTGGTGCGTCAACAGGGGAACGTGGGTCCCGGATCGTCTGCCAGACGCACGCTCGCGGTCGGTCTGGCAATCGCCGTGTCGGCAGCAGCTCTGGTCGGCATCCGTGCAACGGCAGGATCAGCGGACACCGCAGCCTCGGCGGTGACGGTCACGAAGGTCACGAAGGTCACCGCGACCACCACCGTCACCTCGACCGGCAGTGCCGTGCGCACCACCCTCAAGGTCAAGAACACTGCCGCCGTGCGGAAGCCGGCTTCCTCCGCTTGGCTGTACCTGTCCGCCGGCACGAAGAAGTACACGCTCGGCCGGGTCGCGGTGAAGGCACTCGCCGCTGGGTCGAGCGCCTCGGTCACCGCAGTTCGCGGGACACCTTCCCGTGCCGAAGCCGGGAAGTACTCCGTCCTCGCCTGCGTGGGCGCGTACTCCGCGAAGCAGTGCCGCACGTCGACTGCGACCGTCACCACCAAGCCCACGAAGCGCGCGCGCCCGGAGACGGGCGTGATGCTCGACGTCGCGCGCGCCTACTACCCCGTGGCGCTGATCAAGCGGTACATCGACCTCCTCGCCGACGACGGCGGCCGCTTCCTGCACCTGCACCTCACCGATGACCAGAACGTCGGGATCGAGAGCACGGTGCTCGGCCAGACCCTCGCCAACGCTGATCTCGACGACGGCGTGTACACGAGCCGCGTGACCCATCGCCCGTTCCTGAGCGCCGCGCAGGCACGCTCGATCGCCGACTACGCAGCGAAGCGGAGTGTCGCGATCGTGCCCGAGATCGATACTCCGGGCCACATGGCTGCGGCATTCGACCTGCTCGAGGCGGAACACGGCACGAAGTGGGTCGACCGCATCCGTTCGGGCGAGAACGAACTCGACACGTCGGCGCCCGAGAGTCTCGCGCTGGCCAAGAAGCTGTACGCGGAGGTGCAGCAGACCTTCCCCTCCAGCCGAACCGTGCACATCGGCGGCGACGAATGGGGCGACGACGCCACCTCCACCCAACGCGTCGCCTGGATGAACGCGATGGCGGCCACGGTCGGCAACCGCGAGGTCTGGGCCTGGAACGACGGGATCGATCGGGTCGCGGTCGGGCGACTCGATCCGCGCATCCACGTCACGTACTGGAGCTTCGACGGCGACACCGAGGACGCAGCCGAGCGGCGCGAACGGCGAGCACGACGGGCGAGTGCGGTCGACCTGCAGCAGGCCGGGATCGACCTGCTCAACTACAACTCGTACTACCTCTACGAGGTGCCGACCGACCTCGACCCGGCCGACAGCGAGTACACCGTCGCCGACCTCCGCGAGAACTGGTCACTCCGGACGTGGGACGGCGACTCCGGTTCGCTGCTCGCGGCTCCGATGTCGGGCGCCGCCGTCGCGATCTGGGGTGAGGACCTCGAGGACCCGCCATCTGACGCGCTCCTGCGGTGGAGCGCACCGCACGTGACGGCGATGCTCGAGACCGCAGCCTCCTGACGGACGCGTGTCGGGCCTCCAGGCCGATCGCTGGAACCGCCGGACCCGCCGCCTGCCTACCCGAGCGGCTCGACGCCGTAGCTGGTGACCACCGCGCGCAACTCGTCCAGGTACGCCTGCGCCTGCACGGTGAGGGGAACCGAGGAGTGCGCGATCCAGCCGATCTCGATGCGTTCGTCGACGTCGAGCGGGATGGCGACGATCTCGGGGTCGAGGTCGTCGCTGATGAGCCCCGTGGAGATCGTGTACCCACCCAGACCGATCATGAGGTTGAAGATCGTCGCCCGGTCCGAGACACGGATCTCCCGCTTGCTCGACATCGTCGACAGGATCTCCTCGGCCAGGTAGAAGGAGTTGTTCGCACCCTGGTCGAAGGTGAGCCGAGGCAGGTCGACGAGGTCCTCGAGGGTCGCACGCTCCCGTGACGCGAGCGGGTTCCGCTTGGCCACGAAGATGTGGGGCTGCGCGACGAAGAGCGGTGTGAACACGACGCCGGCGTCCCGCAGCAGCTTGCCGAGCACCTGCTTGTTGAAGTCGTTGCGGTAGAGGATGCCCACCTCGCTGCGCAGCGTGCGGACGTCTTCGATGATGTCCCAGGTGCGCGTCTCGCGCAGCGAGAACTCGTACTCGTCCGCAGCCGCTGCTTCGACCATGCGGACGAAGGCCTCCACCGCGAACGAGTAGTGCTGGGCGGACACCCCGAGCAGCCGACGCGACCGCTGGCCGCCGACGTACCGCTGCTCGAGCAGGGAGACCTGCTCGACGACCTGCCGGGCGTACCCGAGGAACTCGACGCCGTCGACGGTGAGCACGACTCCTCTGGCCGAGCGGGTGAACAGCGGGCGCCCGATCCGCGTCTCCAGGTCCTTCATCGCCGCGGACATCGTCGGCTGCGACACGTAGAGCAGGTCGGCCGCTGCGCTGATCGAGCCCTCCGTCGCGACCTCGATGAAGTACCGGAGCTGCTGCAGGGTGATGTCGTTCGAGACCCGGGCCATAGGCCGAGGCTATACCGGTGCATAGGGTCTCGGTATTACCTGATGGCTCGCCATTCCCGTCATGATCGAGGCACCCCTTCCCCAGCGCCCGCGGGCGCTCGACGAACAGATTGCCGACCATGGCGAACGACCTCACCTTCAGCATCACCCGGACCCGGTTCGACGAGGACTACTCCCCCGCCGACAGCTCCCGGCTGACCACGAACTTCGCCAACCTGGCGCGCGGCGAGCACCGTCAGCAGAACCTCCGCGCTGCGCTGGCGATGATCGACGGGCGAGCGAACGAGCTGGCCGCGGCACACGACCGCTACCGTCTGCAGCTCGACATCGTCTCGGTCGCACTGGAGTTCTCCGACGGTGGTTCCGACGCGGAGTTCCCGCTGCTCGAGATGCTCGACGTCACGATCGTCGACGAGCACACCGGCGAGCGCCACCGCGGGATCCTCGGCAACAACTTCTCGTCGTACCTGCGCGACTACGACTTCTCGGTGCTGCTGCCGTCGTCGCCGTCGCTGCCGTCCGACTTCGGCCAGCTGCACGGGGCGCTCTTCCAGCGCTTCCTGGAGTCAGACGTGTTCGGGTCGCAGTTCGGTGCCGAGCCCGTCGTCTGCATCAGCGTCTCGACGAGCCAGACCTACCGCCGGAACGGGTACGTCCACCCGGTGCTCGGCGCCGAGTACGAGCACGAGCACTCCTCGCTCACCGACGACTACTTCGGCCGGATGGGCATGCGGGTCCGGTACTTCCAGCCCGCCGGGGCGGCTGCACCGCTCGCGTTCTACACGCGCGGCGACCTGACCGGCGACTACACGGACCTCCAGCTCATCGGCACGATCGCCACCATGGAGACCTTCCAGAAGATCTACCGCCCGGAGGTCTACGCCGCGAACACCCCGGCCGGCAGCACCTACCGCCCCACCCTCGACCACACCGACTTCACGCCCACCCCGGTGACCTACGACCGTGAGGAACGCAGCCACCTCGGGATCACGCAGGGCCAGTGGACCGAGGAGCACCTGGTGCGGCCGCACCACGCACTCCTCGCCCGGTGGGCTGACCCCGCCCTCGCGCGCTGACTTCCTCTGCCCTTCGACTGACTGGACCGTCACCCCCATGCGTTCTCTCCTCCCCACCTCGATCGTCGGCAGCCTGCCGAAGCCGTCCTGGCTCGCCGAGCCCGAGCGACTCTGGTCCCCCTGGGAGCTGCAAGGAGCAGCACTGACCGAGGGCAAGCAGGACGCCCTCCGGTCCGCCGTGCACGAGCAGGAGCGCCGCGGCATCGACATCGTCAGTGACGGCGAGCAGACCCGCCAGCACTTCGTCACGACGTTCATCGAACACCTGGACGGCGTCGACCTCGACCGCAAGGAGACCGTCCGCATCCGCGACCGGTACGACGCGGCCGTCCCGACCGTCGTCGGCGCCGTGAGCCGTCGGAAGCCGGTCTTCGTCGAGGACGCTGCGTTCCTGCGCGCTCAGACCGATCGCCCCATCAAGTGGGCACTCCCCGGCCCGATGACCATGATCGACACCCTCTCCGACCAGCACTACAAGAGCCGCGAGAAGCTGGCATGGGAGTTCGCCACGATCCTCAACCAAGAGGCACGCGAACTGCAGGATGCCGGCGTCGACATCATCCAGTTCGACGAGCCCGCCTTCACCGTCTTCCACGACGAGGTGCAGGACTGGGGCGTGGCCGCGCTCGAACGCGCAGCCGAGGGCCTGCGCGCCGAGACCGCCGTGCACATCTGTTACGGCTACGGCATCGAAGCGAACAACAAGTGGAAGGAGACGCTCGGCGCGGAGTGGCGGCAGTACGAGCAGTCCTTCCCGCTGCTGCAGCAGTCGTCGATCGACATCGTCTCGCTCGAGTGCATCCACTCCCACGTTCCCCTCGAGCTCGTCGAGCTGATCCGCGGCAAGAAGGTCATGCTCGGCGCGATCGACGTCGCGACCGAGACCGTGGAGACCCCGGAGGAGGTCGCGGAGGTCCTGCGTCGGGCGCTCGAGTTCGTCGATGCAGACAAGCTCATCCCGAGTTCCAACTGCGGGATGGCGCCCCTGGCGCGGGGTGCGGCGCTGGACAAGCTCGGGGCGCTGTCCGCTGGGGCGGACATCGTGCGGGCCGAGCTCGTCGGCACGGCGGTCCCGTCGGCCCACTGATCACCGCGAGACACCACGGCGGCCCTCTTCCGGAAGGAGGAGAGCCGCCGTTCGTGTTGCGTCCGCCGCGTGCGCGGCTTTCGGTCCGGCCTGGAGGCGCGGCTTCCGCCCGGCCGGCTGGTCGCGCTGGTGCTGCCCTCGCCTTTCACTGCCCCTGGACCACGGTCGGTGTCTCAGCGATCCGCGTTCAGTCCCTCGCGGGGGAAAGCAACCAGTACGGGACAAACGCCCACACGGGCGCCGCCGCGAGAAGCCACCAAGCCGTCGGACTCAACGTCGAAGACGCCAATCCCACGATGATCAACCAACTCATCGCGAGCGCCGCAACGAACCCTGCGGTGACCGCACACGAGATGCGACCTCTGCGCCGGTCTCGAGCAAAAGCGGAGCCGACCGCCCCCACGAGGAACGGCGCCTGTACCGCCGCGAGCAGGATCGCGGTTCCCAACGGAGTTCCGTACCCGCTCGGGCTGCCATCCGGGCCGAACGTCGTCGCGATCCGGTCGGGCAACCGATCCCACCAGACGCTGGTGACCGCGACCTCGACCACGACGGGGAACGCAGCAGCGACGGCTGCGAACAAGGCACGCGGATTCATGCTGCGGACAGGGTGCTGATCCGACCGAAAGTTCCCCTCACCGCTGGCCAACGTCGTCACTTCTGGGCTCGATCGACCGTTCGCGGTGCCGAGCGACGAACCACGTCGCCGGCCCGATGATCGGAGCGAACAGGACGACGAGAGTCCATCCGAGCAAACGACGGCCAAAGGTCGACCGAGATCGGATCAGCGAGATGAACGCTGCGAGTGCGAGGAACAGCGCGAAGAGGGATACGGCCATCAGCACGCCGTCGAGCGCTGTTGGAACAAGTGGATTCATCATCTGCTCCTCCTGCCAAGACGCCATTCCGCTCACTCCCAGCGGTTGTATGTGATCGCGCCGTTGCCCTTGGCGCTGAGGCGCTGGATCGAGGAGTAGGTGCTCCACGCAACCGTGCCCCATGGAGTCGGCACACCTCGCTTCACGACGACCTTGCACTTCGCAGTGGCCTGTCCGGCGACGACGGCGCAGGCTGCGCCGATCGAGACGACACGTCCGTAGGACGACTGCTTCATGGAAATTCCCCTCGTTCTCCGGCATCAAAGCCGGCTCTCGCGTCGGCAGCGTTGCCGACAACGAGCAGTCAACTCAGTGATACATCAGATCTGCAACTTCAGAGGTGTTCCGGGCGTGTCGTGGACGCGCGGAGGGCGATCGACCGATCGAGTGGCGCGGCAACGCGGCCCCAGACTCCGAGGCTCGGGTCCACAGCGCCAGCCTGCAGGACGGCGTCTGCGAAGCGTCAGACTCGAGGGCGTTGACTACGTTCATGATCACCAAGGGCGTCATCCACCAGGTCGAGAGTGCGACTGTCCGGGATCGCAACGGCGTATCAGTCGGCAAGGTCGTGCAGGTGTTCCCCTCCGACGAGGACGGCAGTGCGGCCTACGTCTGTGTCGCGACGGGACTGCTCGGGCGACACCAGGCGCTCGTCCCCGCCGACGATGCCACGTTCGACGGCACGGACGTGCACGTCGGGTACACGAAGGACGCGATCAAGGACGCGCCGTCCCTCGGAGCCGGACGTACCCTGTCCCCCGCCGAGGCGAACGCCGTCCGCAAACACTTCGGGCTGTCCCGCACCGGCGCTGCGACCGGAGACATGGGCGACCCCCACGAGAACCTCGATCAGGCTGGGACAGGTCTTGCGGGTGCCGACGACACCGAAGGCGCAGGGACGACCCCGCCGGCCTGAACGTCACCGGAGTGAACGACGCCGAGACCACGGCTTTCGCCCACACCCAGCCAGGCAGTGGCCGGTCCTCTGGCTGGTGCGTGCTCCGTCGTTGATGCGCGCTGCTCTGAGCGTGGCCTACGCGGGTTTCTCGGAAGAGCATGCCCGTCTCCGTCCGACGGGCTCCGCGGCCATCGCACACGCGCAGCACCGCGAAGGCGCTGCTGCGAACCCCACCTCGTCACTGCGCGGTCACGTGTCATGGGAAGTCACCCTCCGACACACATCGACACAACCCTTCTCGCGGGCGTTCGGCGATGTCACAGTCTCGCCATGGCGCACATCTGGTCGAGCTGTCCGCCCACACCGGACGAATCGACACCACCCGGCGCCACACCACGCGACAGGTAGCAACCCAGAGCACGAAGGAGTCCTCGTGACCATCAGCAACCAGACCGCCGACCGCACGATCGACGAGGGCGCCGACGACGAACTCCTCGCCCGTTTCCGTCCGATCTTCGACCGCATCGCTGCCGGCGCCTCCGAGCGCGAACGCGACCACCGCCTCCCGTTCGAGGAGATTCGCGAACTCGCCGCGGCAGGATTCGGCGCCGTCCGCGTCCCCGTCGCCCACGGCGGAGCCGGGGCGACACTGCCCCAGCTGTTCCGCCTGCTTACCGAACTCGCCGCTGCTGACAGCAACATCCCCCAGGCGCTCCGCGGCCACTTCGCACTGGTGGAGGACCGGTTGGTCGCACGGACCGGGGAACGCGAGGGGTGGCTGGACCGCTTCGGCCGTGGTGAGATCGTCGGCAACTCGTGGACCGAGGTCGGGTCAGTGCAGGTCGGCGACGTGATCACGAAGGTGACCCCGCAGCCGGACGGGACGTTCCGGATCACCGGGCAGAAGTACTACTCGACCGGCAGCATCTTCGCCGACTGGATCGACACCTACGCCGAACGCACGGACACCGGCGAGCGGGTCATCGCGATCGTCGACGCGCACCAGCCCGGGGTCACCCACACCGACGACTGGGACGGGTTCGGGCAGCGCACCACCGGCTCCGGCACCAGCACCTTCGACGTCGCCGTCGTGCAGGCCGACGCGGTGATCCCCTTCGACGAGCGGTTCAAGTACCAGACGGCGTTCTACCAGGGCGTGCTGTTGAGCGTCCTCGCCGGGTCCGTCCTCGCAGCCGAGCGGGAGATCGCGCGCGAGGTCCGCAACCGCACCCGCGTCTTCTCCCACGGCAACGCCGACACGTTCGCGGCCGACCCGCAGATCCTCCAGGTCGTCGGCGAGGTGTCGGCGGCCGGGTTCGCCGCCACCGCCATCGTCGACCGGGCCGCCGCAGCCCTGCAGGGTGCGTACGAGGGAGCCAGGCTCGACACAGCCGAGGACGAGCGCCGCAACGACCGCGCCGAACTCGCGACCGCACAGGCGCAGGTCGCGCTGACCACCCTGGCGACGACGGCGACCTCGCATCTGTTCGACGCGCTCGCGGCGTCCGGGGTGAGCACGACGAAGAACCTCGACCGGCACTGGCGGAACGCTCGCACCGCGGGCAGCCACAACCCGTGGGTGTTCAAGGCGCGGGTCATCGGTGACCACGCGGTGAACGGTGCAGAACCGCCGCGCGTCTGGGCGATCGGTGCGACCCGCACCTCGTGACGCCTGTCGAAGCCGAGACGCTTCTGCGTGACCGCTGCTGCGATGTGCCTGCCCGCCCGCCGCCCGCCCGCCGTGCGCGTACAGTCCCTGGCAACGCACGGCTGGCCAACGATCAGGGAACACGATGCGACTGATCACGGGGACGACGCTGGCCGTTGCGCTGGCAGCAGGCGCGCTGATCGGCCTCGCGCCACCAGCGACTGCGGCCGGATCCGGAACGATCACCGTGCAGCTCGCAACGCCGGACGGCACCGCGATCCGGCTGGCGGACGTCGAACTCGCAGCGATCGGCACCGACGTCGTCGTCGGGAACGCCACCACCGACGATGACGGTGCCGCGACCTTCACCGGCATCCCCGCACCGGACACCGTCACGGTGACGACGCGGCAGCTCCCGCCGCACGGAAACGAGACCTACGCCCCCGGACTCCGCTCGGGCATCGCCGTCCGTGGCGGTTCCACAGTCGCGGTCACCGTGCCGCTCGTGATCGGCGCCACCGTGCAGGGCGGTGTGGTCGGCCCGACGGGACCCGCCGCCGGTCGCCTGATGTACGCCTGGAACGAGGACACCTCGCAGGTGTTCCGGACGACCTCGGACAGCACGGGCCAGTACCGGTTCGTCGGGTTGAGCACCGGGAAGTACCGCATCGAGGCCTACGCCAGCGGAACGGCGTCGCCCGCCGTCTGGAAGACCCGGGTGTACCAGCAGCGAGGAACGCTCCCGGCTTCCCGAGTCACCTTGTCACGGCACTACGCACACAGCGACTACGACCTGGTCGTCTACGCGGCCTCGGCGTCCCGCAGCCCGTCGGCGCAGCTGAGTGGTGCGACCGTCACGGTGACGAACGCGACGACCGGAGCATCGTTCTCGACCCGGTTCTCGACGCTGCTCGACAGCGAGCAGACGGCGCAGTTCCAGATCCCCTCCGGGCAGTACGTGGTGGAGCTCCGGACCGTCGCGACGACCACAACGACCGCGCAGGTGCTGTGGCTCGGACGTCCGGGCGGCGTGTACCGGTACGTGACCGACCGAGCGCAGGCCGTGCCGGTGAAGGTCGTGTTCGGCGGTGGCAACTTCTGGGGCGGCGCCCTCGGGTGATCCGGCCCCAGCACCAGCCCCAGCCCAGGGCTGGCCGGACGCGGTTGGCTGCGTGACTGCACGCGGTCACGTGAGCAGCAACGGACAGGAGGCGCGGTGCCAGCTGGCACCGCGCCTCCTGTCCGGCACACGGTCGCGGACACGCGACGGTGGCGCGCCACCTTCTACATGTCGTCGATGAGACGGAGCGTGTAGCCGTCGGGCACCGTCTGGTGTTCGACGTAGTGCATGAACACCGGCGCAGCCTGGTCAGCCGTGAACAGCTCGGCAGGATGCCGAGGCTCGTGCGCAGCCTGCCCGTCGATGGTCTCCGTGAGCGGTTCGGTGAGATCGTGGTCACGGCCGAGGATGTAGAAGCGGTACTCCCCGTCGTCCTCGCGGCGGCGCAGCTCCACGCTCATCTTCTCCGCGGTGCCACCGGCCTGCAGGTACGAACCCCCGTACTGTCCTCAGCGCGTCCCAGTAGCCGGCCCGATCACGGAGCTGGCGCTGTCACACAAGCCAGCAGGTGCAGAGCGCCCGCTCCCGCAGGCCGCCGTCGACATTTGAACGGGCCAAGGCGAACACCGATTGAATGGCGTCGCCGGACCGTACCGGCAGCACTACGAAGATTCGCGAAGCCCCCATCTGCGTTGCGTCCGCAAACGACAGGCTCAGCATCTGGCGTGACTGAATGGCATCAAGGAAAAGTCGATACCTCGATCGACAAGCAACAGCGACTGGCGACGCAGACCGCCCGCATCATAGGACTAGCGCGCGAACCAGTATCCCGACATACTGTGGCTATGCAAGGCGAGGGGGCTCCGGCAGAGGCCGATGCAACGGCGACGTCGGAGACGGAGACGGAGACGGTGAGCACGACAGCACAGATGATCACAGAGCTGCAGCACACTACCGCGCACGACTTCAACGGCGACGCAACCGCTTTCAGGTCATTAATCACTGCCGTCGAGAGCACAATAAACGAGTCCGAGTTCTATCTCCGATTGGCCGAACTTCACCAACAACTCAGCAGCGAACTTGTGCTCGATAAAATTCGCGCGATTGATTCGTGGGCGAGTGGCGACACCGCTTTCAAGCTTGTGCAGAAGTCATGGCCGTCCGTCATCGACAAGCTGTACCGAATCAATATTGAAGAAAACCTCCTAAAGAGCGCCCCTCCGATTGTCCCCACCCTCGACGAGCGCGCTCGTCGAGACGATAAGGGCTCCTTGCAAAGATGGATTACCCCGCTCGTCGCGCACGAGGTTATCGACGATCTGTTCCGCACCAAATTTGTCGTTCCCTTCGTCGATGGGGTCATCGACATCGGCTCAAGGCTAGAATCGATCATCAACGAGCTCGGACTGCGCCGCTTTCGCCGCTACCATGCGAAGGACTCCGGCTATCACGCGCAACACTATTACGTGATTCTGAAGGCGACCGACTTGAACAACACCGAGATAGACGTCGCGGTCGAGATCAAGATCTTAACAAAGATGCAAGACACTCTCGGGGAGCTCACGCATCTACTGTACGAGAAGCAGCGAACAAAGGTGCTACCCACGGAGAAGAAGCGCAAATCTGCTTGGGAGCCCGGCACTCCTCAGTTCAGAGCGACCTATCTCGGGCATAGCGGCCATTTCATAGAATCCGCAATGCTCGACCTCAAAGCTGAAGTGATTCGGCTCGAAACGGACTGAATACATGGACAACCCCGAACCCCGCGCCCAGTACCTCAATGTAGTTCTGCGCCTCATCGAGCGCACCTCCTTGCGAATTCCTCGATTTCAACGACACTTTGTTTGGGGAGAAAAAGAAGTCATAGACTTGATGGGGAGCATCCAGAAGGGGTACCCCATCGGGAGTGTTCTGACCTGGAAAGTCGAAGCCAGTGACGAATACTTCTCTGGCTTCAGAGAACTTCCCTTTCCGCCGGCCGACGAAGCGATGCGAAGCTTTGAAGTCATTCTCGATGGAGCGCAACGACTTTCCTCCCTTTACGGCTGCTTGAAGGATCCCTCTAGCGACCCCGTGTATCGGGTGTTTTACGACCTACGCACAAGACAGTTTCAGCACCGGACAGAGCTTCATCACGTTCAAGCGTGGCACCTACCCATGGATACCCTTTTTGATAGCCGCAAGTTCCTGGCTATACAGAGCGCGATTGCAGACCTCGAAGACGGCGAAGAACTTCTCCCCAGAGCCCTCGACCTCTACAGCACCTTCCAGGACTATCAGGTCCCGATTATCGCGCTTTCGAATGCTGCATTGGAAGATGTCGTCGAGGTCTTCCGAAGAATCAACAGTAGCGGAACTCCACTATCGTCCGTCGACTTCGTGCGAGCGTTGACCTGGCGTTCCAGTTTTGACTTGGAAGAAACCTTCGAGGACTTCGAAGAGCGATACCAGGGAACGCCCCTCGAGGGTCTGACGGAAGATTTCCTGGTTCGATGCTTGTCGATAGCGTCGGAACTATCACTTGACACACGTGATGTAATTCAACTCAAGGCCCTTTCAAATCGAGAGGGCGGCCTCGGAAGCGAGGTTGAATCGATGACAGCTGCATTAGACGAAGTGGCGCAATTTATTGGCCACATCGGAATAGCTGGCGTTCACGAGATTCCTTACGAAATTCAGCGCCTTCTTCTCTTTGCCATGAAGCATGCGGACGTTGACGTCGCTGAGGATGAACTCGAACGGTGGTTTTGGAAATCGACCTTCGCGGAGGAACACCAGGGCAAGCCTGAATCCTATACTTCACGGCTCGTGCGGGAACTCCGTCATGGCAATGTCGCGCCTGCCCTTGAGGTTCGAAAGAGTGTCGACCCGTTACTGTTTGCGGATCGTGTTCGCCGGGCCGGATCAGCTGTCGCATTAGGGTTCGACCTGTTGATGCGAAAGTCAGCCGTGCGCTCTCTCCTTTCCGGTACGGAGATTTCGGGAGCCGAGGCGCTCCATGGCATTCTTTTCAGCAGGCAAGAATTGGAGCTGGCCGGGATGGACGGCGTCAAAAGCCCAAGCTATCTCGCAAATCTCGTTCTTCTATCTAGGGAAGATGCAGCCGAATGGAAGACCCTTCGGTCCACGCATTCGTTATCTGACATCTACGTGCTTGCCGCGACTCGTTATGCTGACGCAGATTTGGTCTGGGAAAACCAAGCCGTCCTCGTAGGACTTGAAGAGGAACCGATCCTTGCTTTGAGGACGCGCTCACAGGCATTACTTGCTCGCGTCGTAAAGTTCGGTTAGCAATTCCGACTCCGTCGCTCTGCGTCTGGCGTAGATCCAGGCACGGCGATGGAGCTTCTTTGACCTGTCAAAGGTCGATCAAGCGGCAGGAACCTGTCACAGAAACGAAAAGGCCCCGCGGTGATTGAAGTCCGCGGGGCCTTTTCGTTTCAATCGATTCGAAACCTAGAAGTCCCAGTCCTCGTCCTCGGTGTTCACGGCCTTGCCGATGACGTACGACGAGCCGGACCCCGAGAAGAAGTCGTGGTTCTCGTCCGCGTTCGGCGACAGGGCGGAGAGGATGGCCGGGTTCACGTCCGTGATGTTCTTCGGGAACATCGGCTCGTAGCCCAGGTTCATCAGCGCCTTGTTGGCGTTGTAGTGCAGGAACTTCTTGACGTCCTCGGTCAGACCGACCTCGTCGTAGAGGTCCTGCGTGTACTGCACCTCGTTCTCGTACATCTCGAACAGCAGCGAGAACGTGTAGTCCTTGAGCTCGTCGCGCTCGGCCTGCGTGAGGGTCTCGAGGCCCTTCTGGTACTTGTACCCGATGTAGTACCCGTGGACGGCTTCGTCACGGATGATCAGGCGGATCAGGTCGGCGGTGTTCGTGAGCTTGGCGCGCGACGACCAGTGCATCGGCAGGTAGAAGCCCGAGTAGAACAGGAACGACTCGAGCAGCGTCGAGGCGACCTTGCGCTTCAGCGGGTTGTCGCCCTGGTAGTAGTCCATCACGATGGACGCCTTCTTCTGCAGGTTCGGGTTCTCCTCGGACCAGCGGAAGGCCTCGTCGATCTCACGCGTCGACGCGAGGGTCGAGAAGATCGACGAGTAGGACTTGGCGTGCACCGACTCCATGAACGCGATGTTCGTGTAGACGGCTTCCTCGTGCGGGGTGATCGCGTCGGGGATGAGCGACACGGCGCCGACGGTGCCCTGGATGGTGTCGAGCAGGGTCAGACCGGTGAACACACGCATGGTCAGGGTCTGCTCGGCCGGCGTCAGCGTGTTCCACGACTGCACGTCGTTCGACAGCGGCACCTTCTCGGGCAGCCAGAAGTTGTTGACGAGACGGTTCCAGACCTCGACGTCCTTGTCGTCCTGGATGCGGTTCCAGTTGATGGCCTGGACCCGATCAATGAGCTTCAGCTTCTCGACCAACGTGTGTTCCTTACAGAGATGGTGACTAAGTGACGGACTGGAGGCGCGGTGCGGGTTGGCACCGCGCCTCCAGGGAGCAGAGCGGCAGCTCTACAGCATGCAGCTGACGCAGCCCTCGACCTCCGTGCCCTCCAGCGCGAGCTGGCGGAGACGGATGTAGTAGATCGTCTTGATGCCCTTGCGCCATGCGTAGATCTGCGCCTTGTTGATGTCACGCGTGGTGGCGGTGTCCTTGAAGAACAGCGTCAGGGACAGGCCCTGGTCCACGTGCTGCGTCGCCGCGGCGTACGTGTCGATGATCTTCTCGGCACCGATCTCGTACGCGTCCTGGTAGTAGTCCAGGTTGTCGTTCGTCATGAACGGCGCCGGGTAGTAGACGCGGCCGAGCTTGCCTTCCTTGCGGATCTCGATCTTCGACGCGATCGGGTGGATCGACGACGTCGAGTGGTTGATGTACGAGATCGAACCGGTCGGCGGGACGGCCTGCAGGTTCTGGTTGTAGATGCCGTGCTCCTGGACGGACGCCTTCAGCGCCTTCCAGTCGTCCTGCGTCGGGATCGTGATGTTCGCGTTGTCGAACAGCGAGGCAACACGAGCGGTCGCGGGGGTCCACGTCTGGTCGGTGTACTTGTCGAAGAACTCACCCGACGCGTACTTCGAGTCGCGGAAGCCGTCGAAGGTCTCGCCGGTCTCGATCGCGATCTTGTTCGACGCACGCAGGGCGTGGAACAGCACCGTGTAGAAGTAGATGTTCGTGAAGTCGATGCCCTCTTCGGAGCCGTAGTAGACGCGCTCACGAGCGAGGTAGCCGTGCAGGTTCATCTGGCCGAGGCCGATGGCGTGCGACTTGTCGTTGCCGTCCTCGACGGAACGCACCGAGGTGATGTGCGACATCTGCGAGACCGAGGTCAAGCCGCGGATGGCGGTCTCGATGGTCTTGCCGAAGTCCGGCGAGTCCATCGTCAGCGCGATGTTCAGCGAGCCGAGGTTGCAGGAGATGTCCTTGCCGATCTCCTTGTAGGACAGGTCCTCGTTGAAGGTCGTCGGGGTGTTGACCTGCAGGATCTCCGAGCACAGGTTGGACATGTTGATCCGACCCTTGATCGGGTTGGCCTTGTTCACCGTGTCCTCGAACACGATGTACGGGTAGCCCGACTCGAACTGGATCTCGGCGATGGTCGTGAAGAAGTCACGCGCCTTGATCTTCGTCTTCTTGATGCGCGAGTCGTCGACCATCGCACGGTAGTTCTCGGAGATCGGGACGTCGCCGAAGGGGACGCCGTAGACCTTCTCGACGTCGTACGGCGAGAACAGGTACATGTCCTCGTTGTTCTTCGCAAGCTCGAACGTGATGTCCGGCACGACGACGCCGAGGGACAGCGTCTTGATGCGGATCTTCTCGTCGGCGTTCTCGCGCTTGGTGTCGAGGAACTTCATGATGTCCGGGTGGTGGGCGCTGAGGTAGACCGCGCCGGCACCCTGACGCGCACCGAGCTGGTTCGCGTAGGAGAAGGAGTCTTCCAGCAGCTTCATCACGGGGATGATGCCCGAGGACTGGTTCTCGATCTGCTTGATCGGGGCGCCGGCCTCGCGGATGTTGGAGAGGAGCAGGGCCACGCCGCCGCCGCGCTTCGAGAGCTGCAGCGAGGAGTTGATGCCGCGCGAGATCGACTCCATGTTGTCCTCGATGCGGAGCAGGAAGCAGGAGACGAGTTCGCCGCGCTGTGCCTTCGCCGTGTTGAGGAACGTCGGGGTCGCGGGCTGGAAGCGGCCGGCGACGATCTCTTCGACCAGGTCGATGGCGAGCTGCTCGTTGCCCTGGGCCAGGCCGAGGGCGGTCATGACGACGCGGTCCTCGAAGCGCTCCAGGTACCGCTTGCCGTCGAACGTCTTGAGCGTGTAGCTCGTGTAGTACTTGAACGCGCCGAGGAACGTCTGGAACCGGAACTTCTTCGAGTACGCCAGGTCGTTGAGTCGCTGGATGAAGTCCAGCGAGTACATGTCGATCGTGGCTTTTTCGTAGTACTCGTTCTCGACCAGGTAGTCGAGCCGCTCCTTCAGGTTGTGGAAGAAGACGGTGTTCTGGTTGACGTGCTGCAGGAAGAACTGCTTGGCGGCCTCACGATCCTTGTCGAACTGGATGTTCCCGTCCGCGTCGTAGAGGTTGAGCATCGCGTTGAGGGAGTGGTAGTCCATCCCCGTCTGCGGCGACGTCAGATCGACGTCTGCAACTGCTGCGTCCAAAATGCATCCAATCCTGAGTTGACCGCCGACACGTCGTCAGGGGTCCCGAAGAGTTCAAATCTGTAGAGAAGGGGGACGTTGCACTTCTGCGCGATGACGTCCCCTGCGAGGCCGTACGCCTCGCCGAAGTTCGTGTTGCCACCCACCACCACGCCGCGGATGAGCGAGCGGTTGTGGGCGTCGTTGAGGAACTTGATGACCTGCTTGGGGACTGCACCCTCGCCGTTGCCGCCACCGTAGGTGGGCAGGACCAGGACGTAGGGCTCGTCGACGTGCAGGAACGGTTCGCTCGGGTAGAGCGGGATCCGGTCCGCGTCGCGGCCGAGCTTCTCGACGAAGCGCGCGGTGTACCCGGACACGCTCGAGAAGTAGACCAATCGGCTCATGGTGCGCTCCTCGTGGAAAGGTGCGGACAGGCGGACCGGACGGGCCAGGAGAGGCGAGTCGCGCCTCCTGAGATGCCCTGCCTGCGGGCCCCTTCGGGGCCCGCAGAACGACTACGCCAGTTCGGCGCTGAGGGTCGCGATCTTGTCGGGGCGGAAGCCCGACCAGTGGTCGTCGTCCGTGACGACGACGGGGGCCTGCATGTAGCCCAGGCTCTTGACGTGCTCGAGCGCTGCTTCGTCCGTGGAGACGTCGTGCACTTCGTATTCGATGCCCTTGTTGTCGAGGGCCCGGTACGTCGCGGTGCACTGGACGCAGGACGGCTTGGTGTAGACGGTGACGGCCATGTTCTCCCCTGGTTCCTACTGGTTTCTGCTGTGCTGTGGAGGTGGTGCTGATGTCTGTCCGCAGTCGTGTCCGGGAGGGGCCGCTGCGATGCCTCCACACTACATCTAGTGGCTAGCCGCAGCACCGACCACTAGAGGAAGTGTTACAGCCATGTAGTTCTCCACAACGTCCTCCACAGTCTGTGGATTCCCGGGAGGCCCGAGTTTCCGCCAGTCTGCGGCCGACCACCGACACTTCCCCACACCGGTGGACAGTCCCGATCCACAGATGTGGAATCAACGCCTCGGCGTGTCGCGAACCACCCCTCCCCAGGACGGGGGACACCCCCGTCCGGCCGGTCCGTACACTCGTCTCGTGAGTACGTACGGGCCCCTCCTGAAGACCCCTGGCGTGGGTCGTGTCATCGCCGCACAGCTCACCGCACGGTTCCCGTTCGGCATGCTGTCGCTGGCCTACCTGCTGCACGTCGAGCACGTGTTCGACTCCTACGGCGCGGCCGGTCTGGTGCTCGCGACGACGAGCATCGGGCAGGCGCTGGCCGGCCCGCTGACGAGCCGGTGGATGGGCAGCTGGGGCATGCGCCCCGTCCTCATCCTGACGAGCATCGTCGCGCTGATCAGCATGGTGGTCATCGCGTTCGTGGTCATGCCGCTGTGGGGCTACGTGGTGGTCGGGTTCCTCGGCGGCCTGGCGGTCCCGCCCGTGCAGCCGGCGGTGCGCACCATCTACCCGAAGATGGTGACGTCGGCGCAGCTCACACCCCTCTTCTCCCTCGACGCCAGCGCGCAGGAGCTCATCTGGGTCGCCGGCCCGGTCATCACCACCTTCGTCGCCACCCAGGTCGGCACGGTCGAGGCGATCGTCGTCGCGATGGTCTTCCTGGTCGTCGGCGGCGCGTGGTTCATCGCCTCCCCCGAGCTCGGCCGCGTCCGCATCCCCCGTTCCAAGCGCGCCTTCGGTGTCGTGCTGAAGCGCCCTGCAGTCGTCGTCGCCACCCTGACCGGTCTGCTGCTGATCGGGGCCTGCGCCGCGGTCGAGGCGAGCGTCACCAGCGTCTTCGGCGAGGGCAGCCCGAACGCCGGCATCGTCCTCGCGGTGTTCGCGGTCGGTTCGCTCGCCGGCGGTCTGGCGTTCGGCCATCGGCCGATCTCCCGCAACACCCTGTGGACGCGCATGGCCGTCGTCTTCGTCGGCCTCACCCTGGCCCTCGGTGGCACGGGCTTCTGGTGGCTCTGCCTCGCCCTGGTCATCGCGGGTGTGGGCATCGCGCCGGCCCTCGCGGTGATGTTCGGTTCGGTCTCCGCCACCGTCAAGTTCTCCGACACGGCCGAGGCCTACGGCTGGATGGGCACCGGCCAGCTGATCGGTGCCGCCGGCGGTTCGGCGATCGCCGGCTTCCTGATCGACGGCAGCGGCCCCGTCGGCGGCTTCACCGTCGGCGCTGTGATGGCCGGCCTGGGCGTGCTGCTCCCCCTGGCGATGCGCAGCTGGCTGCCCGACCTGCGCGGCCGTGACGCAAGCCCCCTCCCCGACACCGAGCCGGTGCACCTGCCGACTTGAGCGGGCGGCGGCGGGTGTCGGTGGGCGCGCGGCGGCGGGCGGTTTCGGGCGTACCTGGTCGAAACGGGCGTACCTGGTCGGAAGTTCTGACCAGGTACGCCCGTTTCCACTCGCCATCGCGGCCGTTATGGGAAGGAACGTGCGCCCGGCATACGGGTCGCGTTCTCCACAGATGGCCTGGAGGCTCGGCGCGCGCCCGCCAGGCACCGGCAGGATGGGTGCATGGTCACCTCAGTTCCCCTGCGCGACGGCCGCTCGATCCCCGCGATCGGCTTCGGCGTCTACAAGGTCGACGATGCCGAAGCGGAGACGGCGGTCGGCCTCGCGCTGGACGCCGGCTACCGGCACGTCGACACAGCCGAGATGTACGGCAACGAGACCGGCGTCGGCAAGGCGATCCGGGCCTCCGGGCTGGACCGTGATGACGTCTTCGTGACGACCAAGGTGTGGAACGACCACCAGGGGCGCGACGCGACCCTGCGGGCATTCGACGGCAGCCTCGAGCGGCTGGGGCTCGACGCCGTCGACCTCTACCTGATCCACTGGCCGGCCGCCGCGAACGACCGCTACGTCGAGACCTGGCGCGCTCTGGTGGAACTGCGTGAGTCAGGGCGGGCACGGAGCATCGGTGTCTCGAACTTCCAGGTGCCGCACCTGCAGCGGCTCATCGACGAGACCGGCGAGGTGCCGGCACTGAACCAGGTCGAACGGCACCCGTGGCTGCCGCAGCGCGAACTCATCGCGTTCCACGGGCAGCACGACATCGTGACCGGGGCGTGGTCGCCGCTCGGTCGTGGGCGCCTGATCGACGAGCCGGTGCTGACCGACATCGCGGACGCGCACGGCGTGAGCGTGGCGCAGGTGCTCGTGCGGTGGAACGTGCAGCAGAACGTGGTGGTGCTGCCGAAGTCGGTCACGCCGTCGCGGATCCGGTCGAACCTCGACATCGACGGCTTCGAGCTGACCGACGACGAGCTCGCCGCGATCACGACGCTCGAGTCCGGGCAGCGGACGGGCTCCCACCCGGACTCGGTGTCGTAGTCGGTGGGGTACGCACTGTTCAGCCACAGCGAGTGACGGGCCGTACTGTCGAGGGGTGATCGATCCTCAACAGACCGCCCGTGAACACCTGCGCCCCGACGAGCACCTGTACTGGGCCGGCACGAGCGATCCGGCCAGGCTCCTCTCGGGCCGCGACGGGTTCCTCATCCCGTTCTCGCTGCTCTGGTGCGGATTCGTGGCGTTCTGGACCGTCTCGGCCGTGACCAGCGGGGCGCCGCCCTTCTTCTTGGTCGTCGGGTCGCTGTTCACGCTGATGGGCCTGCACCTGCTCGTCGGACGGTTCCTCGTGAAGCGGTACCGCAAGCGGACGACCGTCTACGCCGTGACCGATCGCCGGGCCCTCGTGATCACCCCTCGCGGCACGCGGGAGGTCCCGATCGGCCGCACCGACCGCACCGTGAGCTGGACCGGTGACCGACGGCACTGCAACGTCGAGTGGGACGCGACGGGAGGTGGACCGGGATCGATGCTCTTCGGGTGGGGAACGAACGCGAAGGTCTACGCGAACACCGGTCTCGACGGCTTCTTCGGGCCACAGCCGATGGCGTTCTGGGACGTCACCGATGGCGAGGCTCTCGAGCGCGAACTCGACCGGGCGTCGAGCTAGCCCCGGCGGTCCTCCTCGGACTGCCACGGCAGGTGCAGGTCGCCCGGTTCGGGCTCGACGTCGCCGGCATCGTCCGCGCCGCCCGTCCCGGGAGCCGCGATGACCTTGGACGGGTCGATGCCGTCCGCACGCAGGTCGGCGTCGTCGCGCTGCTTCGTCTGGGACGCGTCCATCTCGCGCTCACTCGACGGGCTGTACGACGTGTCCGCTGCTCGCTGCTCGCGTCCGCTGACCCCGTCGACGTCGTCGCTGTGCGCGGCGTCGCGGAGCGCGTCGTTCCGTGCGCGGTCGTCCGACGGCTCAGGGCCGGGGGCGTTCGGGATGCTGTCGCTCATGGTGTTTCCTCCTGCAGCGGACGGTAGTCCTCGGCCCCGTGTAACGAGTCTGGCTCGGTCCGCTCCCCGCACTCGATGAGGCCCTTGGCCCCCGCTACGCTGCCGACGAGGGGGGAACGATGGGACGAACACGGACCGCGACGACCGCGGTGATCGGCTCGGCACTGGTGGGGCTGCTGCTCGCCGGGTGCACGGCGTTCGGCGGCGACGACGCGATCCCGACGCCGACGCGACAGGTGTCACTCGACCGAACGGACCGAAGCCAGGGAGCGGACCCGACTCCGGCCGCACAACAGGTCAGCACGCCGCAGGTCCTGGCGGCCGGCACGGTCGCCGCCGAGACCGATGTCGTCTCGGCGAGCGGTGACACCCGGATCCACGTTCGGGTCGTCGCGAACGAGAGCGGCACCTTCGACGCCGAGTTGTCCGGCTACCACACGACGAACCCGCAGTGGATGAGCTTGGAGTTCCGCGGTGGTGACGCTGACGGTGGCGGCGACGCCAGCGGGTACCGCGCCGGAGTCGTCATCTGGGACCCGGAGACCGGTGCACCGGACTCGGTCGGACTGTCCGAGGCTGGGTCCACTCCGGACTTCCTGCACAGCGTCGCGCTCGTGCCGGCGCCGTCTGATGACGGGGACGATTCCGGACGCACCGGCATCGGCTCCGTGCTTGCAGTTGCTCCGTTGCGCTGGACGATCCCCGACCCGTACCCGCACCTTCAGGTCGACGTGGGCGCAGCGCGGCCCGGGGCAAACGGATGGGTGCACGAGCGTGACAGCGTGCCGGTGTCCTACCAGGTGTCGAGCGACGACGCGCAGGTGACGGTCGCCGAACGCTTGGGCATCACCGTCGCGCAACTCCGCTGGCTGAACCCGTCGCTGCAGACGGGAGCGGGCGACCAGCTCATCACGGACACCGATCTCAACCTGGATCCCGCAGCGCGCTGATCCGGTCGCCGCCCCGCCGCGCAGAGCCCGTCCGTACGGTCGGTTACGGTTGACCAGCACTCGCGAGCACTCGGCACCACCAGGAGGTCCCATCGTGACGATCGTCGCCGCCGCAGACGGCTCAGCCCTCGGCAACCCCGGCCCCGCCGGCTGGGCCTGGTACGTCGACGACGACCGGTGGGCGGCCGGCGGCTGGCCACGCGCGACGAACAACATCGGCGAGCTCACCGCCGTGCTGCAGCTGCTCCGCGCCACGAAGGACACCGGCGAGCCGCTGCACATCCTGTGCGACAGCCAGTACGCCATCAAGGCCTGCACCGAGTGGCTCGCCGGCTGGAAGCGCAAGGGCTGGCGGAAGGCCGACGGCAAGCCGGTCCTCAACGTCGAGATCATCAAGGAACTCGACGCCGAACTGCAGGGCCGCAAGGTCACGTTCGAGTGGGTACGCGGCCACGTCGGTCACGAGATGAACGAGGCCGCCGATGTGCGAGCCCGCGGTGCCGCCACCGCGTTCCAGAACGGCACCGACGTGCCGCACGGTCCCGGCTGGCCCGGCGCCGAGGTCCCCGAGCCGTCCGCGCTGCCCGACGCGACCCCGCCCGCGACCCTCTTCTGACCCTTCCCGCGGGTCAGTAGGTCCCGTCGCGCCGGTCCTGGCGGGTGATCTGCTCCCCCGACGCCGGGTCGACGCCCGAGCGCGTGGTGGTCGTGGTGCGGCGACCGCCGAAGGCCACGGCGAGGCTGATGATGAGCAGCACGACACCGGCTGCCATCAGGATGTAGCCGATCAGGCGGAGGTCGATACCGGCGAGCTGGATGTTCAGCGCGAAGGCGACGATCGCGCCGATGACGATCAGGGCGATGCTGGATCCGATGCGCATGACGCAGTCCTCTCGGGTGGGGGTGGTGCCGGAGACGGTACACGTCCGACAACCCCAGCGCCGATCAGTCGACGTCCACCTCGGCCCACCCGTCGAACCGCCCGATCTCGGTGACCCGCACGACGGCCTCGCCGACCTCGTCCGAGGCGTCCAGGTCGATCGTCGCCGAGAACCCGAAGTCCTTGTCCCCCTCGGGGTCGGCGAAGATCTGCCGCGCCTTCCAGACCCGGGGTGACGCGGTGGCGCCGCTCTCGTCGAGCACCAGGTACTGCATCGAGCGCGCATCGGCATCGGTGCCGATGCTGTCGTGCTCCTCGTAGTACTCCTCGAGCATGTTGTCCCACGCGGCTCGGTCGAAGCCCGCGGTCGCGTCGAGTTCCCCGAGCCCGTCGATGTCGTCGGCCGCGGCGAGCAGCACCCGCTGGAACAGGGCGTTGCGCACGAGCACCCGGAACGCCCGCGGGTTGCCGGTGAGCCGTGCGGGCTGCGGCGGAGCGATCTCCTCGTGCTCCTCGGAGGCCAGCAGGACGTCGCCGTTGAGCAGCGCCTCCCACTCGTCGACGAGCGAGGAGTCGGTCTGCCGCACGACCTCGCCCAGCCACTCGATCAGGTCGTCGAGCTCCTGGGTCCGCTGTTCCTCGGCGATGGTCTGTCGCATGGTCCGGTACGCGTCGGACAGGTAGCGGAGCACGAGCCCCTCGGAGCGGGTGAGCTGGTAGAAGCGCACGAAGTCGCCGAAGGTCATCGCGCGTTCGTACATGTCGCGGACGACGGCCTTCGGGGACAGCTGGAAGTCGAGCACCCAGGGCTGTTCGGCGGCGTAGGCCTCGTACGCGGCGGTCAGCAGCTCGTCCAGCGGCTTCGGCCAGGTGACCTCCTCGAGCAGCTCCATCCGCTCCTCGTACTCGATCCCCTCCTGCTTCATCCGGGCGACGGCCTCGCCGCGCTCCTTGAACTGCTGCTGCGACAGGATCGCCCGCGGGTCGTCGAGCGTGGCCTCGACAACCGAGACCATGTCCAGTGCATAAGTGGGAGAAGAAGGGTCGAGCAACTCGAACGCGGCGAGCGCGAACGGTGACAGCGGCTGGTTGAGCGCGAAGTTCGGCGCGATGTCGACGGTCAGGCGGTAGGCGCCGTCGACCTTCTCGATCACCCGCGCGTTGATGAGGGTCCGGGCGATGACGAGTGCCCGTCGAGCCATGGCGAGCTGCCGGGAGCGCGGTTCGTGGTTGTCGTAGACCAGCGACCGGACGTCCGCGAAGGCGTCCCCGCCGCGGGCGACGACGGACAGCACCATCGCGTGCGTGATCCGCATGCGCGAGACCATCGGCTCCGGCTCGGCCGCGATCAGCCGTTCGAACGACGCCTGGCCCCAGGACACGAAGCCCTCGGGCGCCTTCTTCCGCTTGATCTTGTTCTTCTTCTTGGGGTCGTCGCCGGCCTTGGCGACGGCGCGGGCGTTCTCGATGTCGTGCTCGGGTGCCTCGGCGACGACGTCGCCCTCGGTGTCGTACCCGGCACGTCCGGCCCGGCCGGCGATCTGGTGGAACTCCCGCGCGGACAGCTGGCGCATCTTCGTGCCGTCGAACTTCGTCAGCCCGGTGAACAGCACGGACCGGATCGGCACGTTGATCCCGACACCCAGGGTGTCGGTGCCGCAGATGACGGGCAGCAGGCCGCGCTGGGCGAGCTGCTCGACGAGTCGTCGGTACTTCGGGAGCATGCCGGCGTGGTGCACGCCGATCCCGGCCCGGATCAGGCGCGACAGGGTCTGTCCGAACCCGGCGCTGAACCGGAAGCCGGCGATGGCGTCGGCGATCTGGTCGCGGCGTTCGCGCGAGGCGACCTTCGCCGACATCAGCGACTGCGCCCGCTCGAGTGCGGCGGCCTGGGCGAAGTGCACGATGTAGATCGGCGCCTTGCCCTCCTCGAGGAGCCGCTCGACCGTCTCCTGCACGGGCGTCATCACGTACTGGTACTCGAGCGGCACGGGTCGCGAGACACCCGTCACGCGGGCGGTGGGCCGACCGGTCCGGCGGGACAGGTCGTCGGCGATGGTCGTGACGTCGCCGAGGGTCGCCGACATGAGCAGGAACTGCGCACGCTCGAGCACGAGCAGCGGCACCTGCCACGCCCAGCCTCGGTCGGGGTCGCCGTAGAAGTGGAACTCGTCCATCACGACGACGTCGACGTCGGCGTCCGGTCCCTGCCGCAGCGCCAGGTTCGCCAGGATCTCGGCGGTGCAGCAGACGATCGGGGCGTCGGCGTTGACGCTCGAGTCGCCGGTGACCATGCCGACGTTCTGCGCACCGAACAGCTCGACGAGCTGGAAGAACTTCTCGGACACCAGCGCCTTGATCGGTGCCGTGTAGTAGCTCCGCTTTCCCTCGGCGAGCGCGGCGAAGTGCGCGCCGGCCGCGACGAGCGACTTCCCGGTGCCGGTCGGCGTGCTCAGCACGACGTTCGCGCCGGACACGAGCTCGATGACCGCTTCGTCCTGCGCCGGGTACAGCGGTCGGCCGCCCACCGCGGCCCAGGCCGCGAAGGCCTCGTAGACCTCGTCGGGGTCGACGACGCCGTCCACCGCCGCCGGGATCGCGGCGACGAGCGGGGGCAGGGCGGTGACGTCGGTCATGCGCCCATCCTCCCAGGTGCGCATGTGCCGGACGGGAGGCCCGTGGCGGCGCCGCCACGGGCCTCCCGTCCGCCCCGTCGCCGACCCAGGCGGATTTCGATACGTGCGCATAGACTCGCGACATGCGCGAACTCGGTTTCCTCTCCTTCGTCCCGAACCACGGCGGCACCGACGGCGCCGCCGGCGCCCTGGAGGACGGCCTGCGCCTGTTCGAGACCGCCGAGTCCCTCGGCTACGGGACGGGCTGGGTGCGCGGACGGCACTTCGAGCCGTACCTGACGAGCCCGATGACCTTCTTCGCGGCAGCCGCGCAGCGCACCAGCACCATTGCGTTCGGCACCGCCGTGCTCGGCATGCGTTACGAGGACCCGGTGCGCCTGGCCGAGGATGCCAGCACGGTCGACCTGCTCAGCGGTGGCCGGGTGCAGCTCGGCATCAGCACGGGCATCGCCGGGTACGGTCCGATCCTCGACCCGGTGTTCGGCACGGTCGACCGCAGCTTCCGCGACGAGGCCGAGGCCCGCGCCGCACGGCTGCTCGAGGTCCTGCAGGGCGAGCCCCTCGGCAGCGCCGGCAAGGGCTACGAGAGCATCCCCGCCGGGGCCGACCTGACCCTGCAGCCGCTCAGCCCGGGCCTGCGCGACCGCGTGTGGTGGGGTGGCGGCAGCATGGGCACGGCGGTCCGCACGGCCGAGAAGGGCCTCCTGCTGCACTGCTCGACCCTGAACACCGAGGACACCGGCGCCCCGTTCGCCCAGGCGCAGGCCGATCAGATCGCCGCCTACCGCGAGCGGTTCGCCGAGCTGCACCCGGAGCGCGAGTCCAAGGTCGCCGTGGGCCGGATCGTGGTGCCGCTCCTCGACGACCACGACCGCGAGGTGCACGAGGAGTTCCTGACCGGGTACGCCTCCGGGATGGACGACGAGGGCCGGCCGCTCTCGGGGAACCCGCCGTTCCGCTTCAGCAAGGTCGTGTCCGGCGAACCGGCGGCCATCGTCGACAGCCTGCTCGCCGACCCGGCGGTCACCGCCACCGACGAACTGGTCATCACCCTGCCGGCGAACGGCGACCGTGCGGCGCACGAGCGGATCCTGCGCATCGCGGCCGAGGAGATCGCCCCGGCGCTGCGGGCCTGAGGGCCGGCGCCCCGGGCTTGAGCGCCGGCGCCGCTGGCCTGACCGCCTGCGGTCCCGCCGCCGCACCGCCACCGAGAGTCAAGGGCATCCGGCGGGGCTCTGATCGAGTTGGTGAGGCCCGAGAGCCCGGCCGGATGACCATCTCGTCCCTGATCCGCACGAGATGGTGCACCCATCGTTCCACCTACCGAGCGGTTTGTCACACCGTTCCGCGTACCTGGGACGTATGAAGTTGACCAAGTGTCACTCGTTTTTCCGAACCGGGACGAAGTGCGGCAACCGGTTCACCGGTGCGCATCGGGGCCGGAACGACGAATGCGTCCCCGCGCGGACGCGGGGACGCATTCTGGGACGCACCGGGGAGGCCAGGGCAACAACGGCCGGATCAGGAGACCGAGTCGCTCACCCAGCGACCCCGTAGTCGGTGCGTGCGCGGACGGTAACCAGCCGACTCGCGCAGAACGATGTTACTGAACGGAGTCGGGAGCTGCGCGGAAACCGGACGACTTCGTCACTCCAGTTCGAGGGACGCGGTTCCGGCGTCGTCGACGACCGAGGCACCGACGTGCAGCGTGAAGGTCCCCGACTCGTACTGCCACGAGCCGTCCCAGTGGGCGAAGGCTCGCGCCGGGACCTCGATCGAGACCTCCGTCGAGGCGCCCGCGGCGAGCCGGACCGGGGCGAACCCGACCAGCCAGCGCACCGGGCGGTCGACTGCGGACTCCGCACGGGACGCGTAGACCTGCACGACGTGCTTGCCGGACCGGTCGCCCGTGTTCGCGACGGTCGCCGTGACGATGACGGCGTCGCCCTCGCGCACGGTCGGGGTCGCGGAGACGCCATCGATCGACCACGTGGTGTAGCCGAGGCCGTGGCCGAACGGGTACGCCGGATCCGTGCCGACCCGCAGCCAGGCCCGGTAGCCGACGTGGACGCCCTCGTCGTAGGCGACCTTCCCGTCGACCGGGGTGACGTCGAGCACCGGGACGTCGGCCATCGCGACGGGCCACGTGGTGGGCAGGCGGCCGCCGGGCTCCTGTGCCCCCGTCAGCACGTCGGCCAGCGCGTTGCCGTACTCCTGCCCGCCGAACCAGGTCAGCAGCACCGCGGCGACGTCGTTCCGCCAGGGCATCTCGACCGGCGACCCGGCGTTCACGACGACGACCGTGTTCGGGTTCGCCGCGGCGACCGCGCGCACCAGGTCGTCCTGGTGGCCGGGCAGTGCCAACGAGGAGCGGTCGTAGCCCTCGGACTCGACCTTGGAGTTCGTGCCGACCACGACCACGGCGACGTCCGCACCACGGGCGGCGTCCACCGCGGCCTCGATGAGCACGGCGGGGTCGTCGTCCGACGGCTCGGTGCCGAACTGGTACGCCAGCACGCCGCCGAGCGTCTCGTCCTGCACGATGTCGTACTCGATGCGGATCGCGACCTGCTGGCCGGTGGTCACCTCGACCGGCACCGACCGCGCCGGCGGGTTGAGGAACGCGGCACCGAGCTGGTCGCCCTCGAACGGCACGTCCTCGTCGAGCAGCAGTTCGCCGTCGATCCACATGCGTGACCGTCCGGCCGCGCCGATGCCGAACCGCACGGTGCCGGTCGACTCGGCCGTGTAGGTGGTGGTGATGTCGAGCCGGTCGGCTTCACGCGTCGGGGCGTCGCCGCCGAACCAGAACAGTGCCGTCGCGCGGCGGTCCTCGACGAACAGCTCCTCGCCGTCCTTGACGAAGGCGACCCGGGCGCCGGGCTCCCCGGTGCCGGGGTTCGTGATGGTGGACAGCGGGAACTCCGCGATGCCCTCCTGCACGACGGCGCCGATCGCGTAGTCCACGCTCGCGCCGGGGAACGCCGAACGGATGCCGTCCAGCGGTGACACGACCTGCGACGGCACGACCGTGGCCGAGCCACCGCCCTGCGTGCGGGCCTGGTCGGCGTTGTGCCCGATCACCGCGATGCGTGACACGGCAGGGGCGTCGAGCGGCAGGACACCGGTGTTGCGGACCAGGACCGTGCCCTCGGCCTCGGCCTCGCGCACGAACGCGATGCCGTCCTCGACGTGCACGGGCGACGCGGCGACGGGCTCGAAGCCCTCGAGCGCGCCGACGCGTGCGGCCAGGGTCAGGATCCGGCGGACCTTGCGGTCGATCGCCGCCATCGGCACCTCGCCGGACTGGACTGCGGCGAGCAGCGGGCCCTCGCTCCACCACGGGTTCGGCCCGGGCATCGCGACGTCCTGCGACGCCTTCGCCGAGTCCACCGAACGCACCCCGGTCCAGTCGGACACGACGATGCCGTCGAAGCCCCACTCCGAGTTGAGCGGGGTCTCGAGCAGGTCGTTCTCCGACGCCGTCACGCCGTTGATCGCGTTGTACGACGACATGATCGCCCAGGCGTGCGCCTCGGTCACGGCCTTCTCGAACGCCAGCAGGTACAGCTCGCGCAGCGCACGGTCCGACACCTCGGTCGACGCGGTGAAGCGGTCGGTCTCGTAGTCGTTCGCGATGTAGTGCTTCGGGGTCGCGGCGACACCGTTCTCCTGCACGCCGTCGACGTACGACGCGGCCAGGTCACCCGTGAGCACCGGGTCCTCGCTGAACGCCTCGAAGTGCCGGCCACCGAGCGGGGACCGGTGCAGGTTGATGGTCGGGCCGAGCACGACGTCGACGCCCTTGCGGCGGGCCTCCACCGCGGCGGCGGCGCCGTAGCGCTTCGCGATCGCGCGGTCCCACGAGGCACTCAGCGCGGTCGCCGACGGCAGGTTCAGGGACGGGTCGCGCTCGTCCCACACCTCGCCGCGCACGCCCGAAGGTCCGTCCGACATCAGGATCCGGCGCAGCCCGATCTTCTCGATGGGCCAGGTGGTCCAGAAGTCACGTCCGGTGAGCAGCTGCACCTTCTCGTCGGTGGTCAGCTGGCCGAGGAGCGCATCGATGCGCTCGGTCAGCGGCGTCGACGGACTGGAGGCGGTGCTCGCGTCGTTCACGGTGGTCACGGTGGTCGGTCCTCTCGTTCAGGGCCGCGGGGCGCCGCCTGGACGGCCGGGGCCTCGTCGCCCACACCCACCATCCACCGGGTTCGCCGCCCGCGCTGGCAGCTCCTGCACCGTACCACCGAAAACCAACCGTTGCTTGGTTTTCTCGGGTCTCCTGCGGGCGGTACAGTCTGGCCATGGCACGACGGGGTTCGTACGCAAAGGGCATCGCGAAGCGCGAGGAGATCCTCACGGTCGCGCTGGACCTCGTGGCGTCCCAGGGCTTCCGGCGGACGAGCATCAAGGACATCGCCGACGCCGTGGAGCTGACCCAGGCCGGCCTGCTGCACTACTTCGACTCCAAGGACGAGCTCTGGGTCGAGATCCTCCGCCGCCGCGACGAGCTCGACCTCGCGCACGACTGGCAGGCCGCGGACCCGGCAGCCCTGCTCGCGGCGATCGTGCGGCACAACGCCGAGGTCCCGGGCCTGGTGCAGATGTTCGTCAACCTGTCCGCCGCCGCTGCCACCGACGCCGAGCACCCGGCGCACGAGTACTTCCGCGAGCGCTACGAACGCAGCCGCCGCGACCTGTCCGCCGACTTCCGGACCATGCAGCAGGACGGTCGGCTGCGTACCGACATCGACCCCGACGAACTCACCAGCGTGCTGCTCGCGGTGTCCGACGGCATGCAGATCCAGTGGCTCTTCGACCCCACCCGCGACATGGCCGAGCACGTCGAGCTCGTCGCCCGCCTCGCGATCGCCCAGGTCGCCCCCACCGCCTGACGGGCTCCCCCGCCCCGCCCGAACCAGGTTCCGGACACAGCACCGCGCGATCCCGTGGTGTCGTGTCCGGAACCTGGTTCCGCAGTGGGGTACGGACAGGGCCTGGTCGCGTCAGGTGCGGCGGGGCAGGATGGTCGGTGCCCGCCAGGGTGTGTTCCGACGACGATGTGGAGTGACGCGATGACGCGTGTAGTGGTGACCGGTGGCAGCGGCAAGCTCGGACGAGCGGTGGTGCGTGACCTCGATGCGCACGGGTACGACGTGGTCCTGCTCGACCGTGTCCCCTCGCCCGACAAGCCCGAGCGAGTCCCGTTCGTGCGGATCGACCTGACCGACCACGGCCAGGTCCTGAACGCGCTGCTCGGCATCGACGACCGGTACGACCACGTCGACGCCGTCGTGCACCTCGCGGCGGTGCCGGCCCCGGGGCAGGTCCCCGACGTGGCCCTCATCACGAACAACGTGACCTCGTCGATCAACGTCTTCCACGCAGCCCGTGCCGCGAAGATCAAGAACGTCGTGTGGGCGTCGAGCGAGACCCTGCTCGGCATCCCGATGGGCGAGCACCACCCGCCCTACCTGCCGGTCGACGAGGAGTTCGCGGTCCGCCCGCAGTCGTCGTACTCCCTCGGCAAGGCGGTGGAAGAGGAGATGGCCCGCCACTTCACGCGCTGGGACCCGGAGCTGAAGATGATCGGTCTGCGCTTCTCGAACGTGATGGACGAGACCGACTACCCGGCGTTCCCGTGGGACGCCACCCCCGAGGCGAAGACGTTCAACCTGTGGTCGTACATCGACTCCCGCGACGGGGCCCAGGCCGTCCGACGGGCGCTCGAGGCCGACCTCACCGGGTTCGAGGCGTTCGTCATCGCCAGCCCCGACACGGTGATGGACACCCCGACCATCGAGCTCGTCGAGCGCTTCGTGCCGGACATCGAGCGCCGTGCGGACATCGACGGTGTCAGCTCACTGCTGTCGTCGGAGAAGGCCCGCGAACTCCTCGGCTACACGCCCGAACACAGCTGGCGCGACCACCGCGCCTGATCGTCAGGCGGCGGGGACGAGCAGCCCGTCGAGCACCAGGTCGCGCGCCGCCGGCAGCAGGTCGGCGGCGAGCGCCTGCTCGTCCACGCCGGTGATCTGCGCGAGCGCGCCGATGATCGCCGCGACGGACAGGTCACCGTCGCAGGCGCCCACGAACGCCGCGAGTGCGGTGTCCGCGTCCGCCCGGCGCCCGAGCCCGCCGCCCTGCACCAGGGTCATCACGGTGGGGTCGTCGTTGCCCGGCCAGTAGTACCGCTCCTCGGTGACGTCACCGGCCACCGACAGGTGGGCGGCGGCGAGCGCGGCATCGTCGTGCGCGGCGAGCCAGGCGGCTGCGTCGAGGACGCGGGCAACCGTCGCACCGAGGCCCGCGGGGTTGGAGCCGAGCGTCTCGGGGACCCGCTCGAACCGGCGGAGGCCGGACGGGCCTCCCGGCAGGGGTCGACGCACCACGACGTAGCCGAAGCCGACGCCGGTGACGCGACGGTCCGCGAAGTCATCGAGCCAGGCAGCCATCAGGGTGTCGAACTCGGCCGTGCCGGGCTTCGTCCCGCCGTCGCGGATCCAGGTCTCCGCGTAGGACGTCGGGTCCTGCCGCTCGCGCTCGATCACCCACACATCGAGGTCGGTGTCGGCGAACCAGGCGCGCACGCGGTCCAGGCCGTCGACGCCCCAGTGGTACTCCCAGTTGCCGAGGAGCTGAGCGGTGCCGCCGGGCTCCAGGTGGTCGGACAGGCCGCGGAGCACCGTCTCGACCAGGGCGTCGCCGACCATGCCGCCGTCGCGGTACTCGTACGACGGGACGCCCTCGCGACGGGGTGTGATGACGAAGGGCGGGTTCGACACGATCCGGTCGAAGCGCTCTCCCGCGACCGGCTCGAACAGTGAGCCGAACCGGAAGTCGATGCCGTCGATGCCGTTGAGTCGGGCGTTGAACCGGGCGATGTCGAGGGCACGGCGCGAGATGTCGGTGGCGACCACGTGGTCGGCGAAGCGCCGCGCGTGCATGGCCTGGATGCCGCACCCGGTGCCGAGGTCGAGCACCCGCTCGACCGGCACGGGCACCTGCAGGCCGCTCAGCGTCGTGGTGGCGCCGCCGATGCCGAGGACGTGTTCCTCGCTGATGGCGTGCCCGAGGGCGAGCTCGCCGAGGTCGGAGACGATCCACCAGCTGCCGGCGCCGAGGTCGTCGACGAAGGCGTAGGGGCGCAGGTCGACGGTGGGGCGGACGAGCCCGTCTGCGCCGTTGCCGTCGCCTTCGCTGCGCAGCAGGCCCGCGGCGATTACGGCGTCGAGTCCGGCGGTCGGGAACGCCGCGGCGGCTTCCGCCCTCGCCACCGGCAGGCCGAGTACGAACAGCGTCGCCAGGGTGCCGAGCGGCGTGGTCTCGCGGGCGGCGAGCGCACGGAGCGCGGCGACCCGCGAACCGCGGTGCAGCGATGCGGCGGCCTCGGCACCCCACAGGGAGTCGAGCCGGTCGACGGTGAAGCCGGCCGCTGTCAGGTCCGCGGCGAGCGCCGTGGTGACGGCGGGGTCCGCGACGATCGACGGCAGCGTGTGCACAGTGTCCACGCCGGCGGTTGCACCGTCGCTCACGAGGCGATCCCCTCGCGCAGCAGGGCCGCGGGGACCTGCCAGTCGAGCACCAGGTCGAGGAGCCCGGGGAACCGCTGCTGCACGTCCTCGACGCGGACGCGGCTGACGCGGGTCAGGCCCTCCAGGTGCTGCTCGAGCAGACCGGCCTCGCGCAGGACCCGGAAGTGGTGGGTCAGCGTGGACTTCGGCCGGTCGATGCCGACCCAGCCGCAGCTGCGCTCACCCCCGGCCGCGTCGACCAGGTAGCGGTGCAGGATCGCGAGCCGGATCGGATCGCTCAGGGCGTCCATCACGACCGGGAGGTCCATCTCGGCCACGGACGGCTGCGGCAGCCGTTCAGGAGCATCGACGTGCGCGGGCATGGACGGGACGCTACCACCGTTCGGCTTGCTGTACGACTTGCGTCGTACTGTTCGAGTGCGGTACGAATGCAGTCGTACTGCACGGTGATGGAAAGGGGTGCGCATGCACCAGTCAGCTCGTTCGGTCGCCGGGTTCTGGATCCTGGCGGCGATGCTCCTGGTCTCGGTCGCGTCGTCGGCCGTGCCGTCGCCGATCTACCCGGTCTACGCAGCCGAGTGGCACCTCACCCCGCTCATGCTCACCGGGGTCTTCGCCATCTACGTCGCCGGCCTGCTCGCGAGCCTGCTCGTCGCGGGTCGCCTGTCCGACCACGTCGGCCGCAAGCCTGTCCTGGTCGTCGGCGGCCTGGGTGTCGCACTGTCGCTCGGCTTGTTCGCGATGGCGGACGGGGTCGTCGCGCTCATCGTCGACCGGATCGTGCAGGGTGTCTCGGTCGGGCTGCTCATCGGGGCCCTCGGTGCGGCCCTCATCGACAACTCCCTCGAACGCCACCCGACCATGGCCGGCGTGCTGAACGGCGTCATCCCGCCGATCGCACTCGCCACCGGCGCGATGTCGAGCGGCGCGCTGGTGCAGTGGGGTCCGGCACCGGAGCAGCTCGTCTACCTGCTGTTCGGCGCGCTCCTCGTGCTGCTGGTGCTCGCACTGTTCGTCGTCCCCGAGCAGGTGCAGCGTCGTCCCGGCGCTCTTCGCTCCCTGCGTCCGACGATCAGCGTGCCGCGGTCCTCACGCCGGCTGTTCCGCGGCGTCGCCGGCTCGCTCGTCGCCAGCTGGGCCCTCGGCGGCATGTTCCTGTCGCTCGTGCCCTCGGCGCTGGGCACGGTGTTCGGCATCACCAACCACTTCGCCGCCGGTGCGCTCATCGCCGTGGTCACCGGCGTCGGCGCGCTGACCGGCCTGGCGATCCAGCGGATGGACACCCGTCGCGCGGTCCTGCTCGGACTCGTGGCCCTCGTGCTCGGCCCGATCGTCACCGTGTCGTTCGTGTTCGCGCACTCCCTGCCGGGCATGGTCGTCGGCAGCGCCATCGCCGGTGTCGGATTCGGCGCCGGGTTCCAGGCGCCGCTGCGGATGCTGCTCGCCACCGCTGCCCCGACCCACCGTGCCGGACTGCTCTCCACGATCTACGTCGTCAGCTACCTGGCGTTCGGGGTGCCCTCGGTCATCGGCGGCCTGCTCGAGCCCTCGGTCGGACTCGTCCCGGTCATCGCCGGGTACGGCGGTTTCATCGTGCTCGCCGCAGTCGTCGCCCTCGTGCTGCAACTGTCGTCGAAGGACGCCGCCGAGGTCGAGGAGCGCGCCGCCGAGGTCATCGAGCGCACCGCAACCGGCTCGATCCGGGTCGCGGCCGAGTAGGCACGGTCCGACGCGCATTCGGTGCGAGGTTGATTGCTCTGTGCGAGTCTGCAGCGCCGCACGGAGCCATCAACCTCGCACGCGGTGACCAGCGCCGCACGGTGCCGACAGCACCAGCGCCCGTCCGCGGCGCTAGTGGCCCGGTCGCGCCGAGTTCGTCCCGCGAGCGCGCGCACGCACCCCGACGGTCCGCGCTGCCCCGGTGTGCGCAGCATCGACGTCGGCCTTGCCCCGGTCCGCAGCATCGCGCAGACGCTTCGGCCCGTGCCGCTTGGCCCAGTCCCAGAAGCGGTGCAGCTGCGCCTTGAGCCACGTGATGATCTTGTGGAAGAAGTGGAACTCGCTCGCCAGCACCGTGAGGCCGATGAACACCACGAGCCACCCCGGGCCCGGCAGCGGCACCAGGATCAGCCCGATGATGACGACCAGCCCGCCCACCAGACCGACCAGCACCTTGTAGAGCAGGTGCACGTGCGGCCGCGCGTGGATCCAGGTGCGCAGGCGGTGGAACCACTGGAAGCGCTGGCGCGGCGCGCCGTCGGCCCGGGCTTCGCCGGGTCGGTCGTTCGGGTCGCCGTCCATGCCGAAAACGTAGGGCGCGCGGCTGGGAATCAGCGGCGCACGGGGTGGACGCGGGGTGCGCATGCCGGGAGGCGCGTGGCGGGGACAGCCCGCGCCTCCAGGCCGTCAGGCGGCACCGATCGCGTGCCCCTCACGCGTGCGCGACGCACGTCGCCGCCCACGGGACGGCGGCCAGCCGGGCCTCCGGGATCGGCTCGCCGCCGACCGTGCAGCGCCCGTAGGTGCCGTCGTCGAGTCGTACGAGCGCTGCGTCCACCTGGCGGATCCGCAGTTGGGCGCCGTCGCGGACCGCACCGAGCGAGCCGCGTTCCCAGGCCAGGGTCGCACCCTCCGGGTCGTGTTCGTCGTCGGAGTTCGCGTCCTGCCGGGCGTCGCTGACGTCACGCATGCTCCGCTCGACCTCGGCGAGCAGCCGTTCGTTGCGGGCGCGTTCGGCCTCGAGTGCGGGGCGGGGGTCCTCCATCCCGCCACGGTAGTCGCGGTGGAATGGCCCCGCCTCCGGATGCGTTCGCATGGACATGACGAAGATCGGGTTCCTGTCGTTCGGACACTGGCGTGACGTGCCGGGGTCGAAGGTGCGCAGCGGGCGGGAGGCCCTGGTGCAGGCGATCGACCTCGCGGTCGCAGCCGAGGAAGCCGGCGTCGACGGCGCCTACTTCCGCGTCCACCACTTCGCGCCGCAGCAGGCCGCGCCGTTCCCGCTGCTCTCCGCCATCGCCGCGAAGACCAGCCGGATCGAGATCGGCACCGGCGTCATCGACATGCGCTACGAGAACCCGCTCTACATGGCGGAAGAAGCCGCGGCCACCGACCTCATCTCCGGCGGGCGACTGCAGCTCGGTGTCTCGCGGGGATCACCCGAGACCGCCCTGGCCGGCTACCAGCAGTTCGGCTACGTGCCCGACGCCTCCGACGAGAACGGCGGCGACATGGCCCGAGCGCACACGAACGTGTTCCGCCGTGCGATCGCCGGCGAGCCGATGGCCAACGCCAACCCGCAGATGACCGGTTCGGTCGGGTCCCTGCCGATCTCCCCGCTGTCCGACTCGCTCGGCGACCGGATCTGGTGGGGTGCCGGCACCCGTGCCACCGCTGAGTGGACCGCCGAGCAGGGTATGCACCTGATGTCCTCGACCCTGCTGACCGAGGACACCGGCGTGCCCTTCGACCAGCTGCAGGCCGAGCAGATCGAGCGCTTCCGCCGGGTGTGGTCCGAATCGGGCTGGGACCGCGAACCGCGCGTCTCGGTCTCGCGCAGCATCATCCCGATCATCGACGACGAGTCGCGCCACTACTTCGGCGTGCGCGCCCAGGTCGAGGGGCAGGACCAGGTCGGGCACCTCGACGGCGGGCTGGCCCGGTTCGGCCGGTCCTACATCGGTGAGCCCGAACGGCTCGTCGCGGAGCTCGCGGCCGACCAGGCCGTCCGGGCTGCCGACACCGTGCTCGTCACCGTGCCGAACCAGCTTGGCGTTGATTTTTGTGTACGAATGCTGACGTCGATCGTGCGCGACATCGTGCCCGCATTGGGCACGCGCGTCTAAGCGACGAACTCACCCCCACAGCGCGGCCGATCTGTCCGCAAAGTACCAATGCCCAACTCCATCAGTCGGCTCACAACCATGCAGCCGATCTCGCCGCACCGCCCACAGGCGTCGCCAGCACCGATTCAGGGGTCGGCAGGAGAACAGCTCTCCGAAGTTCTCAACTGCGCCGACGGTCTCGTGGATCAGCTCTCGAGTTCGTCCAGAGCAAGCGATACATCATGCAACTCTTCTTCGATCGCTCGCACTCGCCGCTCCCAGACGGCAGTCATCCGTTCGTCTCGTGGCGGGCGCTGTCTGATGCCACGCTCCAGAGCTTCTCTCCGTTTGGCCAAGTGTGCCAGTCGGGTCTCCACAGCGGCGCGCTCTTCATAGGTCGAGGTGACTTGGAGCATATGCGCCTCGTCCCTGTAGGTCGGGTCGAGCTCGTCTACTTCATTGACGAGGCCCCGCCCGCGTGCTTCCAGGACCTGCCGCTGCGTCTCCAGGAACCGCTGCTCCTCGGTAAGAATCTCGAGCTCAGAATGCATGTCCGCCCGCTGTCTCAGGGGTTGGCCATCGGAGCGGTGCCGCTCGAGGTTCCGCAACTGGGCTTCTCGAAGGTGGACAAGCTGCTCCCGGCGCTCGTGCAGCACTCGTCGCGCCCGCTCGTTACCACTCGACACCTCCTCAACCTCGTCCAGGGAGTTGTCGCTCACCGCAATCTGCGTTCGCTCTTTCGCGTGTTTGAGAAACTGAAGCGGTTCATACAGGTGGATACGCTGTTCAGCCGACGCCCAATATTCATCAATGAGTTCGGGCCGCGCGCCCTGCGTCTTCCCCCGCTCAATGAGCCACCAATCTTCCTTGGCGTCGTCGGTCACGAAGATGACTGGTTTCTTCATGCGCTGGCCGAAGCTCAGGATCTCCTTCCAGATGATGAGATCCCCGTACTCGTTGCCGTTTGTCTTGTTCGCATCCTTGTACCCCGGCGGCACCTTGTTCTCGTAGCGTTGCTTGCCGTCGTCCTTGATGGCGTCTAGCTCCTCGCGGGAGAACCCTTGCCCGACCCGCTGTTCATATAGGTCACTGATACGGAGAAAGGTCTTTTCGGGATCACCATCGCCAGCGATCCATCTCTCATGCTGTTCCGCCTGGGCGTCGACCTTCGCCGAGAAGCGTTCGAAGAGCTTGTCCAGCTCCCTTGTTAGCTCATTGCGGTTGAGCGACGGGTGATGCTTGTACTCGTTGAGCTTGTTGTTGACGGCGTTCTTCGCCGTGTCAACGGACGCTTTGATCTTCGAAAAGGCATCCGCGGTATTGCTGATAACTTCGAGTCTTCGCCGCTGGAACTCAAGGCCGACCTGATGCGGAATCCAAAGTGAAGCACGAAGGCTTTCAAGCACACTCAAGAACTCGTCACGGGTACTTGGCGTGTAGCGGAAGAAGTTCAATAGCGTATTGGTATCCAGCACAATGATGCCCTCCATCCAAAGAGCATCAAGTTCGTCGCCGGACGGCGCGTAGTACGCCCTGAACACATCCCGCATGGTCATCCCTCCACCGCTGAGCGTTGCTCATCCTATCTGTCTCGCACCGGCCCATCTCGATCGCAGAAGTGGACGGTCGGGGTTTCGTGAAGGTCGCCCCGGCCCTTACCTTTGACATCAGCGGTCTTACCCGTCCGAGCGGAGGCTCACTGGTCACTGCAGCGTTGACCCCCGGTCGTCCAGCTCCCCGCACGCCAAGAAACCGGTTCGGACTGCCCCCTTGCTTGCTACCCAGTGCCGCTAGGATCCTGCGACATGAGGAACCTCCAACTCTCGCTCCGCAACTGTCACGGCATCCGAGAGCTAGACGCCACACTGCCGTTCGAGCGCTTGAGGAGGAACACCCCGGAGCCGCGACGAAGCATCGCGATCTACGCGCCGAACGGGACGATGAAATCCAGCTTCGCGAGGACCTTCCTTGACCTGGCTCGCGGCGAGGAGTCCTCCGACCATATCTTCCCTGACCGGGACACGGTCCGGAAGATCCACGACGACTCGGGGAACGAAATCACGCCGGAATCCGTCGCCGTCTTCTTGGCGTACGACGAACAGTACGCGCCGGACAAATACGCGACCACCTTGCTGGTGAATGCATCGCTTCGGAAGGAGTTCGAAAGCATCCAGAAGGGGCTGTCGAAGATTCAGGGCGATCTAACCAAAGAACTGAAGAAGACCGCACAGACCAAGCAAGATGTGGCTCAACTAGTCTCACAGGTCTTCACCAAAGAGGAGGACAACTTCTTTGAGGCTCTCACCCGGGTCAGCTACGAAGTCGAGGAGCTCGAGGAGCCCGTCTTTGCCGGAGTCCCTTACGACACTCTCTTCAACAGCAGCGTCGACAAAGTCCTTTCCGACCCGGACCTCAGCCACCTACTCGCCGACTATGTAAAGCGGCTGAACCAGCTTCTAGACGACTCCACTTTCTTCAGCCGGGAATCGTTCAACTACTACAACGCGGAAACCGTGAGCAAGAGCCTCGTGAGCCACGGTTACTTCAAGGCCAAGCACTCGCTCCTTCTCGCAGGCGAGTACGAACCCCATGAGATTTCGAGCGAGAACGAGCTCACGACTCTCATCATTGAGGAGAAACGACGCATCCACGAGGATCCAGACTTGGCAGCCGGGCTGGAACGGCTGGGCAAGGCCCTCAACGCCAATCAAGCTACACGCGACTTCTTCAAGTTCATCTCGGGACGCCCGGAACTCCTCGTTGAGTTCGAGAACATCGATCGCTTCAAGGAAAAGCTCTGGGTCTCCTATTTCAAGATTCACGACGAGCTTTTCGGTGAAGCGGTGCGTCTGCACAAGTCCTCGCGGGAGCGCCGCCGGGAAATCCTGAAGACAGCAGCGGCAGAGCGCACTCAGTGGGAAGAAGTCATCGAGCAGTTCAACGATCGCTTCGATGTACCGTTCAAGCTCATCCCGAAAAATCGCGTGCAGGTCATGCTCGCCCAGGAACCGTTTTTGACCGTGGACTTCGAGTTCGAAGACGGCGGCGGTTCCACGCAAGTGGACCGTGAACACCTCCTGCAGGTGCTGAGCACGGGCGAGAAGAAGGCGCTCTACATCCTCAACATCCTTTTCGAGGTGGAAGCTAGGCGAAAGTCCGGCGAGCTGAGCCTTTTCATCATCGACGACATTGCCGACTCCTTTGACTACAAAAACAAGTACGCCATCATTCACTATCTGAAGGAGATGGAGGCCGAGGCACATTTCCGGCTCGTGATCCTGACACACAACTTTGACTTCCTGCGCACCATCCGCGGTCGGGAGGTAGTCAGCTGGGGTGGCTGTTTCGTCGCAGAGAAAAGCACCGATCGCGTTCGTTTTGAAGCGATGAACAGTCAGCTCATTCAGAACCCATTCGAAGGCGACCTTAAGGGCAAGATGTTCACGAACGCTCGTGAACGCATCGCGTGTATCCCATTCGCTCGCAACATCCTTGAATACAGCCGGGGCAATCAGGACTCAAGCTACCTCCGGCTCACCTCTCTACTGCACCTCAAGACAGATTCGCGTGCAATCACTCAAGCAGACCTCGACGCCTTGTTCCATACGACCTTCATGGGGACCGAGGCGAACGCCTGGTCCGAGGGGGACGAGACCGTCATTGACGCGATTTGGCACGAAGCGGATGAATGCCTCGACGCGGATGAAGGCGTGAACTTCGCGAACAAGATCGTTCTCGCGATTGCACTCCGTCTCCGCGCAGAGTCGTACATGTTGAAGCTGATCAGCGACCCCAACGCGACCGACGCGATCACAAAGAATCAGACCTGGGCGCTATTTAAGCTGGTCGAAGAGGGCGGCACTGCACAGCCAGAAGAACTCCGGGTACTTCGATCAGTACTTCTGACGACGGCGGAGACGCTTCACCTTAACTCGTTCATGTACGAGCCAATCATCGACATGTCGGATCAGTCGCTCCGCGCGCTGTACTCGAAGGTCACGACGCTCGATCGCGCTGCCGCCTCGTGATGCTGAGAGGAGCTGGGTAGTGGCATGTAGCCAGCTCCTCTCCACTCGAACGGTGGATCACCTCCAGAGCGGATCAATCCTGGAAGCGAATCGTTCGGCACTCTGCCGGCCTGGCTTCCCCTTCCTGATGGCGACCCACTGGAACTCACCCCGAAGCAGCTTGTTGAGTTCCGCGGTTTCCTCGTCTGTAGCGGCGAAGGGAAGTTCCTGCACCCGATCATTGTTCCGGGCCGGACTGGGGTACACCTTAGAAGGTTCGTCATCGTCGGACTCCCCGACGCGAGCACCGGCGGTGGAAGGCAAGGCCGGGGTCACTCGTAAGAACTGTCCTCGCAGCTCCAACAGCTCATCGAGCGCATCGCTGGATCGACGCAGCGGGCTGACTGGTGCCGAATGAGCTGCCTTGAACTCGTCCCGCTGAGACTCTAGCTTCTTGGCTCTTGCATCGAGAAGTTCCACTTCCGGGAAGGCAATCGCCGCAGTCAAGGTGCCCGCTTGATAGGCGTCAAGCAGCTTGCGGACTTTAGGCCTGGCTTGCTTCAGTTCCTCATTTCCGGGGAAGTCCTCATCTGTGACCGGCACGACGATGAATGTACATTATTAGCAATGCCGAACCCACTCGGTGTGGACTTCAACGCCCGGCTGCTCGCCGCCGTGAAGGACGTGTTCACCGAGGTCGACGCGGAGCCGGTCCCAGCCTGACCCCGGATCGGTCTCGGGCTCGGGCTCGGGCCTGGTCTCGGGCTCGGGCTCAGCCGTTCGGCCAGAGCAGCCGGAACCGCTCGCACACGACCGGCATGTCCGGCGCGAACCCCCGCGGGTTCTCCGAGTGTGCGCGCCAGAACGCCTCGTGCACGGTCCGCCAGTGGTCGAGCGTCCGGTGTCCTTCCCCCTCGGCCCAGGCGTGGTCGGCGTCGACCTGGTCGAACGGCACCACCCGGACCGCCGTCGTCTCGATGACGGCACGGGGCGCACCCGAGCCGTCGGTCACGATGCTCACCTCGTCGGCCGCGGGCAGCGGATCGCCGGTCGCCTCGTAGTCCCAGAGCGACGACGCCGTGCCGACCTTGACCCCGTCGAGCACGAGCTGCAGGAGCGCGTCCGCCTGCTCCGGGGTCGCGCCGAAGGACCACGCCTCCGGCACGGCCTCCGGAAGGCTCGGACGCTCGCTGCGTCGCGCGGTCCAGAAGTCGTCGAGCGTCGAGGGCACGCCCCGACCGTAGTGCACCGGTCCGGTCCCCCCTTGTGCTGACACCCGGCTGGGGACTGGGGCGAGGCCGACCGCGCTCCTAGGCTCGGGAGCGTCGATCCACCCCGCACCTCGAGGAGCAACCGTGACGCTGCCGGCCGCAGGCTGGTTCCCGGACCCGCAGGACGCCCGTCGTCTGCGCTGGTGGGACGGTCGCACCTGGGGCGCAGCCACGCGGGTCCCCGCGGCTGCTGCTGACCCGGTCACGCCGATCGTCGTCGCGCCGGTGGGGCCGTCGTTCTCGGTGCAGACCGCGGCGATCCGGACGGACGCGTGGGCATCGGGCACCGCCGGCGACCGTCGGCTCTGCGTGTTCACGGTGCTCGCGGTGCTGCTCGCCGTGGTCTCGGTCGTCGCGAACCCCTGGGGCCTGGCGGGACTGCTCGCCGTGGCGTGCGGGGTCATCGGCATCGTGCGTCCCGGGGCCGTCGGTGCCTGGGCGGTCTTGGCGCGGAGCGCTTCGGCGAGCGCCCTAGTCGTCGCGGTGACGACGACCGCCATCGCCGCGTCGGCCCAGTTCCACCTGTTCTGAGGGCGGGCCTGCCTACCGCCGCGCCCGCGGGTGCGCCGTCTGGTACACGTCCCGCAGCATGTCCGCCGTGACCATCGTGTAGATCTGCGTCGTGGCGACACTCGCGTGCCCGAGCAACTCCTGCACCACACGCACATCGGCACCGCCCTCGAGCAGGTGCGTCGCGAACGAGTGCCGGAACGTATGGGGTGACACGTGCGCCTCCAGGTCGGCGGCAGCAGCGGCGGCCTGGATCACGAGCCAGGCACTCTGCCGCGACAATCGCGATCCACGGGCCCCGAGGAACAGCGCCGGCGTCGATGGCCCTCGTGCCGCGAACACCGGCCGTGCCCGCACCAGGTACGCGTCGATCGCTGCCCGGGCGAAGCTGCCGAGCGGCACGATCCGCTGCTTGTTGCCCTTGCCCGTGACCTTCACGACCGAGAGCTCGCCGTCGGCGTCCGACAGCGTCGTCACGTCGTCGACCGACAGCCCCACCGCCTCGGAGATCCGCGCGCCGGTGGCGTAGAGCAGCTCGAGCAGGGCCTTGTCCCGCAGCTGAACGGGGTCGTCGGCGTCGACGGACACCGCCCCGAGCAGCCGTTCCATGTCCTCGACGGGGATCGCCTTCGGTAGCCGCATCGGAGCCTTCGGGGGCCGGACGGCGGTGCCGGGGTCGAGCGGCAACCAGCCCTCTCCCGCGGCGAAGGCGGTGAACGAACGGACCGAACTGAGCATCCGCGCGATCGACCGTGGCGCCAACGGTCCCGATGGTCGCGTGGCGAGGTGCTCGACAAACCCCGAGACGTCCGCCCGCGCCAAACGTGCCACGTCCTGCAGCGCCGAGGATCCCCCGGCCCGGTCCGCACCGTCCGACTCGACGACCGGAGCGGCCGCCAACCACGACGTGAACACGGCGAGGTCCCGCCGGTACGCCGACAACGTGTGCTGCGAGAGTCCCCGCTCGATCGCGACGTGCCGCAGGTACGTCTCCGCGGCACGGTCGAGGGGCATCACCTCAGCAGGCTAACCGGCGCGGGTCACCTGCCGTCAGTGCAACGCCTCGTCCGGCGTGCCCACGCGGAACTCGGTGAACGTCACGGTCAGCCCGGCCCGCGTCGGCCCGGCGCACAGCAGACCCGCGGACACGACGGCGTCCGGGTCGAGGTATGCGACCCGGACGAGTCGGGGCTCCTCACCCTCGGCCCACGCCCGGATCGTCACGGCGTCGCCATCGCGGCTCGCGCGGACGGTCACCACCCGGCCCACCCACTCCGGCACGGGCGACACCGACCAGTCCGAGAACCCCCGCGTCACCACGGCGCCGAGCTGCGGCGCTCCGTCCGAGAACTCCACACCGGCCTTGATCCAGGTCTGTTCGTCGACGCGCAGGAACACCCCGGCCTGGTCGAACTGCTCGGCGTAGTCGAGCACGAACGACGCCTCGACCGAGAACGGCCCGTCCGTCGGCTGCAGCAGCGCGTGCTCGGAGTCGTGCACGAACCCGTACGAGGTCGTCCGCCAGGCGTCACTGCCCTCGACCGCGGTGACGCGGAACACGTCGCCGTCGAACTCGGCGGCGTCCGGCTCGTGCGTCCACGTCCCCGTGGCGACCAGCTCGCGCAGACCGTCGGCCGCTGACCCGCTCACTTGCCGCGCTGTTCGATGGCCTCGACGGCGAGCGTCGCGACGACGAGGGCCGAGTTGTTGAGCCGACCACCCAGGATCCCCTCGAGCAGCTCCGCCCGCGGGACCCAGCGCGTCACGATGTCGGCCTCTTCCGCCTCGCGCTCGAACGCGGACTCGGTCGATCGCACACCGCGCGCCCGGTAGATCTGGATGAACTCGTCGCTGCCACCCGAGGACGTGTTGTAGCGGACCAGGGGCTCCCACATGTCGGCCTCGAGGTCGGCCTCCTCGCCCAGCTCGCGCTTCGCAGCAGTCAGGTGGTCCTCGCCCTCCATGTCGAGCAGGCCGGCGGGCAGCTCCCAGTCGCGCAGCCGCACCGGGTGCCGGTACTGCTGGATGACCAGGACGCGGCCCTCGTCGTCCTCGGCGTACACGGCGACGGCGCCCGTGTGGTCGATGTACTCGCGGACCATCGAGTCGCCGTTGTACGCGACGGTGTCGCGGCGCACGTCCCAGACGGCGCCCTCGTACACCACGGTGGATTCGGTGACCTCGAAGGAGGCGGACTCGTCAGCGATCGGTGCGTCTGTCACGGCTCCATCCAAGCACGCGTGCGCCGGGCGCCCCCGTCGGAACCAGGTTCCGGACACAGCACCGCGTCGTTCCGCGGTTCCGTGTCCGGAACCAGGTGCCGTGGACGCGACCCCGGACGGACGGGAGGCGCGGTGCCAGCTGGCACCGCGCCTCCCGTCCGATCGTGGAGACCGGCGCTTACGCGACCTGCTCCTCGGTCTGCGGGTCGAACAGGCTGGACGCCTCGTGGCGCTCGATCGCGGCCGCGACGAGCCCCGCGAACAGCGGGTGCGCATCGGTCGGACGCGAGCGGAGCTCCGGGTGCGCCTGCGTGGCGATGTAGAACGGGTGCACGTCGCGCGGGAGCTCGACGTACTCCACCAGCGTACCGTCGGGCGAGGTGCCCGAGAAGACGAGGCCGGCGTCCGCGATCTGCTCGCGGTACTTGTTGTTCACCTCGTAGCGGTGACGGTGCCGCTCGGAGGCCTCGGGCGCTCCGTACAGCTCCGCCGCCAGCGAGCCCTCGGTGAACGACGCCGGGTACAGGCCCAGGCGCATCGTGCCACCCAGGTCGCCGCCGGCGATGATGTCGACCTGCTCCGCCATCGTCGCGATGACCGGGGTGGAGGTCTCCGGGTCGAACTCGGTGCTCGACGCGTCGGTCAGACCGACCTCGTGGCGGGCGTACTCGATGACCATGCACTGCAGGCCGAGGCACAGGCCGAGCGTCGGGATGCCCTGCTCACGCGCGAACTTCAGCGCGCCGAGCTTGCCCTCGATGCCGCGTACGCCGAACCCACCGGGGATGCAGATGCCGTCGACGTCGCCGAGCTGCTTCGCCGCGCCCTCGGGCGTGGTGCAGTCGTCGGACACGACCCACTTCAGCGTCACCTTGGCGTCGTGCGCGAAGCCGCCGGCACGGAGCGCCTCCGTGACGGACAGGTAGGCGTCCGGCAGGTCGATGTACTTGCCGACCAGGGCGATCGTGACGGCCTTCTTCGGCTCGTGCACGGCCTTCAGCACCGGGGTCCACGCGGTCCAGTCGACCGGACCGGCGTCGAGCTTGAGCGCCTCCACGATGACCTGGTCGAGGCCCTGGTTGTTCAGCAGCGTCGGCAGGTCGTAGATCGAGGGGACGTCGACGGCGTTCACCACGGCGTCCTCGTCGACGTCGCACATCAGCGCGATCTTGCGCTTGTTCGACTCCGACACCGGACGGTCCGACCGCAGCACGAGCGCGTCGGGCTGGATGCCGATCGACCGGAGCGCGGCGACGGAGTGCTGCGTCGGCTTGGTCTTCTGCTCACCCGAGGCGTTCATGAACGGCACCAGCGAGACGTGCACGAAGAACACGTTGTTGCGGCCGAGCTCGTGCCGCACCTGACGGGCGGACTCGATGAACGGCTGCGACTCGATGTCGCCGACGGTGCCACCGACCTCGGTGATGATGACGTCGGGCTGGGGGTCGTTCTGCGCCTGCTCGCGCATCCGGCGCTTGATCTCGTCGGTGATGTGCGGGATGACCTGCACCGTGTCGCCGAGGTACTCGCCGCGACGCTCCTTGGCGATCACCGTCGAGTACACCTGACCGGTCGTGACGTTCGCGGCCTGCGACAGGTTGATGTCGAGGAAACGCTCGTAGTGCCCGATGTCGAGGTCCGTCTCCGCACCGTCGTCGGTCACGAAGACCTCGCCGTGCTGGAACGGGTTCATGGTGCCCGGGTCCACGTTGAGGTACGGGTCGAGCTTCTGCATGACGACCTTGAGGCCGCGAGCCGTGAGCAGGTTGCCGAGGCTGGCCGCCGTCAGGCCCTTGCCGAGAGACGAGACGACCCCGCCGGTCACGAAGATCTGCTTCGTCACCTTCGGGGTCGAGTTCGAAGAATTGGTACCGCCGCTGAGAGTGTCCGCCACGGGATTCCATCGTACGTCAGAACTGCCGGGAGGCGCGACCTCGGTTCGCCGTGGGCGTTGCGCGGGTGGGTGGCCGGGTCCTCGGGCCGTGGCCGGGTCGGCGGGCGGCACCCGCCTGCTTGGTCGTCAGGCTCGCTGGCCGGCCACGTCGAGCAGCTCGCGGGCGTGCTCGATGCCGCTGGCGCTGTCACCGAGTCCGGAGAGCAGCCGTGCCATCTCCTGCAGCCGGTCCTCGCCCTCGAGCCGGCGCACGCTCGACGACGTGACGGCCCCGCTGGCGTCCTTCACGACGTTGAGGTGGTTGTTCGCGAAGGCCGCGACCTGGGCCAGGTGCGTGACGACGATGACCTGCGTGCGCTCGGCGAGCTTCGCCAGCCGTCGGCCGATCTCGATCGCCGCCGCCCCGCCGACACCGGCGTCGACCTCGTCGAAGACGAACGTCGGCACCGTGGTGCTGCCGGCCATGACGACCTCGATCGCGAGCATCACGCGCGACAGCTCACCGCCGGACGCCCCCTTGCCGATCGGCCGGGGGTCGGTGCCGGAGTGCGGCTGGAGCAGGATGGTGACCTGGTCACGGCCGTGCCGGCGGTACTCGCCGGCGTCGGTGACCTCGACCACCAGGGTCGCGCCACCCATCGCGAGGGTCTTCAGCTCAGCGGTCACGCGCTTCGCCAGGTCGGTCGCCGCCTTGGTGCGCGCCGTCGTGAGCGCGGCGGCGGCGGACTCGAGCGCCTGCTCGTCCTGCTCGACCGACTGCTGCAACGCCGCGATCCGGTCGTCGTCGCCGTCGAGCTCGAGCAGCCGGTCGCTCGCGCGCTGTCCGTAGGCGATGACGTCGTCCACCGTCTCGCCGTACTTGCGGGTGAGGCCGGCCAGCAGGGCTCGGCGTTCGTTGATGAGTTCGAGGTCGTGCCCGGCCTCGGGTTCCAGGGAACCGAGGTAGCTCGAGATGCTCGCTGAGGCCTCGGCCGCCTGGATCCCGAGCTCCGTGAGCTGCTCGAGCACCGGCTGCAGGGCACTGTCCGACGACGCGACGCGCTCCACGGCACGGCGTGCGGACTCGACCAGGCCGACGACGTCGGAGACGCCGTCGAGGGACTCGCTGGACAACGCCTCGTGCGCCAGGGCAGCGGACAACCGGAGCTCCTCGAGGTTGCCCAACCGTTCGGCGCGTTCGGCCAGCTCGACGTCCTCGCCGGGCTGCGGGTCGGCGGCCTCGATCTCGTCGGAGGCCGCGCGGATCCGCTCGGCCTCGGCCACACGGTCGTCCCGGTCGCGGACCAGGACCTCGAGGTCACCGGCGTGCTGCTGCCAGGCGTCGTACGCGGCGACGTACCGGGCGAGGGCCTTCTCGAGCGAGGCTCCCCCGAACCCGTCGAGGGCAGCCCGCTGCGCCGTTGCCGAGGTCAGGCGGATCTGGTCCGACTGCCCGTGCACGGTGACGAGCTGGTCGGCGAGCTCGCCGAGCACCGCCACGGGCGCACTCCGACCGCCCACCGTGGCACGGCTGCGCCCCTCGGCGGAGACCGTGCGGGTGAGGATGAGTTCGCCGTCCTCGACGGTGCCGCCGGCGTCCTCGACGCGTTCGGCGACGGCGTCCTGCTCGGGGACGTGCCAGCGACCTTCGACGACGGCGCTGGAGGCTCCGCGTCGCACCGAGCCGGCATCGGCCCGCGCACCGAGCAGCAGCCCGAGCGCGGTGACGATCATCGTCTTGCCCGCACCGGTCTCCCCGGTGACGACGGTGAAGCCCGGCCCGAGTTCGAGCGTGGTCTCACCGATGACACCGAGGTCGCGGATTGCGATCTCCTCGATCATCGGTCGTCCTCCGTGCTCATCGGTCGTCCTCGTCGCTCTGGGGGCCGCGCCACCCGGCGACGGGCAGCTGGAACTTCGCGACCAGGCGGTCGGTGAACGGAGCGTCCTTGAGTCGGGCGACCCGCACCGGGTCGGGCGAACGCCGGACCTCGACACGGGCGCCCGGGGGCAGGTCGTGGGTCCGTCGGCCGTCGCACCAGAGCACACCGACGCCGCTCGTGCGCCGCAGGACCTCGATCGCGAGCGTGCAGTCCGGCCCGACGACGATCGGTCGGGCGAACAGGGCGTGGGCGCTCAGCGGCACCATGAGCAGCGCGTCGACGTCCGGCCACACGATGGGGCCACCGCCGGAGAACGAGTACGCCGTGGAGCCGGTCGGGGTCGACACGACCACGCCGTCGCAGCCGAAGGACGACAGCGGGCGGCCGTCGACCTCGGTGACGACCTCGAGCATCCGCTCCCGCGAGGCCTTCTCGATCGTGGCCTCGTTCAGCGCCCAGCTCGAGTAGACGATCTGGTTGCCGACGACCACGTCGACCTGCAGGGTGACGCGTTCCTCGACGTTGTACTCGCCGGACAGCGCACGCTCGACCGTCTCGGACAGGCCGTCACGTTCGCTCTCGGCCAGGAACCCGACGTGCCCGAGGTTCACCCCGATCAGCGGAGCGCCGGTGTTCCGCACGAGTTCGGCCGCGCGGAGGATCGTGCCGTCGCCACCGAGCACGATGACGATCTCGAGCTGGTTCGGCTGGACGTCGACGCCGAGGATGTCGACCTTGCCGACCGACGCTTCGGCACGACGGATGTCGGCGTACTCGTCGAAGGGCATGACGGGCGTGAGACCGGCCGCGTGCAGGAGGTCGCAGACCTCGACCGCAGCGTCGATCGAGTCACGGCGACCCGTGTGGGACACGAGCAGGATGTGCCGTTCGTCACTCATGAAGACCCTTCCGTGAGTTCGGTCGCCCGGACTCTCCATTCTGTCGGATTGCCCCCGACACCGCGCTGGAAGCGGGCCAGGTACTCGTGATTGCCGTGTGTCCCGACGATCGGGGACGCGGCGAGCCCACTGGTGCCGAGGCCCAGGTCCCACGCCGCCCACAGCACGTTCATGAGCGCGTCGTTCCGGAGCCCGGCGTCGTGCACGATGCCCTCGCGCACACCGCCACGACCCACTTCGAACTGGGGCTTCACCAGGAGCACGAACTCGTCCGCGGGGACGGCTTCGGCCAGCGCCGGCAGGACGAGTCGGAGCGAGATGAAGGACAGGTCCCCCACCACCAGGCTCGTCTCGGCGGCGGTGCCGTCGAGCGCCAGGTAGTCGGCGCGCGTGAGGTTCCGCGCGTTCGTCCCCTCGACCACGGCGACGCGTTCATCGAGCGCGATGGTGGGGTGCAGCTGTCCGTGCCCCACGTCGAGCGCGATGACACGGCGCGCGCCGCGTGCGAGCAGCACCTGGGTGAACCCACCGGTGCTCGCGCCCACGTCGAGCACGACCCGGTCGGCGGGGTCGACGTCGAACGCGTCGAGTGCGCCGACGAGCTTCCGGCCCGCACGCGAGACCCACTCGTCCGCGGCGTCGACTTCGATGTCCGCGTCGGATGCGGTCGGCGTCGACGGCTTCAGGACAGCACGGCCGCCCACGAGCACCCGGCCGTCCTGGATCAGCTTGCTGGCGACGGTGCGCGACCGTGCGAGCCCGCGTGCAGCGAGGAGGGCGTCGAGGCGGACCGGGGTCGCGTCGTGCACGGCTCCGTCCGGCTCAGGCACTCGCGGAGCCGCCGCTCTCGAGCCGCGTCCGCAGCTCGTCGTGCAGGGCGGAGAAGGCGTCGGCGCGGTCGGCGAGCGGCAGGGCCTCGGCCTCGGCGGTGCGCGCGGCGAAGGCGTCCTGCTGCTCGGGTTCGGCGGACGGCTGCTCGGGGTTCGGCACGTCCGACACGCTACTCGCCGCCGTACAGCTGCGGGTCCACGTCGAGGCCGTAGATGGCCAACCCGGACTCCCAGATGAGCGTCGAGCCGGCACGGAGCCGATCGATGTCCGTCCCGGCGTCGAGCACCCGGACGACGTGCCCGCGCATCGCCACCGTCGCAGTACCGACGGTCACGTACCGGGTGCCGTCCTCGTCCTCGCGCCGCACCGTCTCCGGGTACGGCTGGGACAGCCCCCGAAGGTCTTCGAGCACGTAGGTGGGACGCGAGCGCTGGTCGGCCGCGAGCACCTGCTTCGCCTTGTCGATGCCGGTGAGCACGAGCACGCTCGGGATCCCGACGTCGTTCGCGCCCTTGATGTCGGTGTCCAACCGGTCCCCGATGAACAGGGTCCGACCGCCGCCGAAGCGCTCGACCGCCGTGTCGAAGATCGGCCGCTCGGGCTTGCCGGCGACGACGGGCATCCGGCCGACCGCCTGGTGCACGGCGGACACGAGCGTGCCGTTGCCGGGCGCGATGCCCCGCTCGACCGGGATCGACCAGTCCATGTTCGTGGCCACCCACGGCACGTCCGGGTCGGCCAGGGCGAAGGAGGCCTCGGCCAGTTCCTTCCAACCGAGGTCCGGTGAGAAGCCCTGGATGACCGCTGCCGGGGAGTCCTCGGCACTCGAGGTGACCGTGAACCCGGCTTCCTCGACGATGCTGGACAGCCCGAGCCCGCCGGTGACCAGGACGGTCGCTCCGGCCGGCACCAGGGTCGCGAGCAGCTGGACGCCGGCCTGTGACGAGGTGACGACGTCGCCCTCGGACACCTCGAGCCCGTAGCGCTCGAGGTGCTCGGCGACGTCGATCGGCCGGCGCGATGCGTTGTTCGTGATGTAGCCCACCCGCGCCGTGAGCGATGCCCGGGTCAGGGCTTCGACCGCGTGCGGGATGGCGTTACGGCCCCGGTAGACGACGCCGTCGAGGTCGGTGAGGACCACGTCGACGCCGTCGGTCAAGGCCGCCGAGTGCTCAGCCGGCTGCGGAGCCGTCGACGTCGCGGGGGTTGTCGTCGTCGATCTCGCCGGGCTCGTCAGCTGCGGAGGTGTCGTCGTCGAGGTTGTCGAGGGCGGGTTCGTCATCGAGGTCGTCGTCGATGTCGTCGGCGGATTCGTCGTCGCCGTCGAGTTCGTCGGTCGCGACGTCGTCGGCTCCGAGGCCATCGGCGTCGTCGTCTCCGGCGTCTCCGTGTTCTTCGACTTCGAGCGTTTCCTCGACCACATCAACTGTCTCCCAAGCGTTGTCGTCCGCGATTTCGGCGAGGGCCGCTGCCGCGCGGTCCACACGGGCCCACCACTCGTCGGCCTCGTCCTGTCGACCGAGCTCCTCGAGCGTGGCCGCGTAAGCACTGTAGAGCGCCGGGGACCACGTGTAGGCGGTGGACGGGTCGAGCTGTGGAATCTCCAGCTCGCCGAGGGCGGCTGTGGGATTCCCGAGGTCGAGACGAGCGCCGGACATGGCGATCGCGAGCTCGACCTGCACCGGGGTCTCGAGGGCCGAGCGCTCGACCGAACGACCGAGCTCGAGTGCCCGCTCCGGACGGCCCAGGCCACGCTCGCAGTCCACCATCATCGGGAGCTGGTCGTTGCGACCGGAGATCCGACGGTAGGTGCGGAGCTCCCGGAGCGCGGTGGCGAAGTCGCCGAGGCGGTACGCGGTGATCGCCGCCGTCTCGCGGACGACACCGACACGACCGGCACGACGAGCAGCGCTCAGGGCGTGCTGGTTGGCCGTCTCGGGGTCGTCGTCGACGAAGAGCGCAGCGGCCACGAGGTGACGCGCAACCCAGTCGGCGTTGTCCTTGCTGAGGGTCTTCAACTCCATCCGGGCCGCGGGGTCGAGGTCGCGCGCCTGGATCTCCTCGGGGATCTCCGGGTCGTCGTGGCGCGGACGGATCGACTTGGTGCCGTAGGGGTCGCGGTCCTCCCAGTCGTCGCGCGCGGCCTCACCGAAACGGGCGCCGGCGTGACGGCTGCCGTCACCGAAACGACGACGGTCTTCGCCGCCGTCGCGAGCCGGGCGATCCGACGAACCGCCGCGGAACGGACGGTCGGACGAACTACCACGGTACGGGCGGTCCCCGTCACGAGCGGGACGATCGGAGCCCCCGCGGTACGGGCGGTCCCCGTCACGAGCGGGACGATCGGAGCCCCCGCGGTACGGGCGGTCCCCGTCACGAGCGGGACGATCGGAGCCCCCGCGGTACGGGCGGTCGCCATCGCGACGCGGACGGTCAGAACCGCCCTGGAAGGGTCGGTCCCCGTCACGGCGGGGCCGGTCTGAGGACCCGCCACGGTACGGACGATCACCATCACGCGCCGGGCGGTCTGACGAGCTACCGCGGTACGGACGATCGCCATCACGACGCGGACGGTCTGAACCACCCTGGAACGGGCGGTCACCGTCACGACGCGGACGATCAGAACCTCCGCCACGGAACGGACGATCCCCGTCACGAGCCGGGCGGTCGGAGCCACCACGGAACGGACGATCGCCATCGCGTCGCGGACGATCGGCACCGCGCGGACCATCGCCACGCGGCGGTCGGCCGGAGTCACCACGGTCACCCTGCCACGACGGACGGTCGTTCCGGTCGCCGGACCGGAACGGACGATCCCCATCGCGACGCGGAGCGCTGTCCCGGCGGGGTGCACCGTCACGGAACGGACGGTCTCCACCCTGCGGACGATCACGACGGTCGCCTTCGCGGCGCTCGAACTCACGAGGACCGGACGACCAACGACCATCGCTCTGGCCGTCCCGACGCGGAGCGCCGTCGCGACGCGGGAACCGGTCGCCGTCCCGCCGGGGTCGATCTCCGCGGTCCCCGTCGTTCCGCCGCTGATCGTCGTCGTTCGCCACCGTTGCTCCTCATCGCGTGCCCGGTGCAGTGCCTCGGGCGTTCGTCCGCTGTGTCGTTGTGTTGGGTGCCGCGTCGGTCACCCGACGTCGGCCTCCAGTCCATCACGAACCAGAGCCGGCGTCGAGCGAACGGCGGCAGAAACAGAAATGGCCACCGGCCCCGACCGAGAACGAGGGTTTCCCCTGCAAATTCTCGATGGAGGGCCGATGGCCACATCTTTCATACGTTAAGTCCGGCGGCGTCCTACTCTCCCACAAGGTCCCCCTTGCAGTACCATCGGCGCTGAGAGGCTTAGCTTCCGGGTTCGGAATGTGACCGGGCGTTTCCCTCTCGC
>NZ_QKTC01000018.1:0-101043 GCF_003234435.1 Curtobacterium sp. MCLR17_044 | reverse complement strand
AGCGAGATCGCTCCGCCGAGCCCCGGCCGGCCGGGCGCCCCGACGCCCACCCCCACGCGTCCCGCCGTTCGGCCCACCATCGCCGACCCGGGTGACGTCACGACGGGGACGACGCGCTTCCACGGCACGGGCACCCCCGGGCACACCGTCCGGGTGACCGGCCCGGCCGCGACGGGTTCGTCCGGGTGCACGACCCGGGTGGACCCGAACGGTTCCTGGGCCTGCCTCGGCACCGTCCGCTCCGGCCCGCAACAGGTCTTCACGGTGCGCGACCTCGTCGCCGCACTGCCCGTCGCGAGTGCACCGGCCTCGGACGTCATCGTCCCGCCGACCCTGGCAGCCTCCGGGCCCACCGGCGGCACGGTCTCCGGCACGGGGTACCCCGGATCGACGGTGCTGCTGTCGGTGTCCGGCTCCTCGGCCCAGCAGACCGCCCGGGTCGGTGCGGACGGCCGGTGGGTGGCCGCCCTCGGGTCGCTCGCCGACGGCCGGTTCACCGTCACCGCGTCGCAGACCGCCAGCACGGCGCGCGGCTACCGGTCGGACCTGCGGAGCGCCGGCTCCGCTCCCGTGACGATCACGGTCGACCGCACGGCGCCCGCTGCCCCGCGCATCACGACACCGGACGACGGCCAACGGATCGGCACCCGCTCGACGACGGTGGCCGGGACCGGCGAGCCGGGCGCCCGCGTGACCGTGTACGTCGACCGTGCGCCGGTGTGCGGCGTGGTGGTCGCGTCGGACGCCTCGTGGTCGTGCTCCACCGCGGGGTCGACGCTGCGCGCCGGCGGGCACCAGCTCACCGCGACGCAGCACGACGTCGCCGGCAACTACTCCCGGTCGTCGGCCGCCGTCCGGGTCACGGTGTGGTCCACCACCACGGCCCCGACCGCCACACCGACCCCGGGCGCCACGGACACCCCGGGGACGCCGGGCACGTCGACGCCGGGATCCGGCGTGACGACGGGCACCCCCGGCGCGACCAGCCACGGCAACGGCAACGGCGACGGCACGAACGCCGCCGGCCACGGCGGCGACGGCGGCAACGGCGGCAACGGCAATGAGGACGGCGGCGCAGCAGGCACCGGCAACGGCAACGGCCCCAGCGACGGCACCGGCAGCACCCCGGCCGGCGTCGGCAGCGCCGGAGGCCACCCCGACTGGTCCGGCCCCGCCGGCGACTGGACCGCGGCGACGACGTACGACCGCACCGTCCCGACCATCCAGACCGCGTTCTCGTGGCGGACCGTCCTGGTCGCCACCGCCGTCGCCGCCGGGTTCCTCCTGCTGATCGCCGCGCCGCTCGCCCTCGTGGCCGCGGTCACCCGGGGTCGCCTCCGCTCGCCGTTCGCCGGGCTGCTGGGACGCAACCGCTCGCGGTCGGACCGCACCGGCGGCGACGACGTCCTGCCGACCTGGGCGTCGATCACGATCGCGGTGTCCGTCGCGGCGCTGTGCACCCTGCTCGGGGTGGGCGTCGAGCTCGAGGCCCGGTACGCCCGTCTGGCGATCGCCGTCCTCGCCGGGACCGGGGTCCTGACCGCCGCCGTCGTGTTCGCCACGCGGTGGGCAGCCGGCAGCGACCACCGCACCATCGGGTTCCGGGTGTCGCCGTGGCTCGTGCTCGCAGCCCTCGTGGCGTGCGGCGTCACCCGCGCGGCGGACCTGTCCCCCGCACTCATCGTCGGGGTCGTCCTCGTGCCGTCCGTCCGCCCCGGACTGGGGACCGGACCGCTCCGCCTCGGTACCGGGATCGCCGCGAGCGCCCGGGGTGCGACCTGGCGGGTGCTGGCGCTGCTCGGACTCGCCGCGGCCGGCTGGGTGCTGCACAGCCTGCTCGCGGGCGGTGGCTTCTGGGTGTCACTCGGTTCGGAGTTCGCCATCACGCTGTGCGTCGGCGGCCTCGGTGCCGTGGTCGCGACCCTGCTGCCCGTCGCGGGGTCCGCCGGCAGCGCGCTGCTCGCCGCCTCCCGCGGTCGGTACGTCGCGCTCGCGGTGGTCGCCGTCGCGCTGACAACCGCGGTCTACTCGGGGACGACCGGCACGCACGCCGCACCGGCCCTGCTCATCGGCATCGCCGCGGCCTGCGTGGCGGCCGCGATCGCGGCCCTGGTCTGGCTGCGCACCGACCGGCGCGCGGCCCGCGTCTGACCCGCGCCGGGCCTCCAGAGCGGCGCACCGCACCGCCCGTCGGACAGAAGACGCACTTCCGGGCCGGTTCGCGGACAGCGGGCTAGTGTGACGATCGGTGCTGGTCGCACCGCACGGAGGACGCTCGCCGTCCCGCACGGACGACCGACGCCGCACCGGACCAGCGGTGCAGCAGTGCCGCGCGACCGGTGCCCGCGCAGCACCGACGGTGTGCACCGCACGACCGCGGCAGGAGCGATGATGACCGACACCCGACCCGACCCGGGACCCCGCACCGACACCCGGTCCGACTACGACGCGACGCGCTTCCGCGAGGTGTTCGAGGGCAGCTTCACCTACGCGAACGGCTTCGCCCGCAACACCCACCGCTTCGCCGGCCGACCCGCGCTGCGCGAGCCGGAGACGGACCGCTCGTGGACCTACGCCGAGCTCGGCGACACCGTCGACCGGATCGCCGGGTGGCTCGTCCGGCACGGTGGCGGACGGGGTTCCGTCGTGATGGTCGAGCTGTTCAACACACCCGAGTTCGCGATGCTCTACCTGGCCTGCCACCGCATCGGCGCGGTGTTCTCGCCGACGAACTTCCGGCTCGCACCGGACGAGGTCGCGTTCATCATCGAGGACTCCGCACCCGCCGTCCTCGTGCACGACACCGAGCGGACGAGTGCGATCGCCGCTGCGATCGAGTCCTCGCCGCACCGGCCGGACCACGTCGTCCCGGTCGGCGGCGACCACGACCGGTTCGCCGAGCTGCTCGCGTCCGATCCCGTCTCCCCCGAGGAACTCGCGGCGATCGGCCCGCGCAGCACCTACGACGAGTCCACCCGGCTCTACACCTCGGGCACCACCGGTCGGCCGAAGCCCGTCCCGCTGCCGAGCCTGGTCGAGGTGCTCAGCGCGCACGACGTGGTCATGCACTTCCCGCTCAGTCCGTTCGACAAGACGCTCAACATGTCACCGCTGTTCCACCGTGGCGGCCTGTACTCGGGCGGCCCGAACCCGGTGTTCTACGTCGGCGCGGAACTCACGACGCTGCGCCACTTCGACGCCGACCGCGTGCTCGACCTGGTCGAGTCCGAGCGCCTGACGTTCCTGATCGGCGCCCCGCCGAACCTGGTGCAGCTCGCCGACGCGCAGGAACGCCGGGCGCGGGACCTGTCGAGCCTCAACGGCATCGTCACGATGGGCGCGCCGCTCGACCGTGCCGCGGCACTGCGGTACCAGGAGCTGCTGTCGCCCCGGATCTTCAACGGCTACGGCACCACCGAGACCTTCTGGAACACGTTCCTGCGCCCCGAGGACTTCCCGGACGGCGCCGGGTCCACCGGTCGCGCATCGACCGACGACGACGTCGCCGTCGTCCGCGTGCACGAGGACCGTCTGGCCGACCCGACCGACACGGTGGCGAAGGACGGCACCGAGATCGGCGAGTTCGCCGTGCGCACCGTGAAGTCCGGCTACTCGTACCGGAACCCCGGGCTCGAGGCCGAGAAGTTCGCGAACGGCTGGTTCTACCCCGGCGACCTCGCCACGTGGGACGAGCACGAGCGGGTGACGATCGTGGGCCGCAAGGACGACATGGTCATCTCCGGCGGCGAGAACGTGCACCCCGTCCAGGTCGAGGCCGTGCTGCAGGAGCACCCCGGGGTCGCCGACTCCATCGTGGTGGGCGTGCCGGACCCGCGGTGGGGCGAGGTCGTCACGGCGTACGTCGTCCGTGCCGGCGACCGGCTGCCGGCCGACGACGCCGAGGCAGCGGCCGTGCTCGAGGAGTGGACCGGCTCCCACCCGGGCCTCGCCCGGTACAAGCGCCCGCGGCGGTACCGCTTCGTCACGGACGTCCCCTACAACGCCACCGGCAAGAAGGTGCACTACCTGGCGAAGGACACGGCCGCGGCGGACCAGGCAGCGGGCCGGCTGATCGAGCCGTAGCGGGCCCGGTAGCCGGCCGGTGACGGCCTGGAGGCCCGTGGCGGGGCCGCCACGGGCCTCCCGTCCGTCAGCTGGTCGCGTCCACCGCGCGCCGGGGCGCATTGCGGGCGAAGAGGCCGGGCAGGAGCCCGCCGATCTTCGTCCCGATGCACAGGCTGACGAAGGTCGCGAGCGGTGTCGCGAGCGCCTCCGGGTCGAAGGTGGCCACCGCCACCAGCCCGACCGTCCCCGGCACGAGCAGCAGGAACGCCGGGAAGAACGACACCGTCGCCGGGATCGCCGGCACGAGCCGCTCGAGCAACCGGGTCGCGACGAACAGCAGCGCCGCTGCGGCCCCGGTCGCGACGACGCTGCCCCAGAGCGGCGTCGTCGTGCTCACCACGGCGTAGGCGGTGACCATGACCGCCACCGACACGAGCGTCAGGCGCCACCCGGACCGGAACACCAGACCGAGCCCGACCGCGAGCACCACGACGGCCACCCACGACACCCAGTACGCGGGCACGGACTCCCAGCCGGCCAGGTCGGTGCCGACCCCCGCGACCTCGCCGACGAGCGCGGCCGACGACGGGTCGACGTGCAACCCGGTCAGGGCGCTGCCGGACGCGATGCCGGCGGCCATGAAGCCGAGCATGATGAGCCCCTGCACCAGGCGCGACGACCCGGTGACGATGTCCGCGGCGGTGAGTTCGAGCAACGCGTTGGTGATGAGCGCGCCGGGGACGAACACCGCCACCGGGGCGCAGACCGCGAAGAGCGGGACCTGCTCGAACCCGGTGCCCGCGGCGACCAGGCCGACGATCGCCGTCGACACGAACGCGGCCAGGAACGGGATGATCGCCACGGCCTCGCGGAAGCGCCGGAGGACCAGTCCGATCACGCCGACCAGGCCGCCGACGACGAGCGCCAGGACGATCGCCCACCAGGGGCAGCGGAAGACGACGGCCAGGCCGGCGGAGGTCAGGGCGTTGCCGAGGATCCACGGCAGCGCGGGCGGCGGGACGGTGCCGGCCCGGATGGCCCGGACGCGGGCGGGGATCTCGGCGAGGGCGATGGAGCCGCTCTCGAGCCCGAGCACGACGCGGTTGGCGCGCGCGGCCTGGCGGGAGGACAGTTCGACGCCCTCGGCGTTGACGATGGTGGCAGCGCCCGTCGAGACCTCGCTCACCATCACCAGGGCGGGCAGGACGCCGATCGCGAGCGTCGGTCCGACCCCGGCGGCGTCCCGGGCCTTCTCGAGCGCCGACCGGACGTCGGTGACGGAGCTGCCGGCGTCCAGGAGCAGGGCTCCGAGGGTGCCGAGGAGCATGCCGACCGGGACGCTCTCGCCGTCGACGACCTCGACGTGGGCCTCCGGTCGGCGGAGGGCGTTCTGCAGGTTGGCGAGTGCGCTTCCGAGTCCGACCACGATCGTCGATGCTACTGGGCGGCGAGCCGGTCGTGCAGTCGCGCCGTCTTCGTGGGAAGGCGACGGTCCGCGGGCCGGGAGGCACGTGGCGGGCCGGTCCCGCGCCTCCAGTCCGATGCCCAGGGCGACCCGATCCCACCGTCGAAGCGACAGATGGCAGGACCATCGCTCGGACTGTGCGGCCGGAGCGACAGAACGACGCGAACTGTTCGCAGAGTTCTGTCGCTTTCGCAGCGGCACGCGGCGGGCGCCACGCGGCGGGCGCCGCGCCAGAGCCTCGGCGGTACCCCCGGTGGGACTCGAACCCACAACTCAGCGATTTTAAGTCGCGTGCCTCTACCGATTGGGCCACGGGGGCGGGCCGCAACAGCCTACCGATGCACGAAGGCGGCCACCCTTCGCAGGTGACCGCCTTCGTGACGAGCGTTGCTACTTGGCGTCGGCCGGGGCCGTCACCGGCTCGGGGGCGTTGGAGACGTCCTTCGCGGGCTCGCCGTAGACGGGGCCGGCGGCACCGGCGACCTTGCCCTCTTCCGGAGCCGAGGCTGCGGCGGGCGCGGCCGGGGCCTCGGCAGCGGGCTTCGGACGGGACGCGAACGCCTCGAACGCGGCGCGCGGGGTCTCGCGGTCGTCGAGCGACACGATGTCGCGGCCCAGGAAGAAGCCACCGACCCAGTCGCCGATGACGCGCCACTTGCGCTCCCACGACGGCATGGCCAGGCCGTGGTAGCCGCGGTGGGCGCCCCAGGCCAGGAAGCCCTTCATGGCGAACTTGCCGGACTGGAACACACCGGTGCCCAGGCCGAGACCCGCGACGGCGCCGAGGTTCTCGTGCTTGTAGTCGGTCGTCGCCTCGCCACGGATGGTCGCGACGACGTTCTTCGCGAGCTGCTTGGCCTGGCGCACGGCGTGCTGGGCGTTCGGCACGCAGAACCCGCCGACACCGCCACCGGTCAGGTCCGGCACGGCTGCGACGTCGCCGCAGGCCCATGCGTCGGCGATCACGCCGTTGTCGTCCACCACGCGCAGGTCGGGCTGCACGCGGATGCGGCCACGCTGCTCGAGCGGGAAGTCGGTGCCCTTGACCATCGGGTTCGCCATGACACCGGCGGTCCAGATGATGAGGTCGGACGGGATGGTCTCGATCGCGCCGTCGCTCGTCTTGAGCTCGCAGACGCCACCCACGGCCGAGGCCAGCTGGGTCTCGAGGTGCACGGTCGCGCCACGCTCGGCGAGGTTCTTGAGCACCCAGTGCGAGGTCTCGAGGGAGACCTCGGGCATGATGCGGCCCATCGCCTCGACCAGGTGGAAGTGCGTGTCGTCGAAGGACAGCTGCGGGTGGCTCTTCAGCAGGTCGGTGACGAAGGAGCGGAGCTCGGCGAACACCTCGATGCCGGCGAAGCCACCACCGACGACGACGACGGTGAGCAGGCGGTCGCGCTCGGGACCGGCCGGCAGGTTCGCCGCCTTGTGGAAGTTGCTGAGGATGCGGTCACGGATCGACGCGGCTTCCTCGATGGTCTTCAGGCCGATGGCCTCGTCCGCGACGCCCGGGATCGGGAACGTGCGGGACACCGCGCCGGCCGTCATGACGATCTGGTCGTAGGACTCTTCCCACGCCTCGCCCTCGGTCGGGGTGATCGTCGCCGTCTTGGTGGCGTGGTCGACCTTGGTGACCTTCGCCGTGACGACGCGGGTCTTCTTGAGGTGACGACGGTGCGCGACGACCGCGTGACGCGGCTCGATGGAACCGGCGGCGACCTCGGGCAGGAACGGCTGGTACGTCATGTACGGCAGCGGGTCCACCATGACGACCTCGGCTTCGCCCTGGCGAAGGTGCTTCTCGAGCTTCCATGCGGTGTAGAAACCGGCGTAACCGCCGCCGACGACGAGGATCTTGGGCACGGGGGATGATCTCCTTGGATGGGGGTGTGCGGGAGTCGGGTCAGACTTCGCCGCCACCCGCCCCGACTCCAGCGTCTGCACCGTCATCATACGCCCGGCACTCACACCGGGAGGGCGACCAGTCCGCGCGCTCGAGCGCGAGGTCGCCGATGGGGTTGACGCCGGGTCCGGCGGCGAGGGCGTGGCCGACGAGGGCGTGCAGGCACTTCACGCGGGTGGGCATGCCACCGGCGCTGATGCCGTCGATCTCGTCGACGTGTTCGATCGACTCGCGATCGGCCAGGTAGGACTCGTGGGCCGCGCGGTACTGCGCGGCGACTTCGGGGTCCTCGAGCAGGGCTGCCAGCTCGGGCATCACCTGGTTGGCCTCGAGGGTGCTGACCGCAGCGGTGGCCGCGGGGTGGCACAGGTAGTAAAACGTCGGGAACGGGGTGCCGTTCGACAGGCGGGGCTTCGTGGAGACGACGGTGGGGTTGCCACAGACGCAGCGTGCCGCGATCCCGATGACGTCACGTGCCGGTCGGCCGAGCTGCGCCGACACGACCTGGACGTCGCGGTCGGAGGGCGGGTCGAAGGGAGGGGTCGTCACGGGAACGTGAGCCTACCGGAGAAGCGGAACCCCTCGCACCGTCGGGCCGGACGGCTCCGCGCCCTGCGGTCCGGGACTACTTGCTGTCGCCCGTGCCGGAGACGTCGGGGGCGACGAGGTCGGCGGCACGCTCGTCGGTGAGCCCGGACTGCAGCACCGACGAGAGCATCGCCTGCACCCAGTCGACCTTGGGCGTCTGCACCTTCGCACTCACGGGGGTGCCGGAGTCGGTGGTGGGGGTCTTCTCGGCCCGCTTGTCCTCGGTGCCCATCACGAGGTAGCTCTCCTCGCCCGGGTACACGTAGAGCAGTCGGTCGCGGGCCTGCGCCTCGATGTACGCCGGGTCATCCCAGCGTGCGACGTCCTGCTTCTTCTGCGTGACGTCGGCCTTCTGGCTCGCGACCTCCTGCTGCTGCTGGGCGATCTGCTCCTGCTGCTGGATGAGCGTCCGGAGCGACGGCGCGAGCACCACCACGAAGAGCACGATGATCGCGAGCATGAGCAGGCTGAACCCGGAGAAGTGGATCGAGCGGTACCAGGGCTGCGCGGGTGTGCTGCCGTCGGGCATCGCCACGGGGACGCGGCGGACGCGGGGCTTCTGGCTGGGCACGGTCCGACGATAACCCGGCACGGTCGGTCGGGCCGCCCGGCACGCGGCCGTTCGGCGCCCTCCCAGCGTCTCGCGTCCCACGGTGCTGCCCAGCAGAAGACGCCGTCGTCTCCTCGAGACGCCTCCGGATTCGGCGGCGTCTCACGGACTTCGCGGCGTCAGGCTGACACGACGGCGTCACGCCGACGGCGGGCGGGTCCGGGTCCGATCGAGGCAGCCGGGAGACACGGCTCCGGCCCGCCCCCTCCGTCCCGCAGCCGGAGTGGTCACCACACACCGCCCGACGCACGTCCGGTGGTCACGTCCTGTCGGCCGGGCCCGGGCCAGCCGACGACTCGCGACCACTCGACGCAGCGCGCGCGGCACGTCCCGACCGCTCGGCACTCCGGGGCGGCACAGACGACGAGACGCCGTCCTCCTGGAGGAGGACGGCGTCTCGGTGGTGCGGGTACTGCTGAGCGGCTGGTTACAGCGACGCGGCGCGCGGGAAGGCCGAGCGACCGGCGTACACCGCGGCGTCGCCGAGCTCTTCCTCGATGCGGAGCAGCTGGTTGTACTTCGCGACGCGGTCCGAGCGGGCCGGGGCGCCGGTCTTGATCTGACCACCGTCGACCGCGACCGCGATGTCCGCGATCGTGGTGTCCTCGGTCTCGCCGGAGCGGTGCGACAGGATCGAGGTCAGGCCGTGACGGTGCGCGAGCGAGACCGCGTCGAGGGTCTCGGTGAGCGTGCCGATCTGGTTGACCTTGACGAGGATCGAGTTCGCGGCCTTCTCGTCGATGCCCCGCTGCAGACGCTTCGGGTTGGTGACGAACAGGTCGTCGCCGACGATCTGGACCTTGTCGCCGAGCTCGGCGGTCAGGTGCGACCAGCCCTCCCAGTCGTCCTCGGCCAGCGGGTCCTCGATGGTGACGAGGGGGTAGTTCGCGACGAGCTCGGCGAAGTAGGAGGTGAACTCCTGGCTCGAGAGCTGCTTGCCCTCGAACTGGTACTTGCCGTCCGAGAAGAACTCAGTGGACGCGACGTCGAGGCCGACGGCGATGTCCTTGCCGGGCGTGTAGCCGGCCTTCTCGATCGCGGTGAGCAGGAAGTCGAGCGCCGCGCGGTTCGACGCGAGCTCCGGCGCGAAGCCGCCCTCGTCGCCGAGGCCGGTGGCCAGGCCCTGCTTCTTCAGCTCGCCCTTGAGGGCGTGGTAGGTCTCGACGCCCCAGCGGAGCGCCTCGGAGAAGGACTCGGCGCCGTAGGGCACCAGGAAGAACTCCTGGATGTCGACGTTGGTGTCCGCGTGGGCACCACCGTTGACGACGTTCATCAGCGGGACGGGCAGCGTGTGCGCGTTCGGGCCGCCGAGGTAGCGGAAGAGCGGCAGGTCGACCGAGTCGGCTGCGGCACGGGCCACGGCGAGCGAGGCGCCGAGGATCGCGTTCGCGCCGAGGCGGGACTTGTTCTCGGTTCCGTCGAGCTCGATGAGCGCGGCGTCGACGAGGCGCTGGTCGGTGGCGTCGAAGCCCTCGAGCGCCGGGCCGATCTCGTCGAGGACGGCGTCGACGGCCTTGAGGACGCCCTTGCCGCCGTAGCGCGAGGCGTCGCCGTCGCGCAGCTCGTACGCCTCGAACGCGCCGGTGGATGCACCGGACGGGACGAGCGCGCGGGACACGACGCCGTCGTCGAGGAGGACCTCGACCTCGACCGTCGGGTTGCCTCGGGAATCGAGGACTTCGCGTGCGCCTACGGCATCGATCAGGGCCACGGGGTACTCCCTACACATTGGTTGTGGTGATTGCGGTGTCGATCCTAGCGAGCGGAGGTGAACACGACGTCGGCCGTGACGCCCCGCTGTGGACGAGTCCGTGCTGGAACGAGGACTGGGTGCTCAGTCGAGCGGGCGGAACTCGACGCCCTCGAGCGACGCGGTGTCCGCCGAGACGGTCGCGAACGCCGTGAAGCCCTGGGCGGCGAGGCCGGCGAGCAGGTTCTTGGTGTTCTTCGTGCGGCGCTCGAGCCGGACGCGTCGGTGGGACAGCAGCGCCTCGGTCTTCAGCGCGGCGAGCCGGACCGGATCGACGTCCTTGTCGTACACGAGCACGACGGCGTCGGCCTCGGCGGACTCCGGGAGGGTCACGAGGTCGACGAGCCGCTCGAACCCGAGCGAGAACCCGACCGCGGGGACGTCCTGGCCGAGGAACCGGCCGATCATGCCGTCGTACCGGCCGCCGCCACCGAGGCTGTAGCCGAAGTCGGGGTGCGCGACCTCGAAGATCGTGCCCGTGTAGTAGCCCATGCCGCGCACGAGCGTCGGGTCGAAGCGCAGATCCACCCCTGGGAGCGCCTCGCGCAGGCGGAGCAGGTCGGCGAAGGCCTCGGCGTCGAGCCACGGCGCCCCCTCGACCGACGTCCAGTCGGCGGCCTCGAGCGCACGGATGGTGTCCTCGAGCCCGGGCAGGTCGGCGCCCACGGTGCTGCGGAGTTCCGCCGCGACGCCGTCCGCACCGATCTTGTCGAGCTTGTCGATCGTGATGAGCGCGCGGTCGGCGGCTGCGGGCTCGGTGATCCCCCACGACGCGAGGAGCGCCAGCAGGATCCGGCGGTCGTTGATCCGGATCGTCGTGCCGCGGACCCCGAGGGCGTCGAGGGCCGCGGTCGTCGCGCGGATGAGCTCGATCTCGGCGAGCTGCCCGGGCTCCCCCAGGATGTCGATGTCGCACTGCACGAACTGGCGGTAGCGGCCCTTCTGCGGGCGCTCGGCACGCCAGACCGGCGCGATCTGCACGGACCGGAACACCGACGGCAGCTCCGCACGGTGCGAGGCGTAGAACCGGGCCAGCGGGACCGTCAGGTCGAACCGGAGACCGAGGTCGGCGAGGTCCAGCGGCGCTTCGGCCGCCTGCAGGTCCTCGGTCGTCAGCCCGCGCTTCATCACCGCGAACGCCAGCTTCTCGTTGTCACCGCCGAGCCCGGAGTGCAGCCGCGCGGCGTCCTCCACCACCGGGGTCTCGATCTCGTCGAAACCGTGCCGCGAGTAGACGTCCCGCACGACACCGAGCACGTGCTCGCGCCGGGCCTTGTCCGCCGGGAGGAAGTCACGCATGCCACGGGGTGCCGTCACGGTCGTTGCCATGCGGTCAATTCTGGCAGACGGGCGTCTCCGGGTTGCGCGCCTGCCGACCCACTGGCATACTGCATGCAGAACCTCGGTCCGGATCGTGCCTGATCCATGCTCCGGACCGATTCGCGGGGCGACGTGCTGCAGTGCGTCCCGCGGTTCGAGCGGGCTTCCCTGTCGGCCCCTCTCCCTGGTGGAGCCGACGCCCGCTCACGGGCGCCCTCTCTTTTTCGGGTTGGGAGGGCGCCCGTTCTCCCCTGCCCGTAGCGATCTCCCGACCGGGGATCACTCCGCAGCCCGACCGGCCTCCTCGAGCGCCGACACCGCGGCACGCAGACTCGCGACCGCGTCCACCCCGCGTCCCGCCGCAGCCGCGACCTCCCCGAGCACCGCTCGCCCCCACTCGGCGTCGACCGTCCCCACCCCGTCGTCCGCAGCGGGCGCGGCGGACGCAGCGGGCGCGGCGGACGCACCACGGGCCTCCGGGCCGACGCCGGAACCGGCCCCGACGACGGACGCGACGACCGCGTCGGCGTCCCCACGTTCCTCCAGGCGTTCCAGCAGCTTCACCGCGCGCTCCAGCGGCGGCATCGCCCGCGGCACCCCGTCGAACGCACTCCGCCGACTCGCCTTCTCGGCCGCCTTGGCCGCACGCCAGACCCGCACGACGTCCTCGACGGTGTCCGCCGTCTCGTCGCCGAACACGTGCGGGTGCCGCCTGGTCATCTTGTCCCGGACCCCGGCGGCGACGTCTTCGAGGGTGAAGTCCCCCGCCCGGGCGGCGATCCCCGCGTGCAGGACCACCTGGTAGAGCAGGTCGCCGAGTTCCTCGCGGACGTCGTCCGGGTCGCCGTCGTCGATGGCGTCGACGAGTTCGTACGACTCCTCGACGGCGTAGCGCGCGAGCGAGGCGTGGGTCTGCGCCCGGTTCCAGACGCACCCACCGTCCTCGGCGAGCAGGCGTTCGACGACGGTCACGAGGTCCGGTACGGCGGTCATCACGTCATCGTGCCACCCGCGTAGACTGGTCGTGGTGTGTCGGGAAGTCTGGTCGACGGACACTCACCCGACCCCTCGAGACGGAGATCCATGTCGTCCCTCGTCCGCTCCCCCCGCTTCAGCGCCATCGCGCTCCTCACCGCCGCCGTGCTCGGCCTGGTCGTGGCGAACTCCCCGATCGGCCCCGGCCTCGAACGGCTGCTCGACGCGCACCTGCCGCTCGGTGCTCTGGGCCTCGACCTGTCGATCGCGCACTGGATCAGCGACGGCCTGCTCGCGGTGTTCTTCCTGCTCGTCGCGATCGAGCTCAAGCAGGAACTCGTCGACGGCGAGCTGTCGAACCCCAAGACCGCGATCATCCCCGCCATCGCGGCGGTCGGCGGCGTGCTCGTCCCGGCCGGCATCTTCCTGCTCGTCACCGCGGGCACGCAGTACACGCACGGTTGGCCGATCCCGACGGCGACGGACATCGCGTTCGCGCTCGGGGTGCTCGCCATGTTCGGTCGCGGGCTGCCGAGCGGCATCCGGGTGTTCCTGCTCGCGCTGGCCGTGCTCGACGACCTCATCGCAATCATCATCATCGCCGTGGTGTTCGCGCACGACACCGACTTCCTGGCCCTCGCGGGCGCTGTCGTCACCCTCGCGGTGTTCTGGCTGCTCGGCCGGATGCTCCGTCCGGGGCGCAGCGGGCAGACGTTGATCATCGTGGCGATGGTCGTGGTCGGGCTCCTGACCTGGTGGCTCGTCTACCACTCCGGTGTGCACGCCACGATCGCCGGCGTCGCCCTCGGGCTCGTGCTGCCCCGCCGCCCGGGCCACACCCTGCACGAGAACGTCGAGCCGTGGTCGAACGCCATCGTCCTGCCGGTGTTCGCGTTCGCGTCGGCCGCCGTCATCATCCCCTCGGTCGGCATCAGCGAGCTCTCTCCCACGTTCTGGGCGGTCGTCCTCGCGCTGCCGGTCGGCAAGGTGATCGGCATCACGCTGTTCGGCACGATCGCCACGCGGATCTTCCGCTCGCCCGGCCGCTCGTCGCTGTCGTTCTTCTCGATCATCACCGTCGGCGTGCTCGGCGGCATCGGGTTCACGGTGTCGCTGCTCATGAACGAGCTGGCGTTCGCCCGCAACGAGGAGATCCTCGACGAGGGCGTCCTCGCCGTGCTCGTCGGCTCGGGCATCGCCATCGTCGCGTCGGCGGTCGTCGTCACCCTGCGGGCGCGGGCGTACCGCGCGCGCCGCGAGCTGTCCGAGGCCGAGGACACCGAGTAGCGGCTCGCGGGCCGGGGTTCACACCCGCGCCACGACAGGCCACGCGTCGTTCGACGCGTGGATCGTCGCGGACGGCGTGCGCGCCGTGGACGTGGCCACGGACGGCCTGGAGGCACGGTGCGGGCCCGCACCGTGCCTCCAGGCCGTCTCCGCTCGCGTCTACGCAGCCGGCGCCTCGGCCGGGGTCGTCGCCCCGTAGACGGCGGTGAGGATGCTCTCCACCCACTGGATGAGGGCGTCGTCCGGCAGCGCCTGGTCGTGCGGACGCGGCATCGGGATGCTCGTCGCGTTCTGCTGTGGGAACCAGCGCGCACCCGGGAACATGCGCTTCAGGCGCACCTGCGACGAGTCGGCGAGCTCCTTGCCGGCGACCCGCAGGTTCGAGCCCATGACCACGACGTCGGACAGGCCGACCTGCTGCGCCATGCGACGGAGGCGGGAGACCTCGACCAGGGTCTGCACGGCCTGCGGCGGCTGCCCGTAGCGGTCGGTGAGCTCGTCGAGCACCATGTCGATCGCGTTCGGCTGGGCCGTCGGGGCCGAGGCCGCCGAGAGCTTCTGGTACGCCTCGAGCCGGAGTCGCTCGGACTCGACGTAGTCCTCGGGGATGTGCGCGTCGACGGGGATCTCGAGCCGGAGCTCGGTCTGCCCCTCGGCGACGTCGCCGCGGAACTGCGACACCGCCTCGCCGATCATCCGCAGGTACAGGTCGAACCCGACGCCCGCGATGTGGCCGGACTGCTCCCCGCCGAGCAGGTTGCCGGCCCCGCGGATCTCGAGGTCCTTCATGGCGACCTGCATGCCCGCGCCGAGCTCGTTGTTCGCGGCGATGGTCTCGAGGCGGTCCTGCGCGGTCTCGGACAGCGGCTTCTCGGAGTCGTAGAGGAAGTACGCGTACCCGCGCTCCCGCCCGCGGCCGACACGACCACGCAGCTGGTGCAGCTGCGACAGGCCGTACTTGTCCGCCTTGTCGATGATGAGCGTGTTCGCGTTCGCGATGTCCAGGCCGGTCTCGATGATCGTCGTCGAGACGAGGACGTCGAAGCGGCGCTCCCAGAAGTCGACCATGACCTGCTCGAGGGCGGTCTCCGACATCTGCCCGTGCGCCACGGCGATGCGGGCGTCCGGCACGATCTCGGCCAGGTGCGCGGCGACCGACTGGATGTCCTTCACCCGGTTGTGCACGTAGAACACCTGGCCCTCGCGCAGCAGCTCGCGGCGGATCGCCGCCGCCACCTGCAGGTCGGACTGCGGGCCGACGAAGGTCAGGATCGGGTGGCGGTCCTCGGGCGGGGTGGCCAGGGTCGACATCTCGCGGATGCCCGTGACCGCCATCTCGAGCGAGCGCGGGATCGGGGTCGCCGACATCGCCAGGACGTCGACGTTCGTCTTGAACTTCTTGAGCTGGTCCTTGTGCTCGACGCCGAACCGCTGTTCCTCGTCGATGATGACGAGCCCGACGTCCTTGAAGGTGATGCCCTGCGACAGGATCCGGTGGGTCGCGATGACGATGTCGACCGTGCCGTCGGCGAGCCCGGCGATCGTCTCCTTCGACTCCTTCTCGGTCTGGAACCGGCTCAGGGCCCGCAGGTGCACGGGGAACCCGGCGAAGCGCTCCTGGAACGTCTCCATGTGCTGGCGGACGAGCAGGGTCGTCGGGACGAGCATGACGACCTGCTTGCCGTCCTGCACGGCCTTGAACGCGGCACGGATCGCGACCTCGGTCTTGCCGTAACCGACGTCGCCGGACAGCAGGCGGTCCATCGGGATCGGGCGTTCCATGTCGCGCTTGATCTCGTCGATCGTGGTGAGCTGGTCGGCGGTCTCGGCGAACGGGAACGCCTCTTCCAGCTCGCGCTGCCACGGGGTGTCCGGACCGAACGCGTGCCCCTTCGACGCCATCCGCGCCGAGTACAGCTTGACCAGGTCGACGGCGATGTCGCGGACGGCCTTGCGGGCCTTCGACTTGGCGGCGGACCAGTCCGATCCGCCCATCTTCGACAGGGTCGGGGACTCGCCACCGACGTAGCGCGACAGCTGGTCGAGCTGGTCGGTCGGCACGAAGAGCTTGTCGCCCGGGTAGTTGCGCTTCGACGGCGCGTACTCGAGCACGAGGTACTCGCGCTGCGTCTTCACGGCGTTCCGGCCACCGCTGGAGACCTCGCGGCTGACGAGCTCGACGAACTTGCCGATGCCGTGGGTCGCGTGCACGACGACGTCGCCCGGCTTGAGCTGCAGCGGGTCGACGACGTTCTTGCGGCGGCTCGCGAGCTTCTTGACGGTGCGGGCGCCCTGCTGGACGCTGCGGCCGTAGAACTCCGCCTCGCTCAGGACCGCGATGCGGGGGTCGGGGATCGCGAAGCCGTGCTCGACGGTCGCGGTCGTCACGACGGCGAACCCGGGCTCGGGCGGCGCGTCGACCGCTGCGGCACGGGCGGCGACCCCGGCGTCGGCGAGCACCTGCACCGCACGCTCGACGAGGCCCTGGCCCTGCGCGGTCACCACGACGGCCCAACCGTCATCGGTCAGCGACTTGACGTGCGCGATCGCCCCGTCGGCGCTGCCGGCGAAGCTCGGGACGGCCTCGGCCCGGACGCGGATGTACTCGCCGGCCTCGGCAGCGGCCTCGGCGTCGGTGAGGACGCGCTCGGTGTCCCCTTCGTCGAGGCCGGAGTCGAACGGCGACACCGTCCACCAGGTGCGCTGCCCCCGGGTGTTCTTGAGCTGCTGCACGGTCAGGAAGTTGCCCGCGTCGAGGTCGATCGGGGCCTGGGCACCGGCGACCGCTGCACTCCAGGCCGCCTGCAGGAACTCGGTGTTCGTCTCGGCGAGGCTGTTCGCCCGGCCGTTCACCCGCTCGGGCGAGAACACCGCGATGGTGGCGTCGTCCGGCAGGTAGGAGGTCATCGGCACGAGGTCCTGCACGAGCGCCGGGGCGAGGGACTCCATGCCCTCGACCGGGATGCCCTCGGCGATCTTCGCGAGCATCTGGGACAGGTTCGGGAACTCGTGCAGCATCTCGCGCGCCCGCTGCCGGACGTCGTCGCTGAGCAGGAGTTCGCGCGAGGCGGTCAGCTCGACCGAGCCGAGGTCGTCCTCGGTCGTGCGCTGGTCGGCGACGGAGAACGCCTTGATCGCCTCGATCTCGTCGCCGAAGAAGTCGACGCGTGCCGGGTGGTCGGCCGTCGGCGGGAAGACGTCGAGGATGCCACCGCGCACCGCGAACTCACCACGGCGGGTGACGAGGTCGACGCGCGAGTAGGCGAGGTCCACGAGCTGGGACGCGATCGCCGCCAGGTCGTTGCCCCGCGAGTCGGTCCGCAGCACCACGGGCGCCAGGGACGTCAGGTTGCTCGCGATCGGCTGCAGCGCGGCTCGGACGCTCGCGACCACGATGGTCTGGCGACGCTCGGCCGGGTCCGCCGCCTGCCACGCCGCGAGCTTCCGGAGCGTCGCGATGCGCGTGCCGACGGTCTGGGCACTCGGGCTGAGGCGTTCGTGCGGCAGGGTCTCCCACGCCGGGAACTCGAGCACGTCGGCATCGGGGACGTAGCTGCCGAACGCTTCGCGGACCGCCTCGGCCTCACGCCCGGTCGCCGTGATGACGAGGACGCACTGCGGGCCGTTGCGCTCGGCGAGCAGCGCGCCGAGCAGCGGCACGCGCAGGCCGTCCACGACGGAGAAGTCGGCGTCGCGCGGTGCGGCGCGCAGCACGCGATCGAAGGCGGAGGCGCGCGAGAGCGCAGGGATGATGCCCGAGATCGTCACTCAGGAGATGGTACCGGCCGCCACCGACACCGGCCGCGACGTGCGCGACGGGCGAACAGCGCCGACGCCCGGCACGGAGCGCTCAGGACGGAGCGTGCACGCGCTGCTGTGCGGCGAGCAGCCCGACCTCGGCGATCGCTTCTACCGCGTCGGCCGCGTCGGCCAGCAGGATCGGCAGCGTCTTCTTCTCGGCTGTGGAGAAGTCACGCAGCACGTAGTCGGCCGGGTCCTGCCGACCGGGGGGACGCCCGATGCCGACCCGGACGCGCATGAACTCGTTCGTCCCGGTGGCCTTGATGATGTCGCGCAGCCCGTTGTGCCCGCCGTGCCCGCCACTGCCCTTCAGGCGGACGGTGTCGAACGGCAGGTCGAGCTCGTCGTGCACGACGACGAGGTCGGCCGGGGTGGCGCTGTAGAACCCGAGCACCGAGGAGACCGGTCCGCCCGAGGTGTTCATGAACGACCCGGGCTTCGCCAGCACGAGTCGGGTGCCGCCGGGCACCAGGCGCCCCTCGGCGACCTGGTTCGGCGTCTTGTGCTTCTTGAACGTCGCTCCCATGCGGGAGGCGAGTTCGTCGAGGACCATCTGGCCGACGTTGTGGCGGTTGCCGGCGTAGTCGGGCCCGGGGTTCCCGAGCCCGACCACCACGAGGATTCGATCCGTCACAGCGTCGACCAGATGTCTTCGAAGGGGTGTTACTCGGAGTCCGCGGCGCCCTCGGCACCCGACTCGGCGCCGGCCTCGGCCGAGGCCTCGTCGGCAGCGTCGTCGTCAGCGGTGCCACGCGGGGTGACGATCGCGACGACCAGCGCCTCGGGGTCGGTCTCGAGCTCGGCGCCCTCGGGGAGCTCGAGCTGCGCGGCGTGGATCTGCACGCCGTCCTCGAGGCCCTCGACGTTCACGGAGACGTGCTCCGGGATGTCGGTGGCGAGCACGAGCAGCGAGATCGTGTTGAGGTCCTGCACGTGGATGGTGCCGGAGAACGACTCGCCCTCGATGACGACGGGCACGTCGACCGTGACCTTCTCGCCGCGGCGGAGGACCACGAGGTCGATGTGCTCGATGATCTGGCGCACCGGGTCACGCTGGACGTCCTTGACGAGGGCGAGCTGCGCAGCGCCCTCGATGTCGAGGTCGACGACCGCGTTGGCGGTACGGACGAGCAGCATGGTCTCGTGACCGGGCAGCGAGATGTGCTTCGGCTCGGTGCCGTGGCCGTAGACGACCGCGGGGATCTTGTCGGCCGCGCGGAGCTTGCGAGCAGCGCCCTTGCCGAACTTGGTGCGGACTTCCGCTGCGAGCTTGGTGTAGTCGGCCATGGTGCCTCCTGGTGTCGGGGACGACGCCGGGGTGCCGGCATCGTGGGGGTCTGTGGTGTTGCAACTCGAACGCGTGCACGCGTGAGGAACGATCCCAGGGTCTTGCCGGGTATCCCACCGCGTCGATCACGGCCGCGCGTACGCAGCCCTCGCCGAAGTCAGGGACTGAGTCTAGCAGGGCCGTCCGGGCGTGTCGCGCGTCACGATCCGGACGCGCACCGGGACGGACGGGAGGCCCGTGGCAGTCCTGCCACGGGCCTCCCGTCCGTCGTCCCCACGCGGCGGGCGCGGGGCGCTCCCCCCACGACCGCTCCCCGCGACCGCCGCGTCAGTCGACGTCCGTCGGTGCCGCCGGCGCGAGCCGCGCGATCACCCGGTCGAGGCGGGCGTCCACCTGCGGCTGCCGCGTCGAACCCTTCCGGAGCGCGGCCGCGTCGGTCGCGGTGAGGTGCAGCAGCCGTTCCCACTCCGCCGCGTACAGCGCGCTGCGGTAGCCGGTTGACTCCTGGCACGCGACGTCCCGTTCGGCGACGGCGACCTCGGCCTTCCCCGGATCGTCCGAGAACAGGACGACCTGGTCGCCGTCACGGGCGCTGACGTGCATCGAGGGGGTCGGCATGCCCTCCGGACCCTCCGGCAGGTCCGGCACACCGGACGGCGCCATGCAGGTGCGCCACCCGGCCGCGGCGGTGCGGACCGGGTCGTCCTGGCGTGCGTCCAGCGCCGCCAGGTACGTCAGGCGCTGGGCGAGTTCGGACGCGGTCTGCTCGGTGCCGCGCAGCGTGGTGCCGAGCGTCTTCCGGGCCGCCTTCCAGCAGCGGGCGGCCACGTCGTCCGGGAGCGCGGCGAACGCGGCCTGGCGGTCTGGGTCGTACCCCCACTTCCGCATGCCCTCCTGGTTCGCACCGGCGACGGACGGCCCGTGGTAGCCGCGGGCCTCGGCGAGCGCCGTGGTGAGGGGCCGGGTGGTCGCGAGTGCGGGTGCGGGGTTCGCCCGGGCGGCGGTGTCGGCCGCGTCGTCGTCGGCCTGCAGCCCGGCCGCGGTCGCCCAGGGAGCCGGGTCGTCGAGGCCGGCCTTCCGCAGGCAGGGCTCAGCCACGAGGTTCTCCGCGTACGTGGTCTTCGACGAGGCCGGTGCGACGAAGGCGTCGAGCGGCATCGCCCACGCCGTGCTGTCCTGTTCGACGGTGGGTGCGACCGCGACGTCGGCGCGTTCGGGCAGCCCGTGGACGACGGCGGTGGCAAGTCCGGCGAGGACGACGACGAGGGTGCCGGTCTTCGCGACGCGGTTCGTGATCTGCATGGTTCCCCCCTAGGCGCGGACGAGGCCGCGTTCGTGTGCGGTGATGACGACCTGGATCCGGTTCCGGAGTCCGAGCTTCGTCAGGACGGCGCGGACGTGGGTCTTCACGGTGGCGTCGCTCAGGAAGACCGACTCGGCGATCTCGGCGTTGCTGAGCCCCTTCGCGACGAGCAGGAAGACCTCGCGCTCGCGGGCAGTCAACGCGTCGAGGACCTCGTCGCGCCGATCGGTGACGGCCGGGGTGCCCTGGGCGCGCAGCAGGTCCAGCGCCTCGGCTTCGGTCGGGGCCGGTCGGCCCGCGTGCACGTCGCGGATGGTCGCGGTGACGACGTCGGGCAGGGCGTCCTTCGTCAGGAACGCGGCGGCTCCGGCGCGGAGTGCTGCGAGGACGGCGTCGTCGCGGCGGATGGTCGTGAGCGCGACGACCCGCGGGCGGTCCTGGGTCGACGCGGCGAGCCGCGTCAGGGCCTCGATGCCGTTCATGACCGGCATCCGCAGGTCGAGCAGCAGCACGTCGGGGTGTTCGGCGGCGCAGAGCTCGAGGGCGGCGGCACCGTCACCGGCGGTCCCGACGCAGGTCATGTCGTCCTGGGCGTCGACGAGCATCTGCATCCCGGTGGCGAACAGCCGCTGGTCGTCGACGACGGCGACGCGGACGGCGCTCATCGGACGTGCTCCGGCAGGACGGCCTCGGTGTCGGTGCCGGCCTCAGTGTCGGTGTCGGTGTCCACCGTCGCCGTGGTCGGCACGGCGGCGGTCGTCGGCAGCCACGCGGTGACGACCCACTCGTCCGGGGTGTCGCCGACACCGGCACGCAGCCAGCCGCCGGCCAGTCGGGCACGCTCCTGCATCCCGGCGACACCGGACCCGACACCGTCGAGCTCGACGAGGGGTTCGGTCCCCCGTGACGTCACGACGACGCCGAGCCCCGGGCCGCGCCAATCGAGCGCCACCCGGGCCGTCGCTGTCCGCCCCTGGTGCTTCAGCACGTTCGTCAGGCTCTCCTGCACGATCCGGTGCACCGCGCTGGCACTGCCCGCGGGCAGGAGTCCGGCGCCGTGCTCCTCGAACGTCGCGGTCATCCCGAGCTCCCGCATGTCCTCGACCAGGTCGGGGACGTCGAACAGCCCGTGGCGGTCGGCGTCGTCGCTCGCCTGGATGCGTTCCACCAGGGACCGGACGTCACCCAGTGCCGAGCGGCTCACGTCGGCGATGTCCTGCAGCGCCCGGGCGGCGTGTTCGTCCCGCACGGCGATGGCCGCGGCACCCTGGGCCTGGGACACGACGACGGCCAGTGAGTGGGCGAGCGAGTCGTGCACGTCGCGGGCGATCCGCGCGCGGTCCTGCTCGGCCCGGAGTTCGGTGGTGGTCACCTCGGTGCGGCGTTGCGCCTCGACCACCCGGACCCGCGCGAGGCCGATCCGCCACGCGGCACCGATGGCCACGCCGACCGCCCAGGCGACACCGCTGACCCCGACGAACGCGAAGGTGATCGTGACGAGGTCGGAACGGGTCCCGCCGGAGTTCCCCACCCAGCTGCCCCAGACGTCCTGGTCGGCAGCGGTCGGGACCGCCATCGCCCAGGCAGCTGCCGCACTCGCGAGCAGGAGCACGGGGACCGCCACGTAGCGGAGCAGGTCGGACCGACCGGCGCCGACGATGCCGACGACGATCGCGATCGCCAGGTACTCCGGCCAGGTCGTGTCGGTCGGTCGGGTGAGCAGCCGGGCCGCCTGCAGGAGCGGGATGCCGACGACCAGTCCGAGCGCGGTCGCGGGCATCCACGCGGCGAGGCCGATGGCGACGGCGAAGGCCGACACCACGACGACGTGGTCGGCGAGCCCCGCGCGTCCGGCTTCGGCGACGATCCAGAGCACGAGGTACACGGCGCCGGCGGCGGGGGCCAGCAGGTGCCGGTACCGGCGGAGGAGGGAGGTCATGACGCGAGCGTATGGGCCTCGCCGGACGGGGACCGAGCCGTGCGGCCGCTTTTCATCCGAGGTGATGAGGTCGCGCCGGACGGCTCAGCGGCCGACCTCCCGCCGGTGCTCCTGCGCGGCGTGGAGGACGTCGCGCGCCCGGTCGCTCGCCGCCTCAGCGTCGTCGCGGGCTGCCTCGAGCCGGGTGATCTCGGCCTCGGCCTGCTCGAGGGCACGCTGGAGCTCCGCGCGGCGCTCCTCCGCCTGTTCGAGATCGGCCTCGGCGGTGTCGAGTGCGGCGTCGGCATCGCGGGACTCCGTGCGCGCTGCGGTCTCGGCCTGGCGCGCGGCCTCCCGGTCGGCAGCCGGGTCGCGCTTCGGTTCGGGATCGGCGTCCGGTTCCGGAGCGTCGCGCTGCGCGGGCCTGGAGGCACGGCTCGCCTCCCGCGCACCCCTCGCCTGGGAGATGGGGATGGGTGGGGCATCGCTGCCGGACCAGGCATCGGGCACCGCGTCCGGATCCGCGAGCGCCCCGTCGAGGTCGACCGCGTCGAACCCCACGCTCTCGAGCGCCGTCACGAGCAGCCCCGACCGGACGGCCGCGCCGGCGTGCGGGTCCGCCATCGCCGCCTCGATCGTCGATCGGACCTGCTCGAGCACCGCCGGGGTGACGGGGTGTCCGGCGTCGGACGCCAGGTCCGCACCGGCCTGTGCGAGGGCGTCGACGACCTCGGCGCGCTGCCGGCGGAGGGTCCGGATCGCGTCGGGGTCGGCGTCGGCCTGCGCCTTGCGGAGCGCCGGTCCGAGGTCGACGGCGTCGTCGAGGGCACCGTCGTGGGCGAGCAGGTCGATCACCCATGCGGCCGGGGCGGGCTTCCGGAGCTTCCCGACCGCCGTGGCGAGGGCACTGTCGTCCTTCCGCACCGCGCGCTGCCGTGCGGTGCGCTCGGCGACGAAGTCCTGCGGCGCGACGAGCAACAGCTCCCTGGCGACGTCGGCGAACTCCATGCGACCACTGTGCCAGCCAGGATGCCAGGGACTACCAGTCGTGGACGGTGCCGTCGGCCAGGCGGTTGAAGGGCAGGTACGCCTGCTCGTAGGGGTACTTGCCGGCTTCGTCGACGTCGAGGCTGACCCCGAGGCCCGGCTCGTCACCCGGGTGCAGGTAGCCGTCGGTGAACGTGAACGTCTGGTGGAACACCTGGTTGGTCTGCGGTCCGTGCTGCATGTACTCCTGGATGCCGAAGTTGTGGATCGCGAGCCCGAGGTGCATCTGCGCGGCAAGGCCCACCGGGGAGATGTCGGTCGGCCCGTGGAAGCCGGACTTGACCTGGTAGAGCGCCGCGTACTCCATCGTCTTCTTGAGCGGCGTGACGCCGCCCATGTGCGTGACGGCACCGCGGACGTAGTCGATGAGCTGGTCGCGGATGATGTCCTTGAAGTCCCAGATGGTGTTGAAGACCTCGCCGATCGCCAGCGGCGTCGTGGTGTGCTGCCGGACGAGCTTCAGGGCCTCCTGGTTCTCGGCGGGGGTGCAGTCCTCGAGCCAGAACAGGTCGTAGGGCTCGAGCGACTTGCCGAGCTTGGCGGCCTGCAGCGGGGTCATCCGGTGGTGGCCGTCGTGCAGCAGCGGCAGTTCGGGGCCGAACTCGTTGCGGACGGCCTCGAACACGGTGGGCACGTGGCGCAGGTAGGCGCGGGTGTCCCAGTCCTCCATCGCCGGGTACGCACCGCGCTGGGCGGGCTCGAAGTCGTAGCGGACGCCGGCGTTGCCCTCGGTGGTCCTGTTCGAGGCGATGCCGTAGATGGACTCGAGGCCGGGGACACCGGTCTGCACCCGGATGGAGCGGTAGCCCTCTTCCTGGTGCTCGCGGATGGAGTCGAACAGCTCGGGCAGCTCCTTGCCCGAGGCGTGGCCGTACGCCATGAGCCCGGTGCGCGATGCCCCGCCGAGCAGCTGGTACAGCGGCATCCCGGCGACCTTCGCCTTGATGTCCCAGAGGGCCATGTCGACGGCGGCGATCGCGGCCATCGTGACCGGACCACGGCGCCAGTACGACGACCGGTACAGGAACTGCCAGGCGTCCTCGATGCGGCTGGCGTCACGGCCGACGAGCAGCGGGACGACGTGCTCGGACAGGTAGGCGGAGACCGCGAGCTCGCGGCCGTTCAGGGTGGCGTCGCCGAGCCCGGTGACGCCGTCGGCCGTGGTGAGCTTGAGCGTCACGAAGTTCCGGTTCGGGCTGGTCACGATGACCTCGGCCCGCTCGATCAGCTGGCCGCGGTCCGCCGAGGCCCAGGTGTCCGGACGGCCGGCGGTGGTCTCGGCCGGCCCGCTGTCGGTGGCGCCGGGGACCGGGGCCGCGGGGTTGGTGGTGGTCGTGTCGGTCATGCGTGGACTCCTCCGTTGGAGCGTTCGCGGGCGCGTGCCGCGGCGGTGCGGATGCGGTCGGCCGCCGCCGTCACGGCGGCGACCACGGGGGTGGTGTCGAGGTCGGGCGCGACGACGGCCAGGACGTCGTGCACGTCCGAGTCTGGCCCGGGGGCACCGGGGTCGTCCACCAGGTCGGGTCGCTCGGTGACGTGCAACCACCACGCGGCGAGGGCGGTGGCCGCTCCGGTGCCGATGCCGGCCGAGGGGTCGCGGGCGAGCCGGTGCCGCACGACGTCGACGACACGGACGGGCAGCTTCTGCGAGCCGCCGGACGCGATCTGCCGAAGCGTGTGCCGGATGCGCGGGTTGGCGAACCGTTCGACCAGGGCCGTGCGGGCTTCTCTGACCTCGGCCTCGGGCAGCGGGAGCTCGAGCGCGGCTTCGTCCCAGAGCTGCTCGACGGCGGTGCGACAGACCCGGTCGCCCAAAGCCTCGGCCACGGTGTCGTGGCCGAGCTGCAGCCCCAGGTAGGCGAGGAGCGAGTGCGAGCCGTTCAGCAGCCAGAGCTTCCGCTGCTCGTACGGGGTGACGTCGTCGACGATGCGCACCCCGGCGGTCTCCCATGCGGGGCGATCGATCCCGTCGAAGGCGTCCTCGAGCACCCACTCGGCGAACGGCTCGGTGACGACGGGGACCCGGTCTCCGGCGAGCGCACCCGGCAGTTCCGACAGGCGCGCGACGTCGTCGTCGGTGGTGGCCGGGGTGATCCGGTCGACCATCGAGCTCGGGAACGTGACGTACGCCTCGATCCAGTCGCGCAGGGCGTCGTCGGTGACGGCGTCGAGCACGGCGTCCCGCAGGACCGCCCCGTTGTGCGTCAGGTTGTCGAGACTGACCAGCGCGATGCGCCCGGAGCCGGCGGCACGGCGGGCGTCGAGCCCCGTGACCAGCCGCGCCGGCACGTCGGAACCGGACCGGTAGCCCTGCTCGGTGACCGTCAGCGTGACGATGGTCGTCTCCGGGGACGCGACCACGTGCCTCCAGGCCGTGTCGTCGCTGCCCGGGTGGGCGGCCACGATCGTGTCGACCACCTCGGCTCCGTCGCCGGACGCGGCTCGGGTGACGAGCGTGTACCGGCAGTCCTGCGCGGTCAACGCGTCCGCGGCGGCGGGCGAGCGGCCGGTGAAGGCGGTGATCCCCCACGGCTCCCCCGTGGTGTGGGCGGTGTACCAGGCGAGGTGGGCACGAGCGAACGCGCCAACCCCCAGGTGGACGATGCCCGGACGCCGATCGGTCATGCCGACACCGGCACGAGGGAGCGGAGGTACGCCAGGTTGTCGGCGGTGCGGGTCTCGAGCGGGAGGTCGGTGGAGAAGTCCTCGATGGTGACCCACCCGTCGTACCCGACCTGGCGGAGCGCGTCGAGGTACTCGGACACCGACGCCTGGCCGGTGCGCAGGGGTGCCCACTCGTGCTGCCAGATCGAACTGCCGTCGGCACGGGTGTCGCCGGTGTCGACCCAGCGGGCGTTCTTCACGTGGGCGTGTGCCAGGTACGGCCCGAGCAGTTCGAACGCGGCGAGGTGGTCCTCGTACCCCTCGATCACGAGGTTGCCGAGGTCGTGGATGACGCCGACGTGTGCGGGGTCGAGACCGTCGATCAGTCGCAGTGCCGCGGAGGCCGACGGCGTGATCGTCATGTGGTGCAGCTCGACGAGTGCTTTCACGCCGAGCTCCGAGGCACGCGACGCGACCCACTCGAGGTCGGCGCGGGTGCGGTCGAAGAGCTGCGGGTAGGTCTCACCGGTGCGTTCCTGCTCGGCACGGTAGTGCGGCATCGTGACGCGGACCTGCCGGGCGCCGAGTTCGCTGGTCACGCGCAGCATGGTCTCGACGCCGTCGTGGTCGGCGGCCGGCTGGTAGCCGCCGATGCCCGAGTACTCGAGCCCGGCGGCGTCGGTGACCCGGGCGATCTCGCCGACCCGGTCGCGGATGCCCGTGTACTGCCAGGTCGAGTTGTTGCCCGCCCAGAACGACCGCTCAGCGGGGACCTCGACGCCGTCGGCCGGGCGGTCGTCGACGATGCGCCACTCGATGCCGTCCCAGCCCTGCGCGGCCAGGGTCTCGGCGGCTTCGGACGGGGTCCAGTCGGGGGTGGAGGCGGTGAACACGGAGAACTTCATCGGGTGGCTCCTTCGGTCGCGCTGGCGGTGGCGGGTGTGCCGACGACCGGCACCACATCGTCGTACTTGCCCTCGATCACGTCGTCGATGCGGACGGGTTGCCCGAGCGTCGCGCTGACGTAGAGCCCGCGGACGGTGGCGAGCGACACCAGGGCCGCGTCGACGGTGACACCTGGTTCGCGTCCCTGCCGGATCGCGTCGACGATGTCCGTGTACTGCCGAGCGTGCCCCGCGGCGAAGTGGTCGGGTTCAGCCGGGCCGCCGACGACGTGCTCGGGCGGGACGATCCGGTCCTTCTGGTCGACCGCACCGGCGACCGCGGTGGCGTTCGACGTGGTGGACGCGGACTCGAGCGTGGCGGTGTCCGGGGCGATGTGGAAGTACGCGAGCCGGTCGTCGTCGACGATGGCGGAGCCGTGCGTGCCGTACACGGCGTACCGGGCGGAGAGCCCCGGGTACGCGGCGGTCGTGCAGTGGACGACCCCGAGCGCCCCGCCGGCGAACCGGACGGTGGCGACGGCGGTGTCCTCGACCTCGATCCGGTCGTGCGCGAGCAGGCCGGTCTGCGCGGAGATCTCGACCGGACGACCGAGCGCCCAGACGAGCAGGTCGACGGTGTGCACGCCCTGGTTCATCACCGCGCCGCCGCCGTCGAGCGCCCAGGTGCCGCGCCAGTCACCGGAGTCGTAGTACCCCTGCGACCGGTACCACGCGACGCTCGCGAGCCCCGAGGTCACGGTGCCGAACCCGCCGTCGTGCGCGACCCGGGCGACGGCCGCCGACGCCGGGTCGAAGCGGTGCTGACTGATGACGCTCGTGACGAGCCCGCGGTCACGAGCGGCTGCGGCGAGCGCCGCGATCTGCCGGGCCCGGGGCATCGTGGTGTCGAGCGGCTTCTCGATGACGACGTGCTTGCCGGCGGCCAGGGCGGCCTCGGCGAGCTGCACGTGCATGCCGGACGGCGAGCAGATCGCGACGACGTCGATGTCGGTCTGGTCGATCGCCTCCTCGATGGTGGACGTCGTGATCGGGCGGGCGACGCCCAGCTCCTCGATTGCGTCGGCTGCGCTCGTGGCGGCTTCGGGCACGGCGTCGACGAGGGCGACGACCTGCAGGTCGGGGTGGTGGACAGCGACGGTGGCGTGGTGGCGTCCGATGACACCGGCGCCGACGACGGCCAGGCGGAGCGGGTTGGTGGGTTCGGTCATCGCAGGGTGACTCCGATCTGGTCGGTGAGGGTGCGGAAGGCCCGGCCGGCACGACCGAAGGCCGCGGGACCGGAGAACCCGCCGAGGGAGGTGAAATCGCTGAGGTGCGGTTCGAGCGACGCGTACCCGGAGTACCCGGCGTCGCGGAGCGCGGTGAGGGTCTGGAGCAGTTCGCCGTCACCCTCGCCCGCGGGGACCACCGACGAGTCGGCGGCGAGGGCGTCCTTGACCTGCAGGTAGTCGACGTACGGGGCGAGCTGCTCCCAGCCGTCGGTGAAGGGCCGGACGCCGCACTGCACGTAGTTCGCGTTGTCCCAGGCCAGGCGGAGCGCGGACGAACCGACGCTCTCGACGATGTCGAGCACGCGCGCGGGGACATCGCCGTAGATGTCCTTCTCGTTCTCGTGCAGCAGGGTCACGCCTTCGCGCTCGGCGAGGTCGGCCAGCGCTCGCATCCGGACGAGGACGTCGTCGCGGACGTCGTCGGGGCTGCGGCCCTCGAAGTAGAACGAGAAGATCCGGATGTTCGTCGTGCCGAGGGCGTGCGCGGCACGGATCGCACGGGCGAGCCGTGACACCTCGTGCTCGACGGGCTCGTCGACGGGCACCTTGCCGATCGGCGAGGCGATCGCGGACACGTTCTGCCCGCGCTCGTCGAGCAGCCGGTGGAGGCCGGCGAGCTGGTCCTCGTCGAGGTCGACGACGTTGACGCCCCAGGCGCTGCGGACCTCGATGGCGCTCGCGCCGAGCGCCTGGAGGACCGCGACCTGGACGACCGGATCGGCGTCGATCTCGTCGCCGAAACCGGAGAGTTCCCAACTGGGCTGGGTCATTGCATTCCCTTCATGCGACCAGCCTGGAGGCGCGGGGCGGGCTGGCACCGCGCCTCCAGGCAGTCTGTGGACAAGTCGGCAGACTGCACAGCGCTACTTGACGGAGCCGGCGGTGAGCCCGCCGACCAGGTAGCGCTGGAAGATCAGGTACAGGGCGACGACGGGGACGGCGCAGACGATCGAGGCGGCCATCATCTGGCCGTAGATCGGGACGGCGCCGCCCTCCTGGGTGGTGCCGAGCACCTGCAGGACCACGGCGACCGTCCGGGTGTTCGGGGTCGTCATGATCGTGGAGAACAGGACGTCGTTCCAGCCGAGCAGGAAGGCGAAGATCGCGGACACGACGATGCCGGGCCACGACAGCGGGAGGACGATCTTCGTCAGGATCTTCGTCGAGCTGGCGCCGTCGATGCGCGCCGCTTCCTCGAGCTCCTTCGGCAGGCCGCGCAGGTAGGTGACCATGACCCACGTCGAGAACGGCAGGGCGAAGGTCAGGTAGGTGACGAACAGGCCCCAGCGGGTGCCGATGATCTGCACGCCGGTGGCGCTGGCGATGTTCGAGAACACCACGAAGACCGGCAGGAGCAGGAGCGTGCCGGGGATCGACTGCAGGGCGAGGAGCCCACGCAGGATCGTCAGCCGCCCGAGGAACCGGAACCGGACGAGCACGTAGGCCGTGGACACGGCGAGCGCGGCACTCGCGACGGCGACGGCACCGGCGGTGAGCATCGAGTTCACCAGTCCCTCGCCGAGGGCGACCGTCGACCAGATCTCGACGTAGTTCGACAGCGTGAACTCGGACGGGAAGTACTCGCCGCGGGCGACGGCGACGTCGGAGTTGACGGAGCCGAACAGGATGTAGAGCACCGGCACGGCGATGAACGCGATGATCACCGCGATGACGGTGACGAGCAGCCAGCGCGGCAGCAGCCGGGTGACGTCGGTGTCGTAGGGACGCTTGCTCCGTCGCCCGCCGTTGCCGGTCGTGATGCTCTCGGTGAGCGTCGCGGTGGGGCGGGTGCGGGTGCTGAAGGACGTGCTCGGGGTGGTCATGCGCGTGCTCCGTCGATGTCGGCGGCGGTCGGCGCGGCGGCGAGCGTGGCGCGGTCGGCGCGACGCTGCTTCCGGTTGGGGCCGGCGTCGTCGCCGGTGTCGAGCTTGACCGCCCGCAGGTAGACGAACAGCGGGATCGCCACGATCACGAGCGAGCAGATCGCCATCGCGGCGGACAGGCCGAAGCGGAACGACTGGAAGCTCGCGATGTACGTCAGGACGGGCATCACCTCGACGCTGGACGGCAGCGGGATGCCGAACAGCACGAACGGCAGCGTGAAGTTGTTGATGTTGTGCAGGATCGAGATGATCACCGCGAGGCTGAGGGGTCCGCGCAGGTACGGGAAGATGATGTACCGCAGCTTCGCCCACCAGGTCACCCCGTCCAGCGCGGCGGCCTCGTGCACCTCGTTGTCCACGGCCTGCAGTCCGGCCAGGGACAGCAGGTAGACGAAGGGCCAGCTCGTCCAGATCATCACGCCGGCGAGCGCCCAGTACGACGCCGAGCCGTTCAGCCACAGCACGTCGGTGTGCAGGATCGAGTTCACGACCCCCTGCGGCTGGAGCATCGTGCGGAAGAACGTGCCGACGACGAATGCCGGGAGCACGTACGGGATCAGGTAGATCGATCGGACGAGCCCGCGACCGGGGAACCGGTTCTGCGTCGAGATCGCGGCGGCGACCCCGATCGGCACGGTCACCGCGGTGACGAGCACCGACAGCGACACCGAGATCCAGATGGAGTGCAGCAGCGGCGAGTTCGTGAACGCCTCGGTGAAGTTCGCGAACCCGACGAACGGGGCACTGAACCACTGGCGGAGCGTGTACTGGTCGAGGTCGAGCATCGCGATCCAGAAGCCCACCAGGAGCGGCACCACGATGACGGCGAGCATGAGGACCCCGCCGGGCAGGAGCATCCACAGCGGGCGCTCGCGTTTGTAGAGGGGCGTCTTGCCGGCCGGGCGGACCGGCCGGGGCGGCGCCGCGTCGGTGCGGGGCCTGGTCTGCGTGCTGGTCATCACAGACCTCCGTTCTTCTGACGGTCGAGGGTGGCCTGGGCGTCCTTCTGGGCGTCCTGCAGTCGCTTGCGGAGCTGGTCGTCGGTGACCTCGCCGGACTTCAGCGACGGGATCGACTGCACGACCACGTCGACCAGGGCGAGCTGGATGTCGGACCAGGCGCCGGTGAACGCGGTCGGCTTGGACAGGCGGCCGGCGTCGATGATCGGCTTGAGCTGCGGGTTGTCGGCTGCCAGGTCGGCGGCGGCCGACGCGTTGGTCGGCAGGTTGCCGAACAAGTCGTAGTACTCGAGCTGGGCCTTCGGGGCGCTGAGCTGCTTGACGAACGCGAACGACAGCTCCTGCTTGGTGCCGTAGTCGGCGACGACCCAGTTGTCGCCGGACAGGATGCTGGCGGCCTCGATCCCGTCGGACGGCCGCTCGGACGCCCCCGGGGGGACGGTCGGCAGCAGGGCGAACTCGTACTTGCCGTCGACCTTGGTGTCCGTGAAGGAGTTGATGGCGGTGGTGGTCGTCATCGGGAAGAACGCGGCCTTGCCCTCGGTGAACTGCGCGAGGGCCTGGGCGTTGTTCCAGCCGATCGCGGCCGGGTCGACGACGCCGTCCTTCGTGACCCAGTCGAAGTAGGTGCGGTAGGCGTTCTCGACGGCCGTGCTGTCGATCTCGGCCTTCGAGCCGTCGACGATCGTGTTGCCGGCGTTCTGGGCCATCCCCCACACGAACTTCCAGGGGTCGAAGCCGTCGGCGTAGGCGATCGCCATCCCGTGGCGTCCGTCACCCGTGGTGGCCTTCGCGTCGGCGGTGAGCTCGTCCCACGTGGTGGGCATGTCGGTGATGCCGGCCTTCGCGAGCAGGTCCTTGTTCACCGCCATCACGAACGGACGGCTGGCGAACGGGATCCCGATCTGCTTCGACGCACTCGGACCGGAGATGCCGAACGACGCGGGGTCGAACTGGTCCTTGCCGCCGATCGCGTCCCACTCCTTCGTGCCCATCTCGACGAAGGCACCGGTGGCGTACGCGGTCGGGGTGAAGGTGGTGCCGATCGCGTAGACGTCGGGGCCCTGCCCGGAGATGACGCTCGTCTGGATCGCGGTCAACTCCTCCTGCGCGGACGAGTAGGTCTCCCACTGGATGTCCGCACCGGTCGTGCGCTTGAACTCGGCGGCGGTCTCCCGCTGCCACTGCTTGCGTTCCTTGGGGTAGGTGGTGTCCGCGCCCATCATCACGCGGAGGGTGTTCGGGTCGTCGCCGCTGCCGTTCACCACGGCACATCCCTGCAGGGACAGTGCGGCGAGGGCGACCACGGCGACGGCACCGACGATGGTGCGGACTTGCAGTCTTCGCGTCTTCACGGGGGTTTCCTCCTCGAGACCTCCTCCGAGCGGCGCTGCTCGGTGGCACCACTGTTCCGCCGTTGGCAACATGCGGCAACCGGTTGCCACTTGTTGCCAGAGGCGAATACGTTCGGCCTCGTGAAGGACCTCTCGACGGACGGCGGCGGGCGCACGGGCGGTGCCGCGGGCGGTGCTGGTGGCGCCGTCGCCGCTGGCGCGGGCGCCGCCGTTGGTGCTCGCGCTGCCGGCGCCGCCGCTGGTGCCGCGCGTCGCGTCACTATCCGCGACATCGCTGACGCCACCGGGGTCGCCGCGTCCACCGTCTCCCGCGCCCTGTCCCTGCCCGACCGGGTCAACCCCGTCACCCAGGAGCGCATCCAGCGGGCGGCCCGCGAGCTCGGCTACGTCGCCAACTCGCAGGCCCGGGCACTGACCTCCGGCCGCACCCGCGCCGTCGCCGTGCTCGTGTCCGACATCACGAACCCCTTCTACTTCGACGTCATCCGCGGCACCCAGCACCAGCTCGCCGGGGCCGGCTGGACGCAGCTGCTCGTCGACACCGAGGAGTCCGCCGACGCCGAGATGGCCGCACTCACCGCCGTCGGGGCGAAGGCCGACGGGGTCGTGCTCACGGCGTCACGCCTGTCCGACGCGCAGATCGCCCGGTTCGCCGAGCGGATCCCCCTGGTCGTCGTGAACCGTCGCCCCACCGGCGTGCCCTCGGTGCTCATCGACACCCCCGGCGGGGTGGAGCAGGCGGTGCAGCACCTGGTGTCGCTGGGACACCGGGAGATCCTGTACGTCGCCGGGCCGGACAGCTCGTGGTCGAACGAGCGTCGGTGGCGCGCCCTCGTGCAGGTCGCCAAGCGCCTGGGGATCCGCGTCGCCCGGGTCGGACCGCACGCACCCTTCGTCGACTCCGGCGCCGCGGCTGCCGACGCCGCCGTGCACGCCGGTGCGACCGCGTGCATCGCCTTCAACGACCTGATCGCCATCGGGATGCTGGCCCGGCTGCGGGAGCGCGGGGTCCGCGTCCCCGAGGACATGAGCATCGTGGGCTGCGACGACATCTTCGGCGCCGACTTCTGCAACCCGCCGCTCACCACGATGACCTCGCCGATCGAACGTGCCGGCCGGGTCGCGATCCGGATGCTGCTCGGACGGCTCGGCGCGCTGCCCGCCGACGAACTGCCCGGGGAGCACATGTCCGGCGCCGTCGCCCTGCCCACCCACCTGACCGTGCGCGAGTCGACCGGGCCGGCACCGCGCGCCCACAACGACTGATCCCGCACTCGCCACCGGCGAACCCGCCGCCCTCGAAGGAGTCGATGATGACCCGCACCAGCACCCCCACCCGGCTCGCACCGCACCCCGACCGGCTGTTCCCCGCCGACCCTGGGGCGCGAGCCGTGGCACGCACCGTGTACGAGGCGGTCAAGGACGCCCCGATCATCTCGCCGCACGGGCACGTCGACGCGGCGCTGATCGCCTCGGACCAGCCGTTCAGCGACCCTGCGTCGCTGCTCATCACGCCCGACCACTACGTGCTCCGCCTGCTGCACGCGAACGGGGTGGACCTGGCCGCGCTGGGACGCGCGGACCTGTCGGGGCCCCGCCCGGGCTCGCAGGCTCGCCCGGCGGCGTCGGCGCATCGCTGGCGCGGTGCCGCTGAGCCGACGCCGCCAGGCCGAGCCATCTGGCGGCAGCTGGCGGAGCACTGGGACGACTTCCTCGGGACCCCCGTGCGCTACTGGTTCGAGACGGAGCTGCACGACGTGTTCGGGCTCGACCAGGCGCCGTCCGCGGCGAACGCGGACGACCAGTACGACCACCTCGCCGGCCTGCTGGCGTCGCCCGCCTTCCGGCCACGCGCGCTCTTCGACGCCTTCGGCATCGAGGTCCTCGCCACCACGGACGGCCCGGCGGACGACCTCGCTGCGCACGCGCAGCTCGCGGCGGATCCCGGCTTCACCGGCCGGGTGCTCCCCACGTTCCGCGCGGACGCCGTGTTCGACCCGACGCGGTCGGACTGGAGGCCCGTGGTCGCGTCGATCGGCGAGGCCGCCGGCATCGACACGGGCACCCACGCAGGGCTGCTGGCGGCTCTCCGCGCACGTCGCCACCACTTCATCGAACACGGCGCGACCGCCACGGACACCGGAGTGCTCGACGCGGGCTCCGCTCCCCTGCCGTCGAGCGAGCGGGAACGCATCCACGCCGCGGCACTGCGCGATGCGTCGTCGGTCACCGAGGCCGAGGCGACGGCGTACCGGCATGACATGCTCTACCGCTGGGCGGAGATGAGCGTCGAGGACGGTCTCGTCATGCAGCTGCACCCCGGGGTGATCCGGAACCACCACACCCCGACGCTCGAGCGTTTCGGGCCGGACACCGGGCACGACCTGCCGGCGGTCGGGTCCTTCACCGAGCCGCTCCGGCCGCTGCTCGAGTCCTTCGGCACCGCTCCCGGGTTCCACCTCGTGCTCTTCACCGTCGACGAGACCGTCTTCTCGCGCGAGATCGGGCCGCTGGCGGGCTTCTACCCCGCCGTGTACGCGGGCGCGCCGTGGTGGTTCATCGACACCCCGGCGGCCATCGGGCGCTACCGGTCGGCCGTCACCGACTCCGCGTCGTTCACCAAGACCTCCGGGTTCATCGACGACACCCGTGCGTACTGCTCCATCCCGGCGCGGCACGACATGGCACGGCGGGCGGACGCGGCGTACCTGGCGTCGCTCGTGGTCACGCACCAGGTCTCGGAGGAGGACGCCGTCCGCACCGCCCGCCGCATCGTGTCCGACATCCCGAAGGCGACGTTCAAGCTCTGACGCTGGCGGGCGCCGCGCTGCCGCGTGGTGCGAGGTTCCGTGCGTGGTGCGAGGGGTGCCGGGTCGCACGGAACACGGAACCTCGCACGGTTCGGCGCTGCGGCGGTACGGTCGGGCGCATGACGGAGCGGGTGACGGCGGCGTACGGCGCTCGGGCCGACGAGTACGCGGCGCTGCTCGGGTCGATGGACACCGTCCACCCCGACGACCGAGCCCTCGTCGACGCCTGGGCAGCCGGTCGCAGCCGTCCCCTGGTCGACGCCGGGTGCGGCCCCGGTCACTGGACGGCGCACCTCGCACGGCAGGGGCACCGTGTCAGCGGCATCGACGCGGTGCCGGAGTTCGTCGAGCACGCACGACGGACGCACGGCGCGGTGGACGCGGACATCGACTTCCGGGTCGGGTCGCTCGACGCGCTCCCGCTCGCGGACGGCAGCGTCGACGGGGTCCTGGCCTGGTACTCGGTGATCCACCACGAACCGTCGCAGATCGGTGGGCCACTCGACGAGTTCCGTCGGGTGCTCACTCCCGGCGGTGGGCTGCTGCTCGGGTTCTTCGAGGGCGCCGCGGTCGAGGCCTTCGACCACGCGGTCGTCACCGCGTACCGCTGGCCGGTCGCGTCCCTGGCGGCGCTACTGGACGGAGCGGGCTTCGACGTCGTGGACGTCCACACCCACACGGCTCCGGAGCACCGGCCGCACGGGGCGATCAGTGCGGTGCGCCGCTGATCGCCGACGGCTGACGGCCGCCGCGCTGTCGATCAGGCGTCCGAGACCATCGAGGTCAGAGCAGCAGCGATCTCCGGCACGGAATCGAGTTCCCCCTCGGCGATCGCGACGATGAAGTCGTACGCCTGGTCGTTCGAGGCGTGGAGCCGGACGCCGTTCACGCCGAGGAAGACCACGAGCAGCATGAGCCCGAGGCGCTTGTTGCCGTCGACCAGGGCGTGGTTCCGGACGGCGGAGTGGACGAGCGCCGCCGCCTTCTCGACCAGCGTCGGGTAGGCGTCGTTCCCGCCCACCGACGCGGCGGGTCGCGCGACCGCCGCCTCGAGCAGTCCGACGTCGCGGATCGCGTAGTCAGCTCCCAGGGTCCGACGAGCGACGTGCAACGCCTCGTCGGTCGTGAGGTGGATCACTTGCCGAGTCGTTCGAGCGCCTCGGCGTAGCGCGGGAGTTCTCGGTCGAGGATGCCGTCGATCAGATCGCTGCGGCTGTGCTGCTCGACGTACTCGCGGATGGCGGCGCGCGCGACGTCCTGCATCGAGCGCTCCTCGAGGTCAGCACGCTTGCGCAACGCCGCTGCCTCGTCGTCGTCGAGTCGGAGGGTCATGGCCATGGGGTCGATGGTATCAAGAGTGGTATCTGAACGCGCGGCAGTGATCGTGGTCATGGAGCGACGGTACGAGCGTCTCCCTCGACGCGGACGGGACCGGGGATCGGTTGGGGATGGCGACGGCCGCGCTGCGCCCTGTGGAGGAACTGCCCGGATCCGTCGCGGGTCGTCGACGCTCGTCAGGCGGTGGTGACCGCGAGCGCGGCGAGGATCTCCCGCACGGTGTCGTCGACCGATCCGTCGATCGACACCGCGACGGCGGCCTCGTCGGGCTGCGGCCGCTCGAGGGTCGCGAACTGCGAGTCGAGCAGCGTCGTCGGCATGTACTCGTGCTGGCGGTGGGACTGCCGTTCGGCGATCAGGTCGCGCGACCCGTCGAGGAAGGCGATGACGAGCCCCGGCGCGGACGCGCGCAGACGGTCCCGGTAGGCGCGCTTGAGCGCCGAGTTCGCCATCACGCACCGGGAGCCGTCCGATTCGACCGCGGCGATCCGCTCGGCGCAGGCGTCGAGCCACGACCAGCGGTCCTCGTCGGTGAGCGGGATCCCCTGCCGCATCTTCTCCTTGTTGGCGACCGGGTGCAGGTCGTCGGCGTCGACGAAGACGCACGGTTCGCCCTGCGCGACCAGGGCGTCGGTGAGCGCCTGGCCGATGGTGGACTTGCCGGAGCCGGAGACCCCCATCACGAGGACGGGCGGGTGGACAGCGAGCTCGCTCATCCCTCCACAGTATTGATCCGGTGAACTCTGGTCCCCAGTTCCCGCAACACCTGTGCGATCCCAGACCGCCGGTCGTAGGTTGGGCGCCAACGTCAGGACAAAGGAGGCCCTCGTGGCAGACAACAACGGTCAGGCGAACATCGGAGTCGTCGGACTCGCAGTGATGGGCTCGAACCTCGCCCGCAACCTCGCATCGCGCGAAGGCAACACGGTGGCGGTCTACAACCGCACCTACGCCCGCACCGAGGAGCTGCTCCAGGAGCACGGCGACGCCGGGTTCATCGCGTCCGAGGACATCGACGGGTTCGTCGCCTCGCTGTCGAAGCCCCGGACCGCCATCATCATGGTGCAGGCCGGCAAGGGCACCGACGCCGTGATCGGACAGCTCGCCGAACGCTTCGAACCGGGCGACATCATCGTCGACGGCGGCAACGCGAACTTCCACGACACCATCCGACGTGAGCACGACCTGCGCGAGAAGGGCCTGAACTTCGTCGGTACCGGCATCTCCGGCGGCGAAGAGGGCGCCCTCAAGGGTCCGTCGATCATGCCCGGTGGCTCGAAGGAGGCCTGGGAGACGCTCGGGCCGATCCTGAGGTCGATCGCCGCGGTCGCCGAAGGCGAACCGTGCGTGACCCACATCGGCACCGACGGCGCCGGACACTTCGTCAAGATGGTGCACAACGGCATCGAGTACGCCGACATGCAGCTCATCGCCGAGTCGTACGACCTGCTCCGTCGCGTCGGCGGACTCTCGGTGGAGGACCTGGTGCAGGTCTTCGACGAGTGGAACAAGGGCGACCTCGAGTCCTACCTGATCGAGATCACCGGTGAGGTCCTCAAGCAGCGTGACGCCGACACCGGCAAGCCGCTCGTCGACGTCATCCGTGACGCGGCCGGCTCGAAGGGCACCGGCGTCTGGACCGTGCAGAACGCCGTGGGCCTGGGCATCCCCGTCTCGGGTATCGGCGAAGCCGTGTTCGCCCGCGCGGTGTCTTCGAAGCCGACGCAGCGTGCCGCCGTGCAGCAGTCGGTCAAGAACCGTCCGCAGATCGCCGAGGTGCCGGACACCTTCGCCGACGACGTCCGTGCGGCGCTCTACGCCTCGAAGGTCGTCGCGTACGCGCAGGGGTTCGACCTCATCATCGCCGGGGCGAAGGAGTACGGCTGGGACATCGACCTCGGCAACGTCGCGAAGATCTGGCGGGGCGGCTGCATCATCCGGGCCCAGTTCCTGAACCGCATCGTCGAGGCGTACGCCGAGAACCCGAAGCTCGAGTCGCTGCTGGTCGACCCGTACTTCGCGAACGCGGTGGCCGAGGGCGAAGCCGCCTGGCGCCGCATCGTCGGCATCGCGGCTGCGTCAGGCGTCCCCGCGCCGGGCTTCTCGTCCGCGCTGTCGTACTTCGACTCGCTCGCGTCCGACCGTCTGCCCGCGTCGCTGATCCAGGGCCAGCGCGACTTCTTCGGCGCACACACCTACCAGCGCATCGACAAGGACGGCACCTTCCACACGCTGTGGTCCGACGACGACCGCCGCGAGGTCGAGCAGGAGCCGTCCACGCACTGACGACAGCACCCGCTGCCGACCACGGAGGTCGGTGCGGGTTCTGCAAGGAGGGCCTCGCTGACCACGGGGCCCTCCGTTGCGTCAGGCGACGATGCGTTCCCGTGCCAGGTCGGCGACGAGCCGGTCAAGCCGTGGACCGCGCCCGAGCAGCCGACGCGAACCGGGGGCGGTCCGCACGAAGAACGTCGCCACCGCGGGGGTGTCGTCCGGTCGCACGTGGTGGATCGCCACCGCACACGCGCGGCGAGCGCCAGCGGAACGGCCAGGGCGCTCGGAGCCACCGTCTCGCCCCGAGCCGTCCGAGCCGTCCGAGCCGTCTACGCCGTCCGCCACGTCTTCCAGTCCGACGTGCACGACACGACTCCACCGGATCACGAGCAGCCGGGTCGCCCGCCGTTCGTCGAGTTCCCACAGGGAGGCCTCGGTGGCACCGAAGGCCCAGGTCACGCGCGAACCGAGGTGGGTGTCCGGACGGACTTCATCGACGATGCCACGGAGTTCCGGTGTCGGCGCCGCCGGGACGAGCCACACCGTCGGGTCGATCCGCCGGATGGCGAGCGCGAGGGCCTCGTCCGCCTGCCGCCGCCGTGCCGTCGCGGTCCGCACGACGGCGACCACGATGACCACGACGCCGAGCGCGATCGCGCCGAACTCGACGATGCCGTACCAGGAGAGGTCGACGCCCGGCGCCGTCGAGACAACGATGATCCGGGTGATCAGGAGGACCAGCCAGACGGCGACGATGACCCAGCGCAGGGTGGCGAGTCGACGTGCTGGAGACATCGGTGTCCGCCGTGCACCGCGGGCACGACCGGACCGCGGGACACCATCCGGACGCTGCAGCACGGTCCGATCCTCCCACGAGCCGCGCGCCACCTGCTGGCCGAACCCGATGAACGCGCGGGGAAGCGCGCACACACAGCCCACGAGCGGCCGGGCGACCTACGCTCGGGCGGTGAACACCGAGACGACGGACGAACCGATCGGTCGACCGACGGCGGGTCCGTCGGACGGCCCGGGCGGGCCCGATGCCCCTTCGACCCGACGTTGGACGCTGATCGCCGCGATCGTCGGCGTCGTGGCCGCCGCCGCGTTCCTCGGTGTCGCCGAGTTCGGCGCGCTGCTGCTCGGCGGAGCGGGCAGCCCCCTGGTCGCCGTCGGATCCGCCGTCATCGACCTCGCTCCCCCGGGTGCGAAGGACTTCATGGTCGCCGTGTTCGGCACCGGGGACAAGGTCGCCCTGTTCGTGCTCATGACGGTGATCGTCATCGCGATCAGCGCCGGTGCCGGTGTCCTCGAACGTGCACGACCGCCCTTCGGTGCCCTCGTGTTCGCCGCCGGTGGTGTGCTGGCGCTGCTTGCCGTCAGCACCCGCTCGGGCAGCGGGACCCTCGACGGCGCCCCGACGGTCCTCGGCATCGCGGCAGCGGTGGTCGTCCTGCGCCTGCTGCTCCAGCGGCTGCGCCGGTGGGAGGCCGCGGCGACCGTGCCGACGGCGGCACCGCGACCCGCGTCGACGGAGCGCCGGACGTTCCTGGTCTGGGGCGTCGCGACGGCGACCGTCGCGGTCGTGGTGGGCACCGCCTCCCGGCTGGGGTCGTCCGCGATGCAGGCGGCCGCTGCTGCCAGGCGGGCCATCCGGCTGCCCGCCGCGGCGACCGCTGCACCGGCGGTCCCCGCGGGTGCGTCGCTCGACGTCGACGGCATCACCCCGTACATCACGCCGAACGCCGACTTCTACCGGATCGACACGGCCCTGCGGGTACCGCAGGTCGACCCCGCCGACTGGTCGCTCCGCATCCACGGCGCGGTCGAGAACGAGATCACGCTGACGTGGGACGAACTGCTCGCGCTGCCCCTCGAGGAGCACGTGGCCACCCTGAGCTGCGTGTCGAACGAGGTCGGCGGTGACCTCATCGGCACGGCCCGCTGGCTGGGCTACCCCATCCGGGAGCTCCTCGCCCGGGCACGTCCGACAGGCGATGCCGACATGGTGCTCTCACGGAGCATCGACGGATTCTCCGCCGGCACCCCGCTCGACGTGCTGCAGGACCAAGGCACCGCGGCGCTGCTCGCGGTCGGGATGAACGGCGAGCCCCTGCCGACCGAGCACGGGTTCCCGGTGCGGATGGTCGTGCCGGGCCTGTTCGGGTACGTCTCGGCGACGAAGTGGGTCACCGAACTCGAGGTCACCCGGTTCGCCGACGCGCAGGGCTACTGGACACCGCGTGGCTGGTCGGAGCGTGGCCCGGTCAAGCTCGAGTCCCGCATCGACACCCCGCGGAACGGGTCGACCGTGACCGCGGGCAAGCCGGTCGCGATCGCGGGGGTCGCGTGGCAGCCGCACAAGGGCGTGAAGGCCGTCGAGATCCGCGTCGGAGGCGGCGACTGGCAGCGCGCCGAACTCGCCGACTCGGTCTCCGCGGACACCTGGCGGCAGTGGGTGGTGCGGTGGACGCCGACCGCCGGCTCGCACCGCATCGAAGTGCGCGCGACCAGTGCGGACGGCGAGGTGCAGACGAGCGTGGACCGGCCGCCGGCGCCCAACGGTGCGACGGGCTGGCACACGGTGACGGTCGACGCGCGCTGACCGTCCTGGAGCGAGTCCGCGACACGCCCGCAGACGGCCGTCGAGATGGCAGAAAGCGTCGGTAGGCGAACGCTCAAGCGACACTTCGTGCCGCCTCGACGAACCTGAGCGGCATGTCGTGACCACTCGGCGCCGACGCGCTCCGGTCACCAGACGGCCTGGAGGCCCGGTGACAGCCCGCCCCACCCCTCGCCGTGGTCGCGCGACACGCCACGTGCGTAACGCCGGGGGCGCAGAAAGCGTCGGTAGGCGAACGCTCAGGCGACACTTCGTGCCACCTCGACGAACCTGAGCGGCATGTCGTGACCACTCGGCACCACGGCCAGACTGGCACCGGGCCAGGCAGGCGGACGGGCCGTGGTCAGGCGGGCAGTGTCGCGACGACACAGGTGCCGTCGACCTCGGCGTCCCGCTCGACCACGGCGGAGAAGCCGGCGGCCGTGAACGCAGCGGCGGACGCTTCGGCCTGGGCCTCGGACACCTCGATGACGACAGCACCACCGGGGCGGAGCCACTCCCCCGCACCCGCAGCGATCCGGCGGTGCAGGTCGAGGCCGTCCGCACCACCGTCGAGGGCGACACGGTGCTCGTGCTCGCGGGCCTCGCTCGGCATGAGCTCGATCGAGGCCGTCGGCACGTAGGGGGCGTTCACCGCGATGACCGCCACGGCCCCGCGGAACCGATCGGGCAGCGGCGCGAACAGGTCTCCGGCGACGACGATGCCGCGGTCGCCGATGTTCTCGGCTGCGACGTCGACGGCGTCGGGGTCGATGTCAGTGGCGACGAGGTCGAGCGCGCCGACCCGACCGAACAGGGCCACCGAGATCGCGCCGGCACCGCAGCACAGGTCGACCACGCGGTCGTAGCGCTGCAGCCGACGCGCAGCCTGCTCGACGACGACGGTGGTGCGGGTTCGCGGCACGAAGACGCCGGGCGTCACACGGATACGGTGCCCGTCGAAGGCGGCCCACCCGAGCACGTACTCCAGCGGCTCACCGGCCAGCCGACGCTGCACGAGGCTCCGGAGTCGCACCGGCTCACCGTCACCGGCCTCGAGCAACAGGTCGGCTTCGTCCTCGGCGAAGACGCTCCCCGCGGCCCGGAGCCGGGCCGCGAGGGCGTCACGCGCGGGATGGGTCACCACGGGCAACGGGACACGTCACGTCGCGGAGATGGTCCTGCGCCGTCGGCTGTGCCCATGGTTCGACGGCTCCGCTACGCTGCGCCATCGAACATCGACGTCACGGAACCGTCGTCGAAGACCTCGTGGATGGCACGGGCGATGAGCGGGGCGATCGGCAGGACCTCGAGGCGGTCCCAGCGCTTGTCCATCGGCAGGGGCAGGGTGTCCGTCACGACCACGCGGTCGATGAACTCGCTCTGCAGCAGCTCGGTGGCCGGGTCGGAGAACACGGCGTGGGTCGCGGCGACGACGACACCCGTGGCGCCGGCGTTCTTCAGCGCCTCGGCAGCCTTGGCGATCGTGCGGCCGGTGTCGATGAGGTCGTCGACGAGCAGGCACACGCGGCCGCTGACGTCTCCGACGATCTCGTGCACCGAGACCTGGTTCGGCACGAGCGGGTCGCGGCGCTTGTGGATGATGGCGAGCGGGGCGCCGAGCTTCTCGGACCAGATGTCGGCGACACGGACGCGGCCCATGTCGGGCGACACGACGGTGAGCGTCTTCGGGTCGAGGATCTGACGGAAGCGCTCGAGCAGCACCGGCATGGCGAACAGGTGGTCGACGGGGCCGTCGAAGAAGCCCTGGATCTGCGCGGCGTGCAGGTCGACGCTCATGATGCGGTGCGCGCCGGCGGCCTTGAACAGGTCGGCGACGAGGCGGGCCGAGATCGGCTCGCGGCCACGGCCCTTCTTGTCCTGTCGGGCGTACGGGTAGAACGGCGCCACGACCGTGATGCGCTTCGCCGAGGCACGCTTCAGCGCGTCGACCATGATGAGCTGCTCCATGAGCCACTCGTTGATCGGCGCGGTGTGCGACTGGATGACGAAGGCGTCGCAGCCACGGACCGACTCGTCGAAGCGGGCGTAGAGCTCACCGTTCGCGAAGGTCCGGGCATCGGTCGGCACGAGGTCGACCCCGAGCTCCTCCGCGATCTCGGCAGAGAGCGCCGGGTGTGCTCGCCCCGAGACGAGGACGAGTCGTTTCTGGCCGGTTGTCTTGATTCCGGACAAGTGCGGTGCTCACTCCCTGACCCACGAGGGGTCGATGTCGGCGACGGGTGGTCGCCGGGATCTATTCGCCGTTCGCGAGCCGAGCAGCCTCGGCCGCCGGTGTGCCGGGTCGGTGTTCCTCGACCCATCCGTCGGTGTTGCGCTGTGGGGCGTAGCTGATCGCGAGCGATCCTGCCGGAACGTCCTTGCGGACGGTCGTCCCGGCACCGGTGTACGCACCGTCACCAATCCTAACGGGGGCGACGAACACGTTGTGCGAGCCTGTACGGACGTTCGAGCCGACCTCGGTGCGGTGCTTGTGCACACCGTCGTAGTTCGCGGTGATGGTGTTCGCGCCGATGTTCGAGTCCTCGCCCACCTCGGCGTCGCCGATGTAGGACAGGTGCGGGACCTTGCTGCCCCGGCCGATCCGGGCGTTCTTCGTCTCGACGAAGGTGCCGATCTTGCCGTCGTCACCGAGGATCGTGCCAGGCCGCAGGTAGGCGAACGGGCCGACCGAGGCGGCGTCCCCGATCACGGCGAGGGTGGCATCGACGCGGTTCACGGTGGCGCGGGCGCCGACCTCGGTGTCGCGGAGCGTGGTGTCCGGTCCGACGACGGCACCGGCGGCGATCGCGGTGGCGCCGATGAGCTGGGTGCCGGGCAGGACCTCTGCGTCGGGCTCGATCGTGACGTCGAGGTCGATCCAGGTGGACGCGGGGTCCTGCACGGTGACGCCGGCGAGCTGGTGGCGGCGGACGATACGGGCGTTGAGTTCACGCGCGGCGTCGGAGAGCTGGGCACGGTCGTTGATGCCGGCGACGAGCCACGGGTCGGTCAGGGTGACCACGTCGATGCGCCCGCCGCGCTCGCTGATCAGCGCGGGAGCGTCGGTGATGTACTTCTCGCCCTGGGCGTTCGCCGTGGTGAGCGACGGCAGGGCCGCCCGGAGGCGTGCCACGTCGAACGCGTAGATGCCCGCGTTCGCCTCGGTGATGGTCAGCTGCTCGGCTGTCGCGTCCTTGTGCTCGACGACGCTGACGAAGGCGCCGGAAGCGTCGCGCACGATCCGTCCGAGGCCGGTCGGGTCCGGGGCGATGGCACTCACGAAGGTCGCGCCGTTGCCGCCGCCGACGTGGGCGTCGACGAGGAGCCGGAGCGATGCGGCGTCGAGCAGCGGGACGTCGCCGGACAGCACCACGACGGCGCCGTCGAAGTCGGCGGGCAGCGCTTCGACCGCGACCTCGACCGCACGGCCGGTGCCGGGGACGTCGTCCTGGTCGACGACGATCGCGTCGGGGGCGCGCTCGACGACCTCGGCCGCGACGCGGTCACGCTCGTGCCGCACGACGACGGCGACGTGCTCGGGGCTGAGTGACGACGCCGTGCGCAGGACGTGCCCGATGAGCGGCAGTCCGGCGAGCCGGTGCAGCACCTTGGGCGTGGACGACTTCATGCGCGTGCCCTGCCCGGCGGCGAGGACGACGACGGCGATGCGCTGGTCGGTCATGCACCCATCCTGGCGCACCGCAGCCCGGGCCGCCCGACGCGACCACGGCCCTGTGCGGAACCGTGCGCACAACCGCAGCCTGTGGACGGACGGGCACCGAGCCTCCAGGCCGCCTGACGGGGAGCTCTGGCAGACCCCGCACGCCGAGGATCAGGCCCGCGCGCCCTGCGGTTCCCGCTTGACGAACGCCATCAGCACCAGCCCGGCGATGAGCACGACGACCACGCCGAGGATCCCGAACCGGGTCGACCCACCGACGGTCACCGCGACGCCGAACAGCGCCGGCGCGAGGAACGACGCGGCCCGGCCGGTGGTGGCGTAGAGGCCGAAGAGCTCGCCCTCGCGGCCGGGGGTCGTCAGCCGCGCCAGGTACGCGCGGGACGACGACTGCACCGGGCCGACGAACACGGCGAGGGTCAGCCCGAGCACCCAGAACCACTGCGTCTCGTTGCCGGCGGCGAAGACCCCGACCCCGCACACGGCGAGACCGACGAGCGAGACCATGATGAGCGCACGCGACCCGAACCGGTCGTCGAGGCGTCCGGAGACGAACGTCGCGATGCCGGCCACGACGTTCGCGGCGATGGCGAACAGGATGACCTGCGACGGCGTGAACCCGAACACCTGCGCGGCGACGATCCCGCCGAACGTGAAGACGGCCCCGACGCCGTCGCGGAACACCGCGCTGGCGAGCAGGAACGCGAGGACGTTGCGGCGCTCGCGCCACAGCCGCGCGATGTCCCGGCCGAGGTCCGCGTAGGCACTGAACACGCCGCCGCCGCGGGTGCGGTCGGGCACCGCCTCGGGCACGGTGAGGAACAGCGGGATCGAGCTGACGGCCAGCCAGACGGCGGCGATGCCGATCGCGACGCGGACGTCCCACTGCCCGGTGGCGACGGTGGCCGGCAACTGCAGGAGCCCGCCGACGACCCCGTCACCCCGGAAGTCCTGGATGCAGAGCACGAGCAGCAGGACGAGCAGCACGATCCCGCCGAAGTACCCGGCCGCCCAGCCGATGGCGGAGACGCGGCCGGTGCGTTCCCCGGAGGCGACCTGCCCGATCATGGCGTTGTAGCCGACGCTCGCGATCTCGTAGGCGACGGTGCCGATGCCGAGCAGTGCAGCTCCGAGCAGCAGGTACGGCTGGCTCGGCGCGACGAAGACCATGCCGCCGATCGACAGCGCGACGCCGATGGTGGCGATGAGGACCGACCGGCGGCGGTGTCCGGACGAGTCCGCGAGCCGCCCCATGGCCGGTGCCACCAGGGCCACGACGATCCCCGCGATGGTCAGTGCGGTGGACACGACGGCCGCGTTGTGCGCGAGCTCCCGCTCCACGATTGACTTGCCGGCCGCGGACGTGTCGCCGACGAGCGCCGGGTCCACGAACGCCCGGCTGGCCAGGTACGTGCTGAACACGAAGGTGGTGACGACCGCGTTGAACGCGGCGGAACCCCAGTCCCAGAGCGCCCAGGAGACGAGCGCGCGCCGGTCGGTGCGCTGCGGCACGACGGCGGCCGGTGAAGCGGTCATGCGCGAACCGTAGCGCGTCCCGGTGACGCGGCGGTGGCCCCGTTCCGGGTCACGTGCGGGACGGGAGGCGCGGGGCGGCCCGGCCCCGCGCCTCCAGTCCGCACCGTGCGTGCGTCGTCACCCGGTGCGAGCTTCCGCGCACCGTGCCCGGCTGCAACGCCGCACCAGGCGGCTCAGCCCGCACCGTCCGACAAGCCGCGCACCGTGCGGGACGGGAGGCGCGGGGCGGGCCTGGCCCCGCGCCTCCCGTCCGCACCGTGCGTGCATCGCCAACCCGTGCGAGCCTCCACGCACCGTGCCCGGCTGCAACGCCGCACCAGGCAGCTCAGCCCGCACCATCCGACAAGCCGCGCACCGTGCCGGACGGGAGGACCGGGGCGGCCTGGGCCCGCGCCTCCCGCCCGCACCGTGCATGCGTCGTCACCCGGTGCGAGCTTCCGCGCACCGTGCCCGGCTGCAACGCCGCACCAGGCGCGCAACGCGGCCCGGGCCGGCTCAGCCCGCACCGTGCCCGCTCAGGCCGGGACGCCGCCGGGGTAGACGACGGACTTGAGCGACTCCGGGTCGGTGTCGCTCTCGAGGGCCTCGCGGACGTCGTCGAGCCCGAAGCGGCCGGTGACGAGCGAGTCGAGGTCGACCTGCCCGGACGCGACCAGCTCGATGGCGACCGGCCACGTGTTCGTGTACCGGAAGATCCCGGTGACCGTGACCTCGAGGTTCTGGATGTGCTCGACCGGCAGGGTCATCTCGGAGTTGCCGAGCCCGACCAGCACCGCGGCACCCGCCGGACCGACCGCCTTGATGCCGTCCGACACCGCACGGGGTGCACCGCTGGCGTCGATGAACGCGTCGACGGGGACGATGTCGGACGCGACGGACACGGCGGTGGGGTCGACGACCTCGGTGGCGCCGTACTCCAGGGCCCGCGCACGACGCTCCGGCACCAGGTCGCTGACGACGATGCGCGACGCACCGAAGGCCTTCGCGACCTGGGCGCAGATGATGCCGATGGGACCGGCGCCGGCGATGAGCACCGACGAACCGGGCACGATGCCCGCCTTGCGGACAGCGGCGATGCCCACGGACAGGGGTTCGAGGAGCGCGCCGGCCTCGAACGAGACGGCGTCGGGCAGGACGTGCGCGAACTCGGCCTCGATGGTGACGAACTCGGTGAAGGCCCCGTCGACCGGCGGCGTCGCGTAGAAGCGCATGTGCGGGCAGAGGTTGTAGCGGCCAGCCAGGCACTGCGCGCAGCGGTGGCAGGGGCGCTGCGGCTCGATGGCCACGCGCTCCCCCACGCGGGACGGGTCGACGCCCTCGCCGACGGCCTCGATCGTGCCGGAGAGCTCGTGGCCGAGGACGAGGGGCTCCTCGACGACGAAGTCGCCGATGCGACCGTGGCGGAAGTAGTGCACGTCTGAGCCGCAGACACCCACGGCGGCGACCCGGACGAGCACGTCGCCGGGGTCGACGGCGGGGACGGGGCGGTCCTCGACGGTGAGGTCCTGGGTGCCGAGCAGGACGCTGGTGCGCTGGGTGGAGGTCATGCGGTTCTCGCTTCCTCGGCCGCGTCGTCGCGGCCGGACGTGTGGGTGGTGGAGGGGGCGGCTGCGGGCGCCGCGGACATGGTCGCCGGTGCCGGTGCCGCCGGCATCGTGGCGTCGCGCAGCAGCTCCGCGAAGCCGATCTCGGCGGCGCCACGGACCAGGACGTCGCGGCCGAGTGCCGCCGGGACGATCCGGAGCCGATCGGTCATCGCGGCCATCGTCTGCGCCCGGACGTCGGTCTCGACCCGGTCGCCGACGTGTCCGAGCAGCGCACCGAGGAACCCGCCGAGCACGACGACCTCGGGGTCGACGGTGTGGATGGCGTTCCGCAGTGCGGTCGCGAGTGCGGTGACCTGTCGGTCGACGACCCGCTCGACCTCGGGTCGGCCCTCGGCGAGCGCCGCGGCGAGCGCATCGAGGTCGTCCGGCGGGGTCCCGGTCACCGCGGTGAGGGCGGAGCGTGAGGCCTCGGTCTCCAGGCAGCCGACCGCACCGCAGTGGCAGCGGATCCCGTTCGCCGCGACGAAGGTGTGCCCGAGCTCGCCCGCGTACCCGTCGGCGCCGCTGAAGGGCCGGCCGGCGCTGACGATCCCACCGCCGATGCCGCTCGCGCCGCCGTTCAGGTACACCAGGTCGTCGACGCCGCGGGCGCTGCCGTACAGCCGTTCCGCCCAGGCGCCGAGGTTGGCGTCGTTCGCGGCCCGGACCGGCAGCCCCAGGCGTTCCGCGAGCGGTGCGGCGAGGGGTTCGTCACGCCAGCCGAGGTGCGGGGCGTCGCGCACGGTGCCGTCCTCGACCCGCACGATGCCGGGCACGGCGACGCCGACCCCGACGATCCGGGCCGCCGGTCCGGTGCGGGCAAGGAGTGCTGCGAGGACCCGGGCGACGGCGTCGATCGCCTGCGCCGCGGTGGGCACGGTGGTCTGCGGCTCGACCAGCCGGTCGCGGACGGTGCCGTCGAGGCCGACGAGGGCGACCCCGACGGCGTCGATCTCGACCGTGACCGCGGCGGCGAGGACGTCGGCGGACGCCCGGACGACCCCGCTCGGCCGTCCGACACCGGCACCGGGGGTCCCCGCGGCCGGCGTCTCCTCGTGCACGAGCCCGGCGTCGACGAGTTCCCCGACGAGCGCGAGGATGGTCGAGCGGTTCAGGCCGGTGCGCCGGGTGAGCTCGGCGCGGGTGACGGGGCCGTCCTCGTGGACGAGCCGGAGGACGCGCGCGGCGTTGCCCGGCGTCGCCGTGGGCTGCCGTGCCATGGGTCCTCCTCGGTGGTGGGTGGGGTCCTGCGGTCGTGGTCGGCCGGTCAGCGCGACTGCGAGAACGCGGCGTCGAACGAAGCGTCCGGCGGCGCGATGGTACCGAGCTGCCGGACGAACGCCAGCGCCTCGGGCCCGCCGATGAGCCGGTCCATGCCGGCGTCCTCCCACTCGACGCTGGTCGGTCCGGTGTACCCGATGTGGTTCAGCACGCGGAACACCCGCTCCCACGGCACGTCCCCGTGGCCGGCGGTGACGAAGTCCCACCCGCGCCGGGGGTCGCCCCACGGCAGGTGGGAGGACAGCCGCCCGTTGCGCCCGTCGAGCTGCTTCACCGACTCCTTGCAGTGCACGTGGTACACCCGGTCGGCGAAGTCGAGCAGGAACGCCGCGGGGTCGAGGTCCTGCCAGACGAAGTGCGACGGGTCGAAGTTGAACCCGAACGCCGGCCGGTCGCGGAACACCTCGAGGGTCCGCGCAGCGGTCCAGTAGTCGTAGGCGATCTCGGACGGGTGCACCTCGAGCGCGAACCGGACCCCGACCTCCTCGAAGACGTCGAGGATCGGTGACCAGCGGTCGTGGAAGTCCTGGTACCCGGCGTCGATCATCCCCGGGGGCACGGGCGGGAACCCGGCGACGGTCTTCCAGATCGACGAGCCGGAGAAGCCGGTGACGGTGTCGACGCCGAGCGCCGCAGCGGCACGGGCGGTCCACTGCAGCTCCTCGGCCGCACGCTGCCGCACGCCCTCGGGGTCGCCGTCGCCCCACACGTGCGGCGGGACGATGTCCTCGTGCCGCTGGTCGATGGGGTCGTCGCACACGGCCTGGCCGACCAGGTGGTTGGCGATCGTCCAGACCTGCAGCCCGTTGCGTTCCAGGATCGCCTTGCGCTCGGCAACGTACGAGGGGTCGGTCGCGGCGCGCCGGACGTCCAGGTGGTCACCCCAGCAGGCGATCTCCAGCCCGTCGTACCCCCACTCGCCGGCGAGCCGGGCGACCTCTTCGAAGGGCAGGTCGGCCCACTGTCCGGTGAACAGGGTGACCGGCCTGGAGGCCCGGGTCGTCTCCGTCGTGTCGCTCGCGTCCGTCGTCGTCATCGTCGTCGTCCTTCTTCGCGGTGGTCGGGTTCCGTCACCATGATCCGGGTGCGGACCCGGCGGGGACGGTGGCGGGTCGCTCGACGCGCGAGTGCACGTCGACGACCGAGTGGTCTCGGGCGGCGGCGGAGACCGCCTCCATGACCTCGAGCACGTGGAACGCGAGGTCGCCGGAGGCTCGGTGCGGCCGGTCCGTCGCGATCGCGTGCGCCATGTCGGCGAGGCCGTAACCACGGCCGGCGTCGGCGTACCCGGCGGCGACCGGCAGGTCGCGCCACGAGCGGTCGTCGGCGGTGGCGATCGACACGGTGTCCGAGAACCGGTTCGGGTCCGGGACGCCCAGCGTGCCCGCGGTGCCGTACACCTCGAACAGCGGGGCGCGGGTGGCCCACACCTCGAACGAGACGGTGACGGTGGAGACCACGCCGCCCTCGTGCTCGAGGATCGCGACGACGTGGGTGTCGATGTCGACCGGGATCGACGTGCCGGCGTTCGGCCCGGTGGCGATCGTCCGTGCACGGGTGGAGCGGGTGGCGCTGCCGCTCACCCGGACGACCGGCCCGAAGAACGTGACGAGGCTGGTCAGGTAGTACGGCCCCATGTCGAGGAGCGGTCCGCCGCCCGGCTGGTAGTAGAACGCCGGCGCGGGGTGCCAGAGCTCGTGCCCGGGGGCGCTCCAGGCGACGGCGGCACCGACCGGGGTGCCGATCGCGCCGTCGTCGAGGGCGGCCCGTGCGGTCTGGATGCCGGTACCGAGGACGGTGTCCGGGGCACTGCCGACGCGCAGGCCGGCGGCGCGGGCTGCTTCGAGCACCGGTGCGGCCTCGGCGGTGGACATCGCGAGCGGCTTCTCGCCGTAGACGTGCTTGCCGGCGGCGAGGGCCCGGGTGGCGATGTCGGCGTGCGCGGCCGGGATCGTCAGGTTGAGCACCACGTCGACGTCGTCGGCGGCGAGCAGGTCGTCCACGGTGGTGCCGCGAACGCCCTGTGCCTCACCGACCTGCTGGGCGCGGGCGACGTCGAGGTCGGCGACCGCCACGAGCGACAGCCCGGGCAGCGCCGGGAAGTGCTCGAAGTACTGCTGGCTGATCACGCCCACGCCGACGACGCCGACCCGCAGTGCTCGTTCGTTCACCGTGCTGCCCACAGGAGTCCCCGTTCGATGATGGTGCGGAGTGGCTGCGACTCGACGACCTCGAGGCGGTGCCCTGGTGCGGAGACGAACACGCGGCCTTCGCCCCACTGCCGTGTCCAGATCGCCGGTGCGGTGACCGGGCGGTTCCAGGCGTCGAAGTCGCGCGCGTCCTGGGTGGTGGTCGCGAGGACGTCGTTGTACTCGTCGGACAGCACCCAGTACTGCTCGGTGACGAGGTCGAAGTCCTCGATGCCCTGCGTGATCGGGTGTTCGTGCCCGAGGTCGGTGAGGTGCACCGTGTACGGGATGTAGTTGTCGGACTGTTCCCCGACGCGCTCGTCGGGGTGCTTGCCGGCGTGGTGGGCGAACTGGCCACCGACCATGTGCAGGTAGTCGGCGGTGTTCCGGAACGCGTCCGCGATGCCGCCGTGCCAGCCGGCCAGTCCGGCGCCGCCCAGGACCGCGCGCTGCAGCCCGGCGAACTCGTCGTCGGCGATGGTCGACATCGTGACGACCTGCACGATCAGGTCGACCTCGTCCATGACGGCGGCGTCGGCGTAGACGACCGTCGAGTCCGACACCCGGACCTCGAACCCGTTCTCGCGCAGGAACGGGACGAACAGGTCGGTGGTCTCGACGGGCTGGTGGCCGTCCCACCCGCCGCGGACGACGAGCGCCTGGCGGGTCTGCTCGGCGGCGCTCACGACGTCGCCGTCCAGGTGCTGCCGGCGGCGGCGCTGCGTTCGACCGCGTCGAGGACCCGCTGCACGTGCAGGCCGTCGGCGAACGAGGGCGACGGGTCGGTGCCGGCGACGATCGCGTCGACGAAGTCCTTCACCTGGTGGCTGAAGGTGTGCTCGTACCCGATGAGGTGCCCGGTCGGCCACCACGCGGCCATGTAGGGGTGCTCGGGCTCGGTGACGAGGATGCGGCGGAACCCCTGCTCCCCCGCCGGGGCGTTCGACTCGTACAGCCGGAGCTCGTTCATCGCCTCGAGGTCGAACTGGATCGCGCCCTCGGACCCGCTGATCTCGAGCGTCAGACCGTTCTTCCGCCCGGTCGCGTAGCGCGTGGCCTCGAACGTGCCGATCGCACCGTCGGCCGCGCCGCCACCCAGGCGGGCGGTGAAGAACGCGGCGTCGTCGACGGTGACCTGCCCGCGCTCGCTCGACGCGGTGCCGGAGAGCCCGACCCCCTCGGCCATCAGCGGACGCTCCGTCACGAAGGTCTCGAGCGTGCCGGAGACGGTGGCGAGCGACGCGCCCGTGACGTGCTCGACCAGGTCGATGGCGTGCGCGCCGATGTCACCGAGCGCACCGGAGCCGGCGAGCGACTTGTCGAGGCGCCAGGTCATCGGGCCGTCCTCGTCCGCCAGCCAGTCCTGCAGGTAGAGCGCGCGGACCTGGCGCACGGTGCCGATCCGCCCGTCCTGCACCAGCTGCCGCGCGAACGCGATGGCCGGCACCCGGCGGTAGCTGAACCCGACCATCGCCCGGACACCCTGTGCACGGGCGCTATCGGCGGCGGCGGTCATCGCCTCGGCCTCGGCGACGGTGTTCGCGAGCGGCTTCTCGCACAGGACGTGCTTGCCGGCCTGGAGCGCGGCGATCGCGATCTCGACGTGCGAGGACCCCGGGGACACGACGTCGACGACGTCGATGTCCGGATCGGCGACGACGGCACGCCAGTCGGTGGACGCCGACTGCCAGCCGTACTGCTGCCGAGCGGCCTCGGTGCGTTCGGGATCACGCCCGACGATCACCGCCATCTCCGGCTCGGCTCCGAGGTCGAAGAACCTGGGGGCGGTCCGCCACGCCTGTGAGTGTGCGGCTCCCATGAAGCCGTGCCCCACCATCGCGACCCGCAGTCGTTGCTGCACCGTCGACTCACTTGCCATCCGCTCGCTCCTTTGCGATCACGTGCTTGCCACAGCCAACACTACCGCTTATGTTGGGCGCGGCAACATTTTGTTTCGACGACGAACGGTGACCACCATGGCAACGACGCCCACCCGTGCAGACAAGTTCTCCTTCGGTCTCTGGACCATCGGCTACAACGGCTCCGACCCCTTCGGCGGGCCGACCCGACCCGCCCTCGACGTGGTCGAGGCGGTCGAGAAGCTCGACGAGCTCGGGGCCTACGGCCTGACCTTCCACGACGACGACCTGTTCGCGTTCGGTTCCACCGACGCCGAACGCCAGACCCAGATCGACCGCCTCAAGGGTGCCCTCGAGTCGACCGGGCTCGTCGTGCCAATGGTCACGACGAACCTGTTCTCGGCCCCGGTCTTCAAGGACGGCGGCTTCACCTCGAACGACCGGCAGGTCCGCCGCTTCGCGCTCCGCAAGGTGCTCCGCAACCTCGACCTCGCCGCCGAGCTCGGCGCGTCGACGTTCGTGATGTGGGGTGGCCGCGAAGGCTCCGAGTACGACAGCGCCAAGGACGTGCAGGCAGCGCTCGAGCGGTACCGCGAGGCCGTCAACCTGCTCGCCCAGTACGTCACCGACAAGGGCTACGGCATCCGGTTCGCCATCGAGCCGAAGCCGAACGAGCCCCGCGGCGACATCCTCCTGCCGACCCTCGGCCACGCGATCGCCTTCACCGAGACGCTCGAGCGCCCCGAGCTGTTCGGCATCAACCCCGAGGTCGGCCACGAGCAGATGGCGGGCCTGAACTTCACCGCCGGCATCGCGCAGGCGCTCTACCAGGGCAAGCTCTTCCACATCGACCTCAACGGTCAGCGCGGCATCAAGTACGACCAGGACCTGGTGTTCGGTCACGGCGACCTGCAGAACGCGTTCTCGCTCGTCGACCTGCTCGAGCACGGCGCCCCGCAGGGCGGCCCGGCGTACGACGGCCCGCGCCACTTCGACTACAAGCCGAGCCGCACCGAGGACATCACCGGCGTCTGGGACTCCGCGTCGGCCAACATGCGCATGTACCTGCTCCTCAAGGAGCGTGCGCAGGCGTTCCGTGCCGACCCCGAGGTGCAGGCAGCGCTCGAGGCCTCCAAGGTCGGCGAGCTGTCGACGCCGACGCTGAACGACGGCGAGTCGTACGACACGTTCCTCGCCGACCGTTCCGCCTACGAGGACTTCGACGCCGACGCGTACTTCGGCGGCAAGGGCTTCGGCTTCGTCCGCCTGCAGCAGCTCGCGATGGAGCACCTCATGGGCGCGCGGAATTGAACGCGGACGCGCCAGCGGCCGCATTCTGCGCGCCGAGGCGGCCTGCCGCCGAGGAGAACTGATGGCACTCGTCGCGGGGGTCGACTCGTCGACCCAGTCCTGCAAGGTCACCATCCGTGACGCCGCGACCGGTGCGGTCGTCCGCGAGGGACGCGCGTCCCACCCGGACGGCACCGCCGTCGACCCCCGCCACTGGTGGGACGCGCTCGGTGCCGCCGTCGCGGACGCCGGTGGCCTCGACGACGTCGGTGCCGCCGCGATCGCCGGGCAGCAGCACGGCATGGTCGCGCTCGACGCCGACGGCCGCGTCGTCCGCGACGCCCTGCTCTGGAACGACGTCCGCAGTGCGGACGCGGCCGCGCAGATGGTCGACGAGCTCGGCCAGGAGGCGTGGGTCGCCCGGACGGGGCTGGTGCCGGTCGCGTCGTTCACCGGTACCAAGCTGCGGTGGCTCCGTGACGCGGAGCCCGAGAACGCGGCCCGCGTCGCGGCCGTGGCGCTCCCCCACGACTGGCTGTCGTGGCGGCTCCGCGGGTACGGACCGGCGGACGAGAGCCCGCTCGGCCCCGACCTCGAAGCCCTGGCGACGGATGCGTCCGACGCCAGCGGCACGGGGTACTGGGACCCGGTGCGCCGCGAGTACGACCCGGAGCTGTTCGAGCTCGCGCTCGGGCGGCCGATGCGGCCGGCGTCGATGGGTGACGACGACGCCGTGGTCGTGCCCCGCGTGGTCGCTCCCGACGAGGCGATGGGCACCCTGTCCACCGACGTCGAACTGCCCGGCGGCGCGGTCGCCCGGTCCGGCCTCGTCGTCGGCGCCGGACTCGGCGACAACGCCGGGGCAGCGCTCGGCCTGGGTCTCGGCCCGGGTGACGTCGCGGTGTCCCTCGGCACGAGCGGCACGGTCTTCGGGGTCAGCGACGCCGAGGTGCGTGACCCGAGCGGGACCGTGGCGGGCTTCGCCGACGGGACCGGGTCGCGCCTCCCGATCGTCACGACGCTCAACGCGGCCCGCGTGCTCGAGGTGATCGGCGGCCTGCTCGGCGTCGACCACGACGCACTCGGCGAGCTGGCGCTGCAGGCGCCGGCCGGGGCCGACGGCCTCGTGCTGGTGCCGTACTTCGTCGGCGAGCGCACGCCCAACCGGCCGGACGCGACCGCATCGCTGCTCGGCATGACGCCGGCGACCACCGACCGGGCGCACCTGGCCCGGGCAGCCGTCGAGGGGATGCTCTGCGCCCTCGCCGACGGACTGGCCGCGGTGCAGGACACCGGGGTGACCGTCGAGCGGCTGCTGCTCATCGGCGGCGCTGCGCGGAACCCGGCGGTCCGCGCCGTCGCCGCACAGGTGTTCGGCCGTGACGTCCTGGTGCCGGAGCCCGGCGAGTACGTCGCCGCGGGTGCTGCGAAGCAGGCCGCGTGGGCGCTCACCGGCGCCCTGCCGACGTGGGACACCGCGACGACCACCGTGCCGTCCGACCCGCACCCCGAGGTGCTCGAGCAGTACCGCGCCGCGGCGCGCTGACCGACGCACCGGATCCGACACTCCCCGCCCCCGGCGCCCTCCACCAGGGCGCCGGGGGCATCATCGTCCCCGGAGGACACCCATGCCACTGACCGACCTGCCCCTCGACGCGCTCCGCGCCCACCACTCGGACGTCCGTCGTCCCGCTGACTTCGACGCCTTCTGGGCGGACACGATCGCCGCCGCCCGGACCGCGGGCGAGGGGTTCGAGACGACCCTCGTGCCGGCCGAGACCCCGGTGACCGGGCTCGTCGTCGAGGACCTGACGTTCCCCGGGTTCGCCGGTGACCCGGTGCGGGCGTGGGTCAACCGTCCCGTGACCGACGACCCGGGCGCGCTGCCGGTCGTCGTCGAGTTCCTCGGCTACGGCGGTGGCCGTGGTCGCCCGGGCGAGCGCGTGCACTGGGCCCTCGCCGGGTACGTGCACGTGGTGATGGACACCCGCGGCCAGGGCTCCGGGTGGGCCGGCGGCGACACCCCGGACCCGCACGGCTCCGCACCGCACGCCAGCGGCTGGATGACGAGCGGCATCGGCTCGCCCGCCGACCACTACTACCGCCGCGTCTACACCGACGCCGTGCGGCTCGTCGAGGCGGTGCGCACGCTGCCCGGGATCGACCCCGAGCGCATCGCCCTGACCGGTGGCAGCCAGGGCGGCGGCATCACGATCGCCGCAGCGGCCCTGGTCGAGGCACACGTCGGACCGCTCGTCGCGGTGCTGCCCGACGTGGCGTTCCTGGCCGACTGGCGGAACGGCACCGACGTCGCGGTCGGCGGGCCGTACGTGGAGCTCGCGCAGTACCTCGCCGTCCACCGCGACGCGGCCGGCACCGTGTGGGCGACCGCCGCGTACCTGGACGGGGTCAACCACGCCGCCGGCATCACCGCCCCGGCGCTGTTCTCGGTCGCGCTGATGGACGACGTCGTGCCGCCGCGCACGACCTTCGCCGCGTTCAACGCCCTCGGCTCCACCGACCGCGAGATCGTCGTGTACCCGTACAACGGGCACGAGGGCGGCGGCTTCCGGCACTGGGAGCGTCAGGCGGCGTTCCTGGCGGACCGGCTGCAGCGCTCCGTCAGATGAAGTAGTGGTGCCGGTGGTGGGGGCCGGCGCTCCCGCCACCGACGTCGTAGTGCACGGTGAGGGTCTGCTCCCAGTCGCGTCCGCGGTGGTCGCCCCACTCGAACAGAATGCTGTCCGGCACGACGTCCGGCTGGTGGAGCAGGGCCCGCTCCGCCAGCCCGATCAGCCGCTGGTGTCGGGTACGCACGGATCGGCGCTCAGGTGCTCGTCTGGAGCGTCTTCTTCGGGTACTCGTCGAAGCGCTGGAAGTACGTGCTCGAGAACCGCCCCATGTGGCGGAACCCCCACCGGTGCGCGACCTCGGCCACCGTCGTCTGCGCACAGTCGGCGAGCTGGAGCGCGATCCGGACCCGGTCGAGGCGGACCTGCAGCAGGTACGTCATGGGGCTCACGCCGACGTGCTGCACGAAGTTCTCCTGCAGCGTGCGGGAGCTGACCCCGACGGCCCCGCAGACATCCGCGAGCTGGAGCGGCCGGTCGCAGTGCTCCGCGAGCCAGGCCTGTGCGAGCTGCACGGTGTTCACCGTCCGGCGGACCGGCGATGCGTCGGGTTCGGCGTCCGTCCCGCCGAAGGCCCGCAGCACGGACTCGGCCAGCAGCACCTGTGCCGACAGGTGCCCGCCCGGGTTGCGGTCGGGGTGCAGCGCGTTGACGGCGACCGCATCGATGCGGGCGAGCAGGTGGGACACCTCGGCCTCGGCCGGGCGGGATCGCAGTCGGCCGGCGAAGCGGTGGTCGAACACGACCCCGTTCACGGCGTCGAGGAAGCCGCGGTCGACCCGCAGGACCTGGACGGTCCCCGCCGGCACGAGCAGCGTGAACGGCCGGTCCGTCGGCAGGAGCACCGGCACACCGGGCCGGGTGGGCGCGTCGTCGTCGACCCGCAGGCACCCCGCGGTCGACCACGCCAGCACCGGTGTGCCGTCCGGCGTGAACGAGGCGGCGGTGGTCGTCGACACCGCCGATGACAGCAGTGCGACGTTGTGGTGGCGCACCGTCCGGTGGCGGAACGCGAACCGGTCGGTGGGCGCGAACCGGACGTCGCGACCGTCGTACACGGCACGCACCGTCCGGACGGCGTCCGCGGTGGTCCGGCCGCACCGCTCGGCGGTCCGGGGCGCGTTGCCGACGGCGACCCGCGGGACGGTGTCGCTGCTCACTGGCCCGACCCTCGCCGGGCGCGGAGGTCCGCGAAGGTGAACCGCTCGCGGTCGACGTCGTCCTCGGACTGCACGATCCACCCGCGTCGGGCAGCGCGTGCCCGAGCCCGGTAGGAGGTGATGTGGACCGGGGCGACCCCCGGTGCACGCTCGTAACCACTCATCAGATCCTCCGATCTGTCCCCGTGCCTCCGACCCTGTTCGGAGGGGGACAGTTTGAGTACCTCTTGGACGATAAGCGCCCTCACCGGGGTCCACAATGACCCCCGAACGGGTGCGATCCACATCCGCGCACGCCGGATAACGGCGGCGTCGTGGCGTCGGAGGCCGATCGGCCCGACCGACTCGTACTCTCCACGTATGGACCAGGCACCGACCACGGCGAGTGGTCCCGAGCACGGCGGAGCACGGCTGTCCCGCACCGTGCACGAGGCGCTGCGGTTCGTGCACGCCCACGCCCGCGAAGCGATCTCCGTACCGGACATCGCCGCCGCCGCACACCTGTCGACCCGCGGCCTGCAGAGCGCGTTCCGGCGGGAGCTGCAGACCTCACCCGCGTCGTACCTGCGCGGGGTGCGGCTCGAGGGCGTCCGCCGGGACCTGCTGTCCATGACACCCGCCGACCGTCGCACCATCGCGGACGTCGCCAGGCACTGGCACTTCAGCAACGCCGGCCGGATGGCGGCCGAGTACCGCGCCGCGTTCGGCACCGCACCGTCGGCGGCGCTCCGGTCGTTCGACCCGGAGGACCCGGACCCCCGCGCCACGTCGGACCTCGCCGGGTCCCCGGGCGAAGGATCACGCTTCCGGATCGTGCTCGACTGCGAGGTGGAGGTCGACGACGCCGACGCGACGTTCGCCAGCGCCCTGCGTCGTGCCCAGGGCGACGACCGCCCCTGGCACGGCTACGACCCCGACGGCAGCACGGCCGACGTCGTCGCGTTCCTGCTGGCGAGCGCCGTCCGCGGGGTCGCCGGAGAGACCTCCGGCATCCGGCTGCGTGCGGTCAACCCGATGATGCGGGCGCCGGACGAGCACGGCGGGTACCCGTCCGCCGAGCTCCCGCCGTGGTCGGCACCGGCCGTCCCGCCGCCGGGCATCGGCCCGGAACGGGACTGATCACGCCGTCGATGGACGGAATGCGCCACACTTCGTGGATCCGCGGGAGGATGGACCCCGCGGGCCCGGCACGTGCGGCGGGCCCCGGCAAACGGAAGGCAGCGCCATGGGCCAGCTCATCTACGACTCGCAACCCCTCGAACTCCGCCTCGACGACCGTGCCCTCACGCACCTGCAGATCGTCATCGTGAACCTCATCCGCCGCGGGGAGAGCTTCGTGTTCTCGTGGAAGGACGACCCCGCCGTCGGGGGCGGCCGCAGCAGCATCTGGATCCACCCGTACTGTGGGCTGCACTTCAAGTTCGCCGGCGGCAAGTCCCCGAGCGTGAACCGCTCGTGGCTCGACGAGCTCTACGCCAGCGCGGCGAGCGGCTCCGGCCTCGTCCTGAGCCCGGAACCGACGGACGCCGAGGGGCCGGTCTCCGCCGACGACGTCGCCGGCGCCCCACCGGCACGACCCACCACGACCATCAGCGCCTCCTGACCGGAGCGCTGACGACGCGCCCCGACCGGGCACGAACGACAGGATGCCCCTCCCCGTGACCACCACCCCGCGTCGACGCCGCTCCGCGCTGCTCGCCGCCGCGCTCACCGCAGGACTCGCACTCGCCGGCTGCACGGCCCCGACCGCCGCCCACGCTGATGGGTTCGACGTGACCGGCTTCCAGCCCGAGAACGCCGACACCGCCCTGGTGGACGCGAACGCCGCCGCGATGGACGTGGTCGGCGTCGACGGGCTGCTGGTGAACCGCACGGGCACGAAGGTCACCGCCCCGTCGCGCGCCGCCAAGGCCCAGCGCAACCGGGCGCACGCCAACGGGCTCACCGCGCAGCTGCTCGTCAGCAACTACTCCGAGGCCGACGGGGACTTCAGCGAGCCGATCGCCCGGAAGCTGCTCACCTCGCCCGCGAACCGCGCCCGGGTCGTCAGGTCGCTCGCCGCCGACGTGGCCATGGGCGGCTGGGAATCGGTCATGATCGACCTCGAGGCGCTGACCCCGGCCGAGAAGCCCGGTCTCACCGCCTTCGCCCGGGAGCTCCGGGCCGCCGTCGGCGACGACGTCCGGCTCGACATCGCCCTGTCCGCGTCGACCACCGCCGCCGGGTACGCCCGCCTCGGCTACGACGTCCGCGCCCTCCGCGCCCCGCTCGACCACCTGACGCTCATGGCCTACGACCAGCACGGCCCCTGGGAGCCGGACGCACCCGGCCCGGTCGGATCGCTCGCGTGGTCGTCGAAGGCCGCCCGTGCACTCGCGACCCTCGCTCCCGCCGACCAGATCGTGCTCGGTGTGGCCGGGTACGGCTACCACTGGAAGGGCACGCGCCCGGCCGGTCAGCTGTCCGACGCCCAGGCCCGGCTCCGGGTCCGGAAGGCGGGCGCGACCGCCCGGTGGGACGCGACGGTCGGCGAGTGGACCGCGACCCTGCCGAGCGGTGAGGTGCTCTGGTGGTCCGACGCACGCTCGCTGCGCGAACGGGTCGCCCTGGCACAGCGGCTCGGCCTGACGGGCGTCGCCGTCTGGTCGCTGGACCTGTCCGACCGGATCGAACCGGTCGGGTGATCCCGACCCGCTGACGGACAGGAGGCGCGGTGCGAGCTCGCACCGCGCCTCCTGTCCGTCACCCGGTCACGCCCAGCGCGCGTGGCCCGTCACCAGGTCAGACGAGCGACCACTCCACCAGACGGGGGTCGTCGAGGGCGACCTCGTGCACCGCGCCCGTCACCGCGACGGTGGCGCGCTCCGTGGCGGTGCCGGGGACGGGGTGTCGGACCGGCCCGTCGCCCGAGGCGACGATCCCACCCGCTGCCACCGGGCCTCCCGGCCGGGACGCCGCCGCGTGCGACGCGACCCAGACCTGCACGTCGCCGGGTTCGACCACCTTGCGCATCCGACGGTCGGTGAACGCGAAGCGCTGCACCGGGACGCGGAAGCGGACCCGCGCGGACTCCCCCGCGGCGAGCGCGACCCGCGCGTAGCCGAGGAGCTGCACCTCGGGCCTGGTGACGCTGCCGTGCACGTCGTGCCCGTAGAGCTGCACGACGTCCTCGCCGGCACGGGACCCGGTGTTCCGGACCGTCACCGACGCGGTGAAGACGCCGTCGGAGCGGACGTCCGGGTCGACGACGAGCTCCTCGTAGGCGAAGTCGGTGTAGCCGAGGCCGAAGCCGAACGGCCGCACCGGCGTCGAGTCGGCGGCCGTGACGTCGGACGGACCGCCGAGCCGCGGGTGCAGGTACGTGAACGGCTGCGCACCGGCGGACCGGGGCAGGGACAGCGGCAGGCGGCCCGAGGGCGAGGCCGCGCCGGTCAGCAGGTCGGCGATCGCCAAACCGCCGCCCTCGCCAGGGAAGAACGCCTGCACGACCGCGGCCGGACGCGGCTGGTCGCCGTCGAGCGCCCAGCCGATCGCGTACGGCCGGCCGGTCAGCAGCACCATCACGGTGGGGGTGCCGGTCGCGACGACGGCCTCGACCAGCTCGCGCTGCACGCCGGGCAGGTCGAGCGACTCGGTGTCGTTGCCCTCGCCGACCGTGCCGCGGCCGAAGAGTCCGGCCTGGTCGCCGACGACGACCACCGCGACGTCCGAGTTGACGGCCACGGCGACCGCGTCGGCGAAGCCGGCCCGGTCGTCGCCCGTGACGGCGCAGCCCGCGGCGAAGCGGACCGCCGACGGGCCGAGGGCCAGGGCGACGGCCTCGCGGACGGTCGGGATCGCGAAGCCGAGCGGCAGGTCGGGGTGCGAGGCGAGCACGTGGTTGGCGAACGAGTAGCAGCCCTGCAGGGCCTCGGCGCGGTCGGCGTTCGGGCCGATGACGGCGACGGACGCCCCCGGTGCGAGCGGGAGGACGGGGGTGGCGCTGTCGACGGTGCCACCGTCGGCGGTGCCGCTGTCGGCGGTGCCGCTGTTGGCGCTGCCGCTGTTGGCGCTGCCGCTGTCGTTCGACAGCAGCACGAGCGACTTCGCCGCCAGCTGGCGTGCGAGTGCCTGGTGCAGCGGGGTGTCGAGGTCGATCCCGGTCGGGGCGTCCTCGGCGAACGCGTCCGTCTCGAGCAGGCCGAGCCGCTCCTTCTGCCGGAGCACCCGGAGCACGGCGCGGTCGACGAGTGCCTCGTCCACCTGCCCGCTGCGGACCCGCTCGACCAGCGGCGCGAGGTACGCGTCACCGGTCGGGAGCTCGACGTCGATGCCGGCCTCGAGCGCCAGCGCCGCGGCCTCGCCACGGTCGGCGGCGATGCCGTGCATGACCTCGAGGAACGCCACCGAGAAGTAGTCCGCGACGACCGTGCCGTCGAAGCCGAGCCGGTCGCGGAGCAGGTCGGTGAGCAGCTCGCCGTTCGCCGCGACGGGCACGCCGTCGATCTCGGCGTACGAGTTCATGACGCTCCGGGCGCCGCCGTCGCGCAGCGCCATCTCGAACGGCGGCAGGTAGACGTCGGCGACCTCGCGGGCCCCGGCGTGCACGGGGGCGTGGTTGCGCCCCGCCTGCGACGCCGAGTACCCGAGGAAGTGCTTCAGGGTCGCGTCGACCCCGGCCGACTGCAGCCCACGCACGTACGCGGTGCCGACCGTGCCGACCAGGTACGGGTCCTCGGCGATGCACTCGTCGACCCGCCCCCAACGCGGGTCGCGGATCACGTCGAGCACCGGTGCGAGCCCCTGGTGGACGCCGAGCTGGCGCATGGACGCACCGATCGCGGCGCCGACCTGCTCGACGAGTTCCGGGTCGAACGACGCGCCCCACGCCAGCGGGGTCGGGAAAGTCGCGGCCTTCCACGCGGCGAGCCCGGTCAGGCACTCCTCGTGGACGAGCGCCGGGATCCCGAGCCGGGTCTCGCGCTGCAGCCGGCGCTGTTCGGCCCAGAGCCAGGCGGCACGCTCGTCGGGTTCGACGGGGCGGGTGCCGTAGACGCGGGTGAACTGCCCGATGCCGTCGCGGGTGATGTCCGCCAGGGTGCTGCCCTGCTGCACGGCTGCCATCTCGCCCTGCATGGGGGCGACGACGCCGTTCTGGTCGAGCCAGTACCCGACGAGCTGCGCGACCTTCTCGTCGAGGGTCATCACGGCGAGCAGGGCGTCGGCGCGGGGGCCGGCGGTGGTCGCTGTCTGCGTCGCGTCCGTCGCGCTGTCGGTCTGGAGGCGCGGGTCGCGTCCGGCGGTCTGCGTCGCGTCCGTCGCGGTCACCCCTTCACCGCCCCGGTCAGGCCGCCGACGATGCGGCGCTGGAAGATCGTGAAGAACACGAGCGCCGGGATCATCGACATCGAGGTGAACGCGAGCACCTTGGCGGTGTCGACGGAGTACTGCGACGAGAACGACTGGACCCCGAGCGGCAGCGTGTACGCGGCCTCGTTGTTCAGGATGAACAGCGGCAGGATGTAGCTGTTCCAGCTGGCGATGAACGCCAGGATGCCGACCGTGACGACGCCGGGCAGCGACAGCGGCACGACCATCCGGAAGAAGAACCCGAGACGGCTCGCTCCGTCGATCGACGCGGCCTCCTCGAGCTCGTCGGGGATCGCCCGCAGGAACGGCACCAGGATGATGACGGTGGTCGGCAGCGCGAACGCGATCTGCGGCAGGATCACGCCGGCCAGGCTGTTCGTCAGACCGAGGTCCTTGACGAGCAGGTACAGCGGGGTGATCGCGACGGTGATCGGGAACATCAGGCCCGCGGCGAACAGGGCGTAGAGCGCCCCGCGGCCGGCGAACCGGTAGCGGGCGAGCACGAAGCTCACCATCAGCCCGAGCACGACGACCCCGAGGGTGGTCGTGACGGCGCTGATCGTGGAGTTGCCGAGCTGCTGCCAGAAGATGCCGCTGGACAGCACGGAACCGTAGTTGCCGAACTCGAACGGTGCCGGCAGCCCGGCGGGGCTCGTGGTGATCTGCGAGTTGGTCCGGAAGCCGCCCAGCACGATGTAGAGCACGGGTGCCAGGTTGGCGGCGACGAACAGGATCGCGACGACGTAGGTCAGCGGGTTCGCGCGTCCGATCGCGGCACTGGACCGGCGCTCCCGCACGGCCCGGCGCCCGGGGGCGACGATGCTCGTGGTGGCCATCAGTTCTTCCTCTCGGTGAGTGCACCCGCGGTGTCGCGGCGGAGCACGAAGCGCTGGTAGATCAGGGCGACCACGAGCGAGATCACGAACATCACGACCGCGACGGCGCTGCCGAAGCCGAAGTTGCCCGAGGTCCGGCCGTTGGCGACCATGTACGTCGCCATCGTCGAGGTGCCCGCGGTCGACGCGATGTACTGCCCCCAGATGATGTAGACGAGGTCGAACAGCTGCAGCGAGCCGATGATCGACAGGAACGCCCAGATGCGGATGGTCGGACCGAGCAGCGGCAGCGTGATGCGCCGCTGGATCTGCCAGTAGCCGGCGCCGTCGATCGCGGCGGCCTCGAACAGTTCCTCGGGGATGCTCTGCAGGCCGGCGAGGAACAGGATCACCGCGAAGCCGATGTACTTCCACGAGATGATCACGAGCAGCGTCCAGATGGCGATGTCGGGGTTCGACAGCCAGTCCGCACGGAGCCCGCCCAGGCCGATGCTCTGGAACAGGTCGTTCACGGCGCCGTTCGACTGGAGCATCAGGCTCCACCCGGTGCCGACGATCACCTCGGAGATGACGTACGGCACGAAGACGAGCACGCGGACGAGCCCGCGGCCGTGCATCTTCTGGTTGAGCAGCAGTGCGAGCACGATCGCGATCGGCCCCTGCAGCACCAGCGAGAGCACGACGATGAAGCCGTTGTGCATCAGGACCGCGTGGAACGCCTTGTCCTGGAAGATGATCAGGTAGTTCTGCAGCCCGACGAAGTCGGTGGGCGGGCCGTAGCCCTGCCACTTGAAGAACCCGTAGTAGGCGGCGAGCGCCACGGGCAGGATCACGAACGTGACGAAGACGATGACCGCGGGTCCGGCGAGGACCGCGATCTCGACGCGCTTCCGCCAGTCCGCGATGCGGCGCTTGGTCCGCCGACCGGCGGGGAGCGGCGAACCGCTCCCCGCCGGGGACGTCCCCGCGGCCGTGTCCGAGCCGGTGGCCGGAGTCGTACCGAGCGAGGTGTCGAGGGTCATGCTCAGCCCTTGGCCGCAGCCTGGTTGGTGGTCTCGACGATGTCCTTCGCGCTGCCCTTGTCGGCGAGCAGGTCGACGACGCTGGTGTTCAGCGCGTTGCCGACGTTCTGGCCGTACAGGGTGTCGAGGTACTGCGAGACGAACGGGGCCTCCTGGTAGGCGGCCAGGGCCGTCTTCAGGTAGTCCGAGTCGACGACCGACTGGGCTTCCTTGTTGACCGGGATGGCGTTGAAGGCCTTGTAGTAGCCCTCCTGGTTGTCCTTCTGCACGATGAAGTTCAGGAAGTCGGTGCACGCCTTCTTCGGGGCCTGTGCCGAGCAGGAGTTGCCGTCGACACCACCCATCATCGACTTCGGGTCACCCTTGCCACCGTCGATCGCGGGGAACGGGAACCAGCCGAGGTCGGGCAGCGGCTTGGCGTCCGGCGTCAGCGACGCGATCACGCCCGGGTCCCACGCGCCCATGAGCTCCATGGCGGCCTTGTGGTTGGCGAGGAGACCGGCGGAGCTGCCGGCGCCCTGCTGTGCGGCGGTGGTCAGGAAGCCGTTGTTGAAGGGCTTGGTGGCGTTGAAGTCCTCGAGCTGCTCGCCGGCCTTCGTCCAGCAGGCGTTGTCGAACTTCAGCGACTTCGCCGTGTCCTCGAGGGTCTTCTGGCTGCACTCGCGGAGCGCGAAGTTGTAGTACCAGTGGGCGGCCGGCCAGGCGTCCTTCGCGCCGACGGCGACCGGGTCGATGTCCTTGGCCTTGAGCTTCGTGATCGCGTCGTTCAGCTCGTCCATGGTCGTGGGCGTGCCCTCGATGCCGGCTTCCTTGAACAGGTCCTTCGAGTACCAGATGCCCTCGGGGAGCACCGCGCCCGGCATGGCGTAGGTCTTGCCGTCCTTCTCGTACCCGGCGAACGTGCCCGCGCTGATGGACTTCTTCGCGTCGGCGCTGATGGAGTCGGAGATGTCCATGAGCTGCCCGGCAGCGATCATCGCGTCCATCTTGCCGCCGCCGCGCTGCAGGAACACGTCGGGGGCGTCGCCGGAGTTGAGGGCGGTCTGGAGCTTGCCGTCCAGGTCCTCGTTCTGGATCGCCTGGGTCTTGATGGTGACGTTCGGGTACTTCTCCTCGAACGCCTTGACCGTCGAGGCCCAGTAGGCCTTGCCCGGTCCGGTGGTCGAGTTGTGCCAGAAGGTCATCGTGACCTTCCCGCCGTCCTCGGAGGCATCGCTGCCCGCCGAGCACCCACTGGCCACCAGTGCTGTGGCCCCGATCAGCGCGATGGCTGCCGCGGCACGGATCTTCCTCGTCATCGTGGAACTCCTGAAGTGTCGTCGTTGACATGCGCGACATCGACTGCCGCTGCGGAGAGCATGCCTGCTGCTCCAGGTCCATGTCAATCGATATCGATAACGTTTTCTTTACCGTCCGCATGGTGCCGCAGCGGTACGGTGTGCACATGGACTCGGCACTCGGCGCGCGTCCCGGTGCCGGCCGGGTGACGATCGGCGACGTGGCGCGGGTGGCCGGGGTGTCGATCCCGACGGTGTCCAAGGTGATCAACCAGCGCGACGGGGTCGCACCCGCCACGATGCTCCGCGTGCAGCAGGTGGTCGACGACCTGGGGTACGAGACGTCGCTGGTCGCCCGGAGCCTGCGGAGTTCGCGGACCGGGGTCGTCGGCATCCTGGTGCCCGAGTTCGAGCCGTTCTCGACCGAGCTGCTCCGCGGCATCTCGCGGGCGACCACCGGCACCGGCTACGAGCTCCTCGCCTACGCCGGCCTGATGACCGGCGCCGACCGACCCGGGTGGGAGCGCCGGTCGCTGTCCCGCCTGTCCGGCACCCTGATCGACGGCGCGATCGTCGTCACCCCGACCACGGCACTGTCGAGCTCGTCGATCCCCGTCGTGGCGATCGACCCGCACACCGGGCCGGAGGGGCACGCCACCGTCGACGCGGACAACGAGGCCGGCGCGGTGCAGGCCGTCGAACACCTGCTGTCACTCGGGCACACCCGCATCGCGCACTTGCAGGGACGCGCCGACCTGGCCTCCGCCCAGCTGCGCGCGGCCGGGTACCGCTCGGCCCTGACCGCCGCGGGCATCACGGTCGACGAGTGCCTGCTGCGTGACGGTGGCTACCAGGAGGACCAGTCCGCGGCCGTCGCCCGCGAGCTCCTGACCCTCGCCGACCGCCCCACCGCGGTGTTCGCCGCGAACGACTCGTCGGCGATCGGTGTGCTCCGCGCCGCGGCCGAGGTCGGGCTCCGCGTCCCCCAGGACCTGTCCGTCGTGGGCTTCGACGACGTGCCGCAGGCGTCCACCACGACCCCGCCGCTCACCACGGTGTCGCAGCCGCTCGCGGAACTCGGGTCGCACGCCGTGCAGATGCTCCTGACGATGCTCCGTGGCGAACCGACCACGGACCACGTCCGGCTCCCCACGACCCTGCGGGTTCGGGCAAGCACGGGCCCCGCGCCGAGGCCGACGCCCGGCCGCTGAGCACCCGCCGCCGTCAGCGGCGCAGGGTCTGCTTCGGGTACTCGCCGAACCGGGCCGCGTAGGCCGCCGAGAACCGGCCGAGGTGGGCGAACCCCCAGCGGCGGGCAACGTCGCCGACGACCCCGGCCTGCGGGTCGAGCTCGAGCAGTTCGCCGCGCACGCGGTCGAGCCGGACCTCGCGCAGGTACGTCAGCGGCGACACGTCGAAGACCCGGCGGAACGACTCCTGGACCGACCGCACGCTCAGGCCGGCGACCTCGGACAGCTCCTGGACCGTGACCGGCTCGGCAGCGTGCGCGTGGATGTACTCCACCGCTGCCCGCAGCCGGGCGTTCCGGGGCAGGCCGAGCACCGCGGGCAGGTCGTCGGCCTGCGGCGGGAACGTGTCCAGGAACGCGGTGGCCGCCGACCGCTTGGCCTCGTGCCACGCGTCGGAGTCGGGCCCCTCCGCACGCAGTGCCCGGGACAGCGCCACGAGCGCCTCCTGCCAGCGCTCGGCGGTCTCCGGTTCCGGCATGCGGGTCGGGTCGAACCGCAGCGGTGCCGCTTCGACCTCCAGGTGTTCGAACGCGACGCGGTGCACGTACTCCCGCCCGAAGTGCACCAGCCGCTGGTCGTGGTCCTCGGCCGTGAACACGAAGTCGTCCTCGGGGGGCAGGAGCACGGGGACGTCCCGGCGCAACTCCATCCGGACGCGCCCGGAGTCCAGGTGCGCGGTCCCGCTGGTGATCCACGTCACCACGTAGTCGGCACCGACGGGCACCGAGCCGCGCACGGCACCGCGGAGCTGCGAACGCCGGATGCTCACGTCGGAGTCCCCGACGGCCGTGTACCGGTACGAGAAGTCGTCGTCGAGGCGCCGGACGGACCACCGATCGGCGCCGTGGACGGCGGCGAGGTCACGCTCGGCCGAGTCGGGGTCACCGCCGGAGACCTCGAAACGCACCGGTTCACCGACGCGTGCGGCGGAATGCGGAGTCGGGACGGGGTCAGCCACGGTGCCCCGAATCCGTCAGCGCCACCTGCACCGTTCCATGCTTCGCGTTATGTGGATACGCTGGGGCGGTGACTGCGGCGTATCGTGACCCGGACGAGACCCGTGCAGAGGGGACGCTGTCGTGAGCGATGTCGACCTGGACGCGGCGCTGACCCGGCTCGAGGCCGCGGTCTCCGAACTGCGCGGTCGACTGCGCGACGAGCTCGGCGTCTCCGGCGGCGACCTGACGCTGCTGCAGTTCGTCTCGCGCGCCGAGGAAGCGGGTCGGACGGTGCGCGTGAAGGACCTGTCGAAGCACCTGGGACTCACCGGCCCGGCGGTCACCGGCATGGTGGACCGCCTCGAGCACAGCGGACACCTCAGCCGTGTCCCGAACCCCGACGACGGCCGCAGCCGGTACATCGAGCTGACCGATGCTGCCCGCCGCGACTACGCGCGCGCGATGGACGGCACGAACAAGCACCTGCACGACCTGATGGCCTCCTTCTCGGAACGGGAGCGGGCCAGGTTCGTGCGGATCATCGACCGCATCGTCGCAGCCGTTGATCTCGGCGCACCGAGCCCCTGACGGCAGGGTACGGGCGGTCAGGACGGCGCTCGGACGAATGTCCAGCATGCGCAGCTAGGTAAGTTCTCTACCTATCTCCGCATGCCGGACGCCCGTCACCCCTTGACGGCTCCGGAGGTCAGACCGGACACGATCGAGCGGCGGAACACCAGCACCAGGATGACGATCGGCACCGTCGCAGCGACGCTCGCGGCGAAGATCTGCGCGAACGGCACCGTGAACTGCGTCCCGAAGAGCGCGATGCCGACCGGGATCGTCCGGAACGAGTTCTCGCTGTTGAACGTCAGGGCCATCAGGAACTCGCTCCACGAGGCCGTGAAGGTGAAGACGCCGACCGTGAACAGGCCCGGCTTCGCCATCGGCAGGATCACCGACAGCACGGTCCGCCACGCCCCGGCGCCGTCGATCTCGGACGCCTCCTCGATCGTCGACGGGATCCCCTGCAGGTAGTTCCGCATGATCCAGATGGCGAACGGCAGGTTGAACGCCACGTACGGCACGATCAGACCCGGGTACGAGTTGAGCAGCCCGAGGTTGCGCTCGAGCAGGTACAGCGGCGTCAGCACCGCGATCGCCGGGAACACCGACAGCATGAGCAGCGAGGTCATGATCGCCGTCCGCCCCCGGATGAACCGACCGGCCAGGGCGTACCCGGCGAGGAACGCCAGCGCGAGCACGATCACCGTGGTCGACACCGACACGATGACGCTGTTCACCATGTACTGGCCGAGCGCGTTGTCGCGGAAGGCCACCACGAAGTTGTCGAAGGTGAACGACTGCGGCCAGACGGTGGGCGGCGACTGCCCGATCTCGGACGCCGGCTTGAGCGACGTCGTGACGAGCCAGTAGAGCGGCAGCGCGGTGAGCACCGCAATGACGACACCGCTGACGTTGACGGTGTTGACCCACTTGCGCCAGCCCTTGCGCACACGTTGACGGGGCATCAGTCGTCCCCTCCCTTCGCCTGGTTCCGGAACGCCCGGAGGAACAGCAGACACCCGGCCGCGACGATGACCGCGGTGGAGGTCGCGATCGCCGCGCCCGGTCCGATGTTGATGTCCTGGAAGAGCACCTTGTAGCCCATGATCGCGAGCGACTGGGTGGCGGTGCCCGGTCCGCCGTTCGTCAGCACGAACGGCAGGTCGAAGACCCCGAACGCCTGCAGGATGCGGAACAGCACCGCGATCGTCAGGGTCGGGGTGAGCTGTGGCAGCACCACGCGCCAGAACGTCTGCCAGGTGCTCGCGCCGTCGAGCTCGGCGGCCTCGTAGTGGTCCTCCGATATCTGCACGAGCCCGGCGAGCAGGATGATCGCGACGAACGGCGTCGTCTTCCAGATGTCCGCGACCATCAGCCCGGTGATCGCGGGCACCGGTTCGCCGAGGATCACCGGGGCGTCCCCGAACAACCCGAAGAACCACGTCGCGACGCCGTAGGTGCTGTCGTAGATGTACTTCCACAGCTGCGCGTTCACGATGGTGACGAGCGACCACGGGATGAGCATGAGCGCGAGCATCCAGCCGCGGGTGGCCCCGAGCCGCTCGAGCACCAGTGCGACGAGCATGCCGAGCACGAGTTCGACCGACACCGTCACCACCGTGTAGAGCACCGTGAAGCCCAGCGCCCGGTACCAGTCGGCGCTCTGCAGCAGGGCCGCGTAGTTGTCGAACCCGAACGACTGGATCGTGAAGCCCTCGTAGCCGACCTCGACGTCCGCGAAGCTCAGGACCACCGAGTACACGACCGGGAAGATCGTCACCGCCGCGACCACCAGGAGCGCCGGTGCCGCGAAGCCCCACGCGCCCCGCGAGCGGATGCGGTCGAGACGTGACCGCCCCGTCGGCCGGGGCGGCGGATCGACGCGACCCGTGCCTCCAGGCCGTGCCGGTCGTGTCGCCGTGCCGGCGCTCACAGCGCTGCTCCCTGCAGTGCGAGCGAGATGGCGGAGGCCATCGCGCTGGTGCCGCCGTCGACGGACGCCTGTCCGCCGAGGATGCTGTTGCCGTTCTGGTAGACGCCCTGCGAGACCTTCGGGTAGTAAGCGGTCGAGGTCGGGCGGGGCACGAGCGTGATGCCCGCCGCCGTGTCGTAGGTCGGGCGCTCCTGCCGCTTCGCGTCCTCGCTCACGAGCGAGGCGCTTCGGGCCGGCAGGACCCCGCCCTCGCGGGTCAGGAACTGCTGCGCGGTCTCGCTCGACATCCAGCGCGCGAAGGTCAGTGCCGCCGCGGGTTCCTGGGTGTGCGGGTTGATGTAGTTCCCCCACCCACCGATCGTCGAGTGGTGCTCGTCCATGCCGTCGAACGTCGGCCGGGCGGCGAGCCCCACCTTGCCGGCGACCTGGCTGTCCGGGCCGTTCGCGATCCCCCACGCGTACGACCAGTTGCGGAGGAACGCCGCGCGGCCGCCGGAGAAGGCGTCGTTGGTGTCCTGCTCCTGGTACGTCAGGGTGGCCCGTGGCGACGCCCCCGACGTGACCAGCGACCGCATGAACTCGAACGCGCGCTTGGTCTCGGAGCTCGTCGTCTCGGGCTTCGTGAGGTCGTCGTTGAGCAGTGACCCGCCCGCGTCGGCGACGAACTCGGTGACGTTGCAGGTCAGCCCCTCGTACACGTCGCCCTGGAACGCGAACCCGTACGACACGTCGCCGGTGTCCACGAGCTTCGCGGCGGTCTCGCGCACTTCCTCCCACGACCCCGGCACCTGCAGGGAGTGCTTCGCGAGCAGGTCCTTCCGGTACAGGAAGAACGACTCGTCGATGTAGAGCGGGAACATGTAGTACGTGCCGTCGACACTCGCCGCCAGCCGCAGGCCCTCGGGGAACTGGTCGAAGAAGTCCTCGCCGACGAGCTGGTTCACGGGGGTCGCGAGCTTGTTCTTCGCGAACTGCCCGGGCCAGGCGACATCACCCAGGTAGACGTCCGGCGTGCTGCTGCCGGCCGCGATCTGGGTCGTCAGGCTGGTGCGGTTCGTGTCGGTGTCGCTCGGGGCACTGACGATCCGGACGCGGATGTTTGGGTGCTCCTTCTGGAACTCCGCGATGAGCCGGCGGCGCAGGTCACCGCCGTCCTTCGAGGCGACCTGGCCGGCCCACCAGCTGATCGTCGCCTCGCCCTCGGGCGGTTCGGTGGGCCAGTCCTCGACGCGCGTGCGCTCGGGTCGGGTGGAGCAGCCGGCGAGCAGCAGCACCCCCGCTCCCCCGAGCATGAACGTCCTCCGGTCGATTGCCATCCGTCCTCCTCGACGTGTGGTGCTGCGAACCTGTACGTCCACACAACCAGGCGGAGCCTGGTCTGTCCGCCAGGCGGCGGCGGGTGGTGCCGCGCTTTCGCGGTGGACGACAGTTCACGTGTTCGCGGCCCCGCGAACTGTCGCTCAGCCCGAAACGTGGCCGGCGGGTGGTCAGGCCGGGGCGGGGGCCGTGGACTCGGCGATCCGCAGCGTGCACGGCAGCAGGAAGTGCGGCAGGTCCTCGGAGGTGCCATCGAGCTGCTCGATGAGGGCGTCGGCGGCCCGCACACCGAGCTCCGGGCCCGGAGCGACCATCGTCGACAGCCGCGGGTAGTGCTGGTCCGCGTTCGCCTCGGACGACGCGATGCTGAGCACCGAGACGTCCTCGGGGACCCGCCGCCCAGCGGTGTAGAGCCCGACCAGGACGCCGGCGGACGAGTCGTCCTTCATGACGAGCACGGCGGTGACGTCGGGGTCCGCCGCGAGCAGGTCACTCGTGGCCTGCCGCCCGCCGTCACTGCCGGGCCCAGCCGTGACGATCGTCCCGGTCAGTCCGCGCTCGACCATCGCCTGCCGGAACGTCGAATCGACGCGCAGGTGCGGTGCGTAGCCGGCCATCGGGGTGCCCTCGAGGTCCTCGAGGACGAGCCCGAACCGCCGGTGCCCGAGGGCCTGGAGGTGGTCGAGGCTGTCCTCGATCGTCGTCTCGAAGTCGATGTCGACGAAGGGCAGCCCGCTGCTGTCACGGGTCCGGCCGATCAGGGTGAACGGCACGTCCAGGTCGGTGAGGACGGCGACGCGAGGGTCGTCCATCCGCACCTCCATCAGGATGACGCCGTCCACGAGCCCGCCGGACACGAGGTCGTCGAGGTCGTCTCCCGCGGGGTCCACGGGCCAGAGCACGAGGTGGTACCCCCGCTCGGACGCACGCTCCGCCGCGCTCATGAAGAACTGCGAGGTGGTCGGGCTGAAGCGGTTGCCGGTGGTCGGGAACAGCAGTGCGATGATCCGAGTCCGCCGGCTCGCGAGCGCACGGGCGACGACGTTGCCGCGGAACTTCAGCTCGCGCATCGCGGTCCGCACCCGCGCCGTGGTTCCGGGGGTCACGTACTTCGTCCCGTTCACCACGAAGGACACGGTGGCGATCGAGACCCCCGCCCGATCGGCGACCTGCTGCATCGTGGCCATGCCGCCGATCCTAGCGCTCGTCAAGTCAGAAAAGCGCTTTACAGGTGAAGCGCTTATCTGTTAGCTTCTCGCCCCAGGAGCACAGCGACGATGACGTCAGCGGCCTCGTCGATGCGTGCCTGTCCCAGCATCCGTCAAGAGAAGAGCTCTGCAATGAAGCAAAGATTCCCCTCCCAGTCGCGCCGGACCCGCGCCCTCGTCGGCGCCGTCGCCGTGCTCGCCACGGTCCCCCTGGTCCTGTCCGGGTGCTCCGGCTCCGGCTCGGCCTCGTCGGGCGGCAGCAAGGCCCTGACGATCGAGGACTACTACGACGCGAACTACAACCCGGTCTACAAGCAGTGCGCCAAGGAGGTCGGCGCGACGGTCACGATCAACCACGTCGCCGGTGCCGGCCTGATCTCGAAGGTGCTGCAGCAGGCGTCGTCGAAGACGTTGCCCGACGTCCTCATGCTCGACAACCCCGACGTGCAGCAGATCGCCTCGTCTGGTGCGCTGTCCGACCTGTCGGCCTACGGGCTCGACGCCGACGGCGACGTCCCCGGCGTGAAGGCGGCGAGCACCTACAAGGGCAAGCTCTACGGCCTGCAGTCGAACACGAACTCCATCGCGCTCTACTACAACAAGAAGCTGCTTTCGGACGCCGGTGTCCAGCCGCCCAAGACGTGGGACGAACTCAAGGCCGCCGCGAAGAAGCTCACCAAGGGTTCGACCTACGGCTTCGCGATGAGCAACATCAACACGTACGAGGGCACCTGGCAGTTCCTGCCCTTCTTCTGGTCGAACGGTGGTGACGAGAAGAACATCGCCACCGCGGACGCCACCCAGGCCCTGCAGCTCGTCGAGGATCTGCAGGACGACGGCTCGATGTCCAAGAGCTCGATCAACTGGGCCCAGGCGGACGTCAACAACCAGTTCCTGGCCGGCAAGGCCGCGATGATGATCAACGGCCCCTGGCAGCTCCCGGCGCTCAACGAGAAGAAGAGCCTCGAGTTCGACAGCGTGCCGATCCCGACACGCACCGGCGAGGCCACGGTCGCACCGCTCGGCGGCGAGGCCTTCACCGTCCCGCAGACCGGCGACAAGGACAAGATGCAGCTCGCCGGCAAGTTCGTCGGCTGCCTGCACACCCAGAAGATGCAGAAGGCCCTGTCCGAGGTGAGCGGCAACGTGCCGACGAACCTCGAGGCCGGCGCCGCGTGGGCGAAGGACCACCCGCAGGTCGCGTCCTTCGTGACCACGGTGCAGACCGCTCGCGCCCGCACCGGTGAGCTCGGACCCGACTGGCCCAAGGCCGCCACGAAGATCTACACCGCCGTCCAGCTCGCCCTCACCGGCAAGGCCAGCCCCGAGGCAGCGCTCAAGCAGGCGCAGTCCCAAGAGCAGTAGTCCACGGGGAGCCGGCCGACCGGTCGGCTCCCTCCGGCGACGAGGAAAGGACCCCGGCGTGAGCGCCTCGACACAGACACGACCACGGACGATCCCGCCCGTGACGACACCACGACCCGGGCAACGACGAGCCCGGTTCCGATCCGGCGTGACCCGATGGCTCTTCGTGGTGCCAGCGGCGGTCTTCGTGGCCGTCTTCTTCGGCTACCCGGTGGTGAAGAACATCGTCATGTCCTTCCAGGACTACACGACGGCGACCTTCTTCACCGGCGAGGCCCCCTGGGTGGGACTCGCCAACTACATCTCGGTGTTCCAGAGCTCGGTCTTCACGACGAGCCTCGTGAACACCGCATTGTTCACGGCGGGCTCGATCATCCTGCAGTTCGTCATCGGGCTGAGCCTAGCGCTGTTCTTCCGCCGACACTTCCCGCTGTCGGGCTTCCTGCGGGGGCTCCTGCTCCTGCCGTGGCTCCTGCCGCTCATCGCGTCGAGCGCGGTGTGGAAGTGGCTGCTCGACCAGGACAGCGGCGCGCTCAACCAGCTCCTCGGAGTGGTGGGCATCGCCCCCGTGCCGTGGCTGGTCAGCCCGAGCCTGGCGCTCATCGCCGTGATCGGCGTCAACGTCTGGCTCGGCATCCCGTTCAACACGACGATCCTGTACAGCGGTCTGCAGTCCGTGCCCCCGGAGCTCTACGAGGCCGGCTCGCTCGACGGCGCCACCGGGTTCAAGGCGTTCTGGTACATCACGTGGCCGAGCATCCGGTCGGTGGTCAGCGTCGTGATCGTGCTCGGGGTCGTCTACACGTTGAAGGTCGTGGACATCATCCTCGGCCTGACCGGCGGCGGCCCGGCGAACTCGACCCAGACCCTGGCCACGAACGCCTACCACCAGTCGTTCATCAACTTCCAGTTCGGCATCGGAGCCGCGGTCAGCAACGTGCTGATCGTCGTCTCGTTCGTCTTCGCGATGGTGTACATCGCGATCTCACGGAAGGCGGTCGACGAATGAGCGTCGGACTCGCGAACCAGACCGTCACCGCCACCCGCGCGATCACGACCAAGAGCGCCCGTGCTCCCCGGCCACGCGGTTCGGCCAAGGGCATCCCGTTCACGATCCTCGGCTGCGTGTTCCTCGCGATCATGGTGTTCCCCGTCTACTGGATGGTGAACACCAGCCTGCAGGCGACGTCCGGGGCCGCCACGGCGACGTGGTTCCCGTTCTCCCCCACCTTCGCCGGGTACCAGGCCGCGTTCGCCCAGCAGGGGCAGAACTTCGTGTCGAGCATGATCATCGGACTCGGCACCGTCCTGCTGACGCTGGCCATCGCGACACCCGCCGCGTACGGGCTCGCACGGTTCCGGATGCGCGGCGGCCGGGTGTTCCTGCTCGTGCTGCTGATCACCCAGATGATCCCGGCGATCGTCATCGCGAACGCGCTGTACACGCTGTTCAACAACATCGGGCTGCTCAACAGCTACGTCGGCCTGATCCTGGCCGACAGCGCGGTCCAGGTGCCCTTCGCCATCCTGCTCATGCGGGCGTTCATGGAGTCGATCCCGCCGAGCCTGGTCGAGGCCGCACTGGTCGACGGCGCCAGCGACTTCCGGGCGTTCGTGTCGATCGTCGTGCCGATCAGCCGGAACGCCATCGTCACCGCGGCGCTCTTCACCTTCCTCGGCGCGTGGGGCGACTTCCTCATCGCACTGACCCTGACGTCGACGACAGCGGTCCGACCGATCACGCTCGGCATCTACAACTACATCGGGTCGAACGTCACCGACTGGGGGCCCGTCATGGCGACCTCGGTGCTGGCGTCCCTGCCCGCTGCTGTCCTGCTCATCTTCGCGCAGAAGTACATCTCCGCTGGTGCCCTCGGCGGTGCCGTCAAGTGACGGCACCGGACCGACGCCGCCACGCATCCCCCGAAAGGCACACCATGACCACCACCCCGCTCCGCATCACCGTCTGGGGCGAGAACGTCCACGAACAGGTCGAGCAGCACGTCGCCGAGCGGTACCCCGACGGCATGCACGGCGCGATCGCGGACGGCATCCGCGAGCACCTGCCCGAGGCCGTCGTCCGGACCGCCACCATGCAGGAGCCCGAGCACGGCCTCACCGACGAGGTCCTCGCGAACACCGACGTCCTCACCTGGTGGGGGCACGCCGCACACCAGGACGTCGACGACGCCGTGGTCGACCGCGTGCACAAGCACGTGCTCTCCGGCATGGGGCTGCTCGTCCTGCACTCCGGGCACTGGTCGAAGATCTTCGGCAGGCTGATGGGCACCACCTGCACCCTCCGCTGGCGCAGCGAGCACGACCAGGAGCTCGTCTGGACCGTCAACCCGCAGCACCCGATCACCCGCGGGGTGCCGAACCCGATCGTCATCCCCGAGCAGGAGATGTACGGCGAGTACTTCGACGTCCCGACGCCCGACGAGCTCGTGTTCATCTCGGGCTTCACGGGCGGCGAGGTGTTCCGGAGCGGCATGACCTACCGCCGCGGCCTCGGGAAGATCTTCTACTTCTCCCCCGGTGACCAGGACTTCCCCGTCTACCACCACCCGGACGTCCGCCGCGTGATCGCGAACGGCGCCGAGTGGGCCCGGCCCGAGCGGGAGCGGGAGATCCCGACGCTCCGCCGATACGACCTGGGCGAGTACTTCGACGGGCAGCACTACCGCGGCCCGTTCGACGACGCCGAGCCCGAGACCGCAGAGCCGGCAGCCAGCGAGCCGGCAGCCAGCGAGCAGGCAGCCGAGCGCGACGGGGCGCAGGCGTGAGCCCGCTCCGCGTCCTGCAGGTCGGCGCCGGCGGGATGGGACGGGCCTGGCTCGCCACCGTCGCCGCCGACCCCGAGGTCGAGCTGGTCGGCATCGTCGACCTCGACCTCGACGCCGCACGCGCCGGGGCCGAGCACGCCGGCAACCCGTCGATCCCGGTCGGCACGGACCTGACCGCGCTGGCCGCCGAGACCGGTGCCGAGGCCGTCCTCGACATCACCGTGCCGGTCGCGCACCACCCGGTCACGCTGCAGGCGCTCCGGGCCGGGCTCCCCGTGCTCGGCGAGAAGCCAGCAGCGCAGACCGTCGCCGAGGCACTCTCGCTCGCCGCCGCCGCCGAGGCCACGGGCAAGCTGTTCATGGTGTCGCAGTCCCGCCGGTACAACGACCAGCTCGTCGCGTTCCGGCAGCACGTCCGCGACCTCGGTGCCGTGGGCGGGCTGAGCACCCGGTTCGCGAAGGCGCCGCACTTCGGTGGGTTCCGCGAGGAGATGGACGACGTCCTGCTGCTCGACATGGCCATCCACGCCTTCGACTCCGCCCGGTACGTGCTCGAATGCGACCCGGTGTCGGTGTACTGCGAGTCGTGGAACCCGTCGTGGTCCTGGTACCGGGGCGACGCGGCCGCCGCGGCCGTCTTCACGTTCGAGGACGACGTCCGCTACGTCTACGACGGCTCGTGGTGCGCGCCGGGTGCCGAGACCTCGTGGAACGGCGACTGGCGTGCCTCCGGCGCGGCCGGCACGGCGCTCTGGGACGGCGACCACGACCCGTCGAGCGACCTCGACGGCACCCCCGGTTCCCCTGCCGCTGCGCCGTCGGTCGGGCACGAGATCGCCGGGTCGCTGGCGTCCTTCGTCCGGGCGGTCCGCTCGGGCGAGGTGCCGGACGGCGAGGTGCACGGCAACGTGATGAGCCTCACGATGGTCGACGCAGCCATCACGTCGGCCCGCAGCGGCCGCCGGGTCGTCATCGACGAGGTGCTCGAACAGGCGCACCGGGACGCCCTGGCCGCCGAGCAGGACGACGCGATCCGCGACCGCTTGGCCGGCTGGGAGTCGGTCCGCGGCGCCCTGCGCGAGCGCCTGCCCGCGTCCTGAGACGCGACCGCAGGACGGACGGGAGGCCCGTGGCGACACCGCCACGGGCCTCCCGTCCGTCCTGCCTCGCTTCGTGAGCAGGAATGGTCGGGTCCGCACGTCGGACCCGACCATTCCTGCTCACCATCCGTGCGCGCGGTCAGCGCGGGATGACCGAGAACAGGAACTTCTTGCGGACCATGTACCAGGCCAGCAGGATCAGCGCGGTGTGCACCACGAACCCGATCCAGAAGTCGCCCCACGGCACACCGGGGATCGACGCGATCGCCAGGGCGAAGAACACCTGCCAGACGAACACGTACAGGCTCGCCTGCCCGAGCGGGATCCAGAGCCAGCCGATGGCGGCGGCGATGGGCTTCCAGAACACCGTGAGGATCGCGTAGGACACGACCGCGAAGAACGCGATGTCCACCAGGCGGCCCCACTGCAGGTCCACCCGCTGGTACGCCGTGTTGTACAGGGACTCGTACATCGTCGCCGGGAACGGCACCGGGGTGAACCCGAAGTGGTCACCGGCCCACACGTAGACCAGGAACGCCGCGTACCCGCCGACGGCGACGCCGACCAGGACCTTGCCGAGACGTCCGGTGAGCGCGCCGACGATCTGCCGCCGGTAGTACCCGAGCACGAGCCCGTGGGTGAACACCACCTGCCAGGTGAACAGGGGGAACACCGCCTCGAACTGTGAGTTCAGCGGACGGAAGTCGGGGTTGAGCGCCTGGAACACGTAGAGCGCCCAGCTGGCGGCGAGGACCACCCACCAGAACCCGCGGCGGATCACCCAGATCAACGCCGGGATGAACAGGCTCAGCACCACGAACAGGCCCATGATGTTGAACGGCCACGGCCCCATCTCGAGCAGCAGGAACTGCCGGATCGCGTACCAGGGCGGCGGGTAGGCGAGCAGCTGCATCGCGTTCGGGTACAGGTCGTAGACCCGGCCCTCGGCCTCGACGCCGCCGGTGCCCGTGCCGCGGTCGGTGAACGTGGTGATGGCGTCGGTGTTCAGGAACGGGACAAAACTCAGCGCGAAGACCACCAGGATCACCACGAGCGTGACGACGTACTGCTTGCGCGCGCGCTTCCACGCCCCGATCGCGGCCGCCCACTCGCCGAACTTCTTCACGGCGAACGGGTACGTCATGCCGAGGACCATGCCGGACAGGAACACGAACATCTCGGCGCCGGTGATCGCCCCGACGGCGTGCAGCGTGAGGTACGAGTACGGCCCGCCGATCTCGATGTGGGTGATCACCACGGCGAGGATGATGAACCCGCGGAACAGGTCGAGGCGCAGGTCACGGCCGGGCTTGCCGTCGTCGGGGTAGCGCCAGCTCGGCAGCAGCCGACCGAACACCCCGCTCAGCAGGAACACGATCGCCAGGCCGGCGGCCAGCCAGACGATCCACGCCATCTGGTCGCCGCCGGTCTCGTACTCCTGGGAGATCGCGGCGTTGCCCTGCTGCACGGTCACGCGGTCGGTGACCGGGCCGAAGGCGAAGTCACCGGACCGCTCGAGATCGGCGCGGAAGGCCTCCGCGACGTCCGGGTCCGCGGTGAGCCGCCAGTCGGCCACGCGGTTGCCGGCCTCGGGCTCGCGTCGCTCCGCCTCGAGCACGGTCATGCCCCGGATCAGCGGGCGCTCCTGCACCGCGGCGAGCACCTGCCGCCACCAGCTCCGCTTGACCTGGAGCTCGGCGTCGCCCTGCAGCTCGCGGTTGTACAGGGCACCGGTGTCGAGCAGCATCGGACGGTCGTCGGCCGCGGCGAACCGGTCGTAGAACGTGCCCGACTGCGGCTGGTCGTAGCCCCAGTCCTCGTCGAACCGCGACTCGACCTCACCGCTGCGGGTGAGCGGCACGGCGCGACCGGCGGCCTCGGTCGGGTCGCCCTTGCCGTACGAGAACATCGAGAGCCCGACCCAGTCGACGGCCTCCGCCCCCGGCCAGTACGGCCCGTACGGGTCGTCGGCACCGGTGAGCTGTCCGTCGCCGTTCGTGTCCGCCTTCGCGACGTCGACCGGGGACAGGTTCCGCAGCCGCCCGGCGGACTCGCCGAACGGGTAGCCGGCACCGTACCCCGGCGACCAGACCATGAGCGCGTCCGACGTGCCCGCGTGCACGGTCGTCCCGAGCGCCCGGAACGCCCGGACGAACTCCGTCGGCTGCTGGCCCCAGCGGACCCACGTGCCGTTCATCTGCGGTGCGAACCGGACGAGTACCTGGGTGTCGTACTGGTCGTGCAGGTCCTCGAACACGGTGTTGACGGCACGGGTGTCCGCGGTGTCGAGCGACCGCAGTTCGCGGTCGGGTTCGAGGCTCACGACGAGCACCGCGCCCTGGGTCGCCGCCGCGCGCGCCGAGCGGAGGATCTCCTGCTTCGCCGTGCGGTCGAGCGGGTAGTCGACGGAGACCCCGTACATCGACGGCGTCGCGCCGAGCCGTCCCTCGTACCCTTCGGGCGAGTCGCTGGCCCAGTCGAGGTCGGGGCCGAACCACGTCGTCCCCTCGGCCGGCTGGACGGCGGCGGCCGGGTGCACGGACGCAGCCGACGCCGGCAGCGCACCACCGAGCAGGAGCGTGGCGATCGTGACGAGGAGGGCGACCGCGCGGACCACCGGCTGCTTCACCGGTCGCACGCAAGCGTCCAGACGTTGTGGCCGGGCTCGTGCCGGTGCTCGAGGCGGTCGAGGGCGGCGATGGCGAGCGCCAACCCGCGGCCGCTCTCCTGCTCGACGTCGGCCATGGTGACGGCACTCAGGTCGATGTCGACGGGCATCCCGTTGTCGGTCAGCACCGCGGTCAGGGCCTGGTCGGTGGCCTCGAGGCGCACGGAGTACCGGCGCCCGGTCCCCCGGTCGGCACGGACGGTGTGCTCGACGATGTTCGCGGCGACCTCGGCCAACGCGGTCTCGAGTGCGAACCGGAGCCGCACGTCGTCGATGCCCAGGCCGTCCCACCACGCGGCGAAGCGGTCCTGCACCTCGTCGAGGGAGTCGGGCGTCGCGGCGACCTCGAACGTGGTCTCGGTGCTCACAGGGGTCCTCCGGCGGTGCTCGACTCGTGTTCGGACTGGGCTGGGGTGGCCGGGCCGCGGTACCGGACGGCCCGGATCACGATGCTGAAGATGAACAGGTCGAAGACGACCCACGCGGTGTTCACGAGCGGCGCGATCCCCTCGGCCTGGCCGGTCAGGTAGCGGATGCCGATCATGACCAGGGCGGCGACCAGGGCACCCATCGCGTACAGCTGCGGCTTGACCAGGTCCCACCGCGGCTTCTGCTCGGTCTCGTCGCGCACCTTCGGGGTGACGCGGAACCCGAGCGGCTTGCCCCGGTAGACGTTCTGGAAGGCGCTGGTCACCGACTCGATCCAGACCGGGAACAGGGCGAGCGAGTACTGCTGCCCGCGCCAGGTCGGTCTGCCGGCGGCCACCACCCAGAACAGCAGCTGGTTGCACACCAGGAACGGGATGAGCCGGGCGAAGAAGTCGACGCTGTAGGCCTGCACCGGGATGACCCCGAACGACAGGCAGAGCACCGGGGCGGCGATGTAGACGATCGCGGCGAATCCCGACAGGTAGCTCCACATCGTTGAGAAGTACATGAGCCGCTGCCCCCACGACAGCCCCTTCTGCACCAGGGGGTTCTCGCGGAAGAACACCTGCATGGTGCCCTGCGCCCAGCGGAGTCGCTGCACGAGCATCGTCGGCAGGTCCTCGGGGGCCAGGCCCTTCGCCAGGATCTCGTCGTGGTACGCAGACTTCCAGCCGAGGCCGTGCAGGCGCATCGCCGTGGCCATGTCCTCGGTCACCGAGATCGTCGCCAGCGGCATGATCGGCTGCGCCTCGTCGTCACGGTTCACGTCGAGGGCACGGGCGAGCACCGCGATGGACTCGATGGCGGCGACCGGTGAGGCCTCGCGCCGGCCGAGCACGTCGAGCGCGGCGTCGTCGAGACCGGCGAAGGTGTTGGCGTCGGTGGACATCGCCGCGAGCTCCTGCAGGTCGTTCCGCACGGACTCGAGGTCGGCAGCGGCGAACCGGAACGCGATGGCGTCGATCCCCCGCTGGAACGCGTAGGTCACGTCACCGAGGGGCTCACCGGCGCGGACCTGTTCGCGCGCCTGGTCCACCACGGCCTCGGCGTCGTCGAGGGCGGCGAGCACGCGCGGGTCGGTCTCGGTCTCACGGGAGCGGGCGAGGAGCTTGCGTGAGGTGGCGAGGGTGCGCTGCACGGACGCCTCGACCTCGGCCACGTAGCGCGAGATACCGAGCTGCATGAGCGCTTCACGTCGCAGGATGGCGTTGGACCCGCAGAAGAACGCGGCGTTCCAGCCGTCCTTCGACTGCTGGATCGGACCGTAGAACAGCGGCGCCTGGCTGCCGAGGGGGTCGTCGTCCGGCACGTTCTCGAACCACTGCGGCGTCTGCACGAGCGCCATCCGCGGGTCCTTGAAGTACCCGAGGGTGCGGTCGAGGATCGCCGGGTCGGGCACCTGGTCGGCGTCGAGGATGAGCAGGAACTCGCCCTGGGTCGCGAGCAGGGCGTTGTTGAGGTTGCCGGCCTTGGCGTGCCGGGGTCGGTCCACCCAGTCGGCACCACGGGTGATGACGCCGATGCCGAGCGCCTCGGCCGCCGCACGCATCTCGGGGCGATTGCCGTCGTCGAGGATCCAGGTGGTGTGCGGGTGCGTGATCGCCTTCGCCGCCCGAGCGGTGCGTTCGACCAGGTCGATCGGCTCGTTGTAGGTCGTGATGAAGACGTCGACGGTGACGTCGGTGGACGGCTTCGCCGGTGGTTCGCCGCGCTCCCGGAGCCGCCAGGCCCCGAGGGCGAAGAGCAGGGAGTCGATGACGCTGTAGGTCTCGGCGAGGATCAGCGGCACCGCGATCCACCACGAGTGCCAGTTCACCGAGGCCGCCCAGCGCCACACGATGTAGTTCACCCCGGCGAGGGACGCCAGGAGCGCCACCGTCCGCACGGTCACCAGGCGTCGGCGGGCGGTGCCGGTGGTCAGGCGGCGGCGGTCCTGTCGGCTGACGTCGAGCGCGGTCACCGGGTCGCCCCGTCCGTCGTGCCGCCGCACGTGCTGCGTCGCAAGCATGCCTCCTGATCAGCGCGGGCCCCGGCCGCGTCACACACGCCCGAGCGTGGTTCCGGCCGGCAGCTGCCCCGAGGGCACCGTGCCGGTCGTCCGCTCCGGTCATCGGGCGCGACCTCGGCGTGACGACCTGTCTACCGCACGGGCGGGCGCTCTGTCAGGCTGCGCACCCGATCTGGGGACAGCACCCGCGTCAGAACGTGGCGGTGAACCCCAGGTCATCCGCCAGGCGCACGATGACCTGGTCGAAGTAGGCGGCCGGGTCGGACACGGAACCGACGAAGTGCCCGAAGAGCTCGAACGAGATCGTCCCGAACACCGTCGTCCAGGCCATCAGCGTGCGGACCAGGACCTCGTCGGGCAGGGTGATGCCGAACGCGCGCAGGGTGGCGACCCCGTCGGCGACGGCGGGACCGGCCACCCCGGGAGCCGCCGTGGGCGCGGTGGGTGATCCGGGCCTCCCGGCCGGCCCCGGCGTCGACGTGACGGACGAGCCCGCCGCAGCAGGCGCACCGGACCCGACGGCGTCCGCGACCACGCGCACCAGCGCCAGCGCCGTCCGCGACGCGGGCACGACGGTCTCGCGCGGCGCCGCGTAGCCCGGCACGGGCGAACCGAACAGCAGCGCGAAGTCCCCCGGGTGCGCGATCGACCAGTCGCGGATCGCCCGGCACATCGCGACCCAGCGTGCACCGGGAGCCGGTCCGGCCGCGGCACCGGCGGCCTCGACCGCGGCGCCGAGTTCGTCGTAGTCGGTGATGAGCAGGGCCGTCAGCAGGTCGTCGCGGCTCGGGAAGTACCGGTACACGGCCGACGAGACCATCCCGACGTCACGGGCGACGGCACGCAGGCTGAGGGCGGCCGGACCCTCTTCGGTCAGGCGGGTGCGTGCCGCGGCCAGGATGTCCGCGGTGACCGTCTGCCGTGCGAGTGCTCGGGCGGTGGGTGCCATCCGACGATCCTGGCACGAGAGAGCACCGCACACAAAGGAGAGCACTGCTCTTGCTTTTGCAACGGCGAACCGTCATGCTCGATTCCGAGAGCGGTGCTCTCGCAACGACCACGAAGCGATCGACCACGAAGCGATCGACCAAGAAGCGATCAACCAGGAAGCAGGAGCCCATGCCCCACCACCTCATCGTCGGCGCCGGCCCCGTCGGCCGGCACGTCGCGGAGCTGTTGACCGTCCGGGGCGACCGCGTCACCGTCGTCTCCCGCTCCGGTCGCAGCACGGGCATCGCCGGTGTCGAGCACCTCGCGCTCGACGCCTCCGATGCCGACGCCCTCTCCCGCGCCACCGAGGGAGCAGCCACCCTCTACAACTGCGCGAACCCCGGCGACTACACGCAGTGGGAGCGCACCTGGCCCCCGCTCGCCGCAGCACTGCTCACCGCGGCCGAACGCACCGGGGCGACCTACGCCATCACCGGGAACCTGTACCCGTACGGCCCGGTCGACGGGCCGATGCACGAGGGACTGCCGGACGCCGCCACCGACCACAAGGGGGTGCTCCGGGCGACGCTGTGGGCAGATGCCCTCGCTGCGCACGACGCCGGCCGGGTCCGCGCCGTCGAGGTCCGCGCCTCGGACTACCTCGGCCCCGGGATCGGTGCCAACGGCCACGTGACGCGTGTGCTCCCGGCCGCGCTCCGGGGCCGTGCGGTGGCGATGGTCGGGCGCACCGACCTGCCGCACACCTTCACCGACGTGCTCGACGTCGCCCGGACCCTCGTCGCCGCCGCCGAGGACGAGAGCGCCCACGGTCGCACGTGGATGGTGCCGAGCAACGCACCGCGGACGCAGCGGCAGGCGCTCACCGACGTCCTCGCGGCGGCGGGGAAGCCCTCGGCGCCGGTGCGCCGGATGCCCGCGGCCCTGTTCCGCGTCGGCGCACTCGTGTCGCCGATGATGCGCGAGCTGGCCGACCTGACCTACCAGTGGACCGCGCCGTACGTGGTCGACGACCGCGAGAGCCGGGCGCACTTCGGCATCGAACCGACCCCGTGGGACGAGGTGTGCCGCCGGACGGCCGCCGGCGCGGCCTGAACCACCGCCGCCGACACCGCCACCGCCACAACCCGCCGCCGCCGCCACACACGGAAGGGGGTGGGACGCGCCGTTGCGTCCCACCCCCTTCCGCCTCGCACCGCCGGTCAGATCACCAGCAGCCTCGAGTACTGCGCCGCGTCGAGCTGCTGCGCAGCTCCACCCGCGGCGGGGACCTTCCACAGCCCGACCGAGGGGCCGCTGTCGATGGAGACGAACACGTCCCCGTCGGCGGAGGCGGCACCCAGGTGCTCGCCACGCGACCCGGCGGTCAGCCCGGTGACCGGCACGGTCGACGTCCCGCCGCTGCCCACCACGAGCTTGTCCGGGATGCCGCGGTCGATCGTGCAACCGGTCGGGCTGGTCGGGTACTCCGACGGGGCGGGGCAGAACTGCGCCGACTGCAGGAGCGAGAAGCCGTCCGCGTTCGCGGCGGCGTACTCGAACGCGTACCGCGGTTCGATCTTCGTCAGTTCGGTCGCCCCTGGCTTGAGCTGGTACCAGATCCACGACCCGGCGGCACCGGGCGAGCGGATGTCGACGTAGACGTTGCCCTGCGAGTCCGCGAGCACACCGGCGGGGTAGCCGACGGTCGAGCCGGCGGGCCCGGTGAACGTGCGGGGCGCGATGCCGGTGCCCTTGACGTACGGCTGGCTGACCGTTCCGCCGAGCACGACGACCTTGCCGTCCGGGGTGACCGTCCAGAAACGCTGATCGCTCCCGACGGCCTTGCCACCCAGGTCCAGCACGACCTTCGGGGTCGAGGTGCCGACGGACAGCTTCTGCACCGCACCGCTCAACGAGTCCACCCAGTACAGGTTGCCCTCGGCGTCGGAGCGCAGGTCCGGGGTCAGGTGCAGGCCGGACGCGATGATCGAGACCCCGCTGCCGTCGGCCGGGTCCCGCAGGATCTCGGTGCCGTCCGCCGACGGGGTGAACACGTCACCGTCGGCGTTCGCGGTGAAGCCTTCGCCGTCCGTCGCGACGACGCTCTCCGCACCGCTGCCGGAGTCCGCGAACCGTACGACGTCACCGTTGCCGTCGAGCGCGAACAGCGACTGCGTCGTCTCCGGCTCGGGCACCGACGGTGACGTCCAGCGCAGCGTGATCGTGCGGCCGGTCCCCCGGTGGCCGAGGGCACGCACCGAGAAGCGGTACGTGGTCGCGGGCGAGAGCTCGTCGAACCGGTCGGAGCGGGCGCGCGGGTGGAGTCGGTCGACCTGGCGGTCGTGGCGGTTCGCAACGGCGGCGACCGCGACCTTCCAGCCCGCCACCTTCGCGCCGTGCTTCGGGCCACGCCACGTCAGCGTGGCACTGTCCGCGTCGCCGGTGACGCGGACGGCGGTCGGTGCGCCCGGCACCGACGGAGAGGTGTGCGCCGTCGCCGGCACCGCACCTCCGAAGACGAGCGCCGCGGCGGCGACCGCGGTGATGAGTGCTCGGTACACGATGGTTCCCCTGCCTTCTCCGCGGCTCCCTGCGTCACGGCTCCACGTATCACAGCACCGCGCTGACCCCAGGGGAACGCCTGCGGGTCGGATCTGCGGTTCCCCGCACCGCAAGATGCCGCATGGCTGGACCGGCAGACGCCGTCGTGTTCCCGAGACGCCGCCGAATCCGACGGCGTCTCGCCGACTCGGCGGCGTGGAGCCGACACGACGGCGTCTCGCGGGCACGGGACCCGCACCGACGACGGACGGGAGGCCCGGTGCCAGCTGGCACCGGGCCTCCCGTCAAAAAGGGGTCGCGTCTCAGTAGCGCGGCTTGCGCTCCGGACGGTCGTCGCGGTCGTCGCGGCGGCCACCACCACGGCGGTCCGCACGGATCTCGATGAGCTTGCCGCTGATCCGGGTGTCGGTCAGGCGGTCGAGCACACCGGGGTCCATGTCGGCCGGCAGTTCGACGATCGAGAAGTCCGGACGGATCTGGATCGCACCGAAGTCGTCGCGGCGCAGGCCACCCTCGTTGGCCAGGGCACCGACGATCTGGCGCGGCTCGACGCGGTGACGACGGCCGACCTCGATGCGGTACGGGGACATCGGCTGCGAACGGCGAGGGCCACGGTCGCCGCGGTCACCACGGTCGCGGTCGCCACCACGGTCCCCGCGGTCGTTGCGGCCGCCACGGTCGTCGCGGGCACCACGCTCGTCGCGCTCGCTGCGGCGGGCGTCGCGCTCCATCTGGCTGCGGAGCGCGTCGTCGGCTGCGGTGAGGAGCAGCGGCGAGTCGCCCTGCGCCACGACGGCCAGGGCCGCGGCGACGTCGTCCGAGGGGACGTCGTGGTGCTCGACGTAGTGCGCGATGACGTCGCGGAAGGCGGCGATCCGGCCCTGGTCCTCGAGCGCCGCGGTGATGGCGTCGTCGAAGCGGGTCAGGCGCGTCTCGTTGACGTCGTCGATGGTCGGCAGCTGCATCTGCGTGAGCGGCTGCTTGGTGTGGCGCTCGATCGCGGACAGCAGACGACGCTCACGCGGGGTGACGAAGCTGATCGAGTCACCCGAGCGACCGGCGCGGCCGGTACGACCGATGCGGTGCACGTAGGACTCGATGTCGACCGGGATGTCGAAGTTCACGACGTGCGTGATGCGGTCGACGTCGAGGCCACGGGCGGCGACGTCGGTGGCGACCAGGATGTCGAGCTTGCCCGACTTCAGCTGGTTGACCGTGCGCTCGCGCTGGGCCTGGGCGACGTCACCGCTGATCGCGGCGGCGGCGTACCCGCGGGCACGGAGCTTCTCGGCCAGGGTCTCGGTCTCGCTCTTGGTGCGGACGAAGATGATCATGCCCTCGAAGTCCTCGACCTCGAGGATGCGGGTGAGCGCGTCGACCTTCTGCGGGTACGAGACCATCAGGTAGCGCTGCGTGATGTTCGCGGCGGTCTTCGTCTTGGTCTTGACGGTGATCTCGGCCGGGTCGGTCAGGTACTGCTGCGAGATGCGGCGGATCTGCGCGGGCATGGTCGCCGAGAAGAGCGCGACCTGCTTGTCGTCCGGGGTGTCGGCGAGGATCGTCTCGACGTCCTCGGCGAAGCCCATCTTGAGCATCTCGTCGGCCTCGTCGAGCACCAGGTACTTCAGCTCGGACAGGTCGAGCGTGCCCTTCGCCAGGTGGTCCATGATGCGGCCGGGGGTGCCGACGATGACGTCGACGCCGCGGCGCAGGGCGGAGAGCTGCACGCCGTACGCCTGGCCGCCGTAGACCGGCAGGACGTGGACGTTCTTCATGTGGGACGCGAACTGCTCGAACGCCTCGCACACCTGCAGGGCGAGCTCGCGCGTCGGGGACAGCACGAGCGCCTGGGGCTTCTTGCTGCCGGACTCCATGCGGGACAGGATCGGCAGCGCGAAGGCCGCGGTCTTGCCGGTACCGGTCTGCGCCAGGCCGACGACGTCGCGCCCGGCGAGGAGCGTGGGGATGGTGGCTTCCTGGATGGCGGAAGGGGTCTCGTAACCGATGTCCTTGACGGCCTTGAGCACAGCGTCGCTCAGGCCGAGATCGGCGAACGTCACCACGGGCCCGTCGTCGAGGGTCTCAGTGGTGGGGGTGGTGTCCGTGCTCATACCACCAACGGTATCTCGAATGCGCGCTCCGCAGGGACGGGAGGCCCGTGGCGGCGCCGCCACGGGCCTCCCGTCCGCCGTGTTGGTCACGTCAGGAGCGCGTGGTGCCGATCCCCAGGACCGCGTCCGCCCGGTCGTTCAGTCGCGTCAGCATCTCGGCGAGCGAGCGCAGCTCGTCGGAGGCGAACTCCTCCGTCAGGTCGTCGAACACCTCGGCGCCGGCGGCGTCCAGCTCGTCGAGCAGCCGTCGGCCGGCGGGGGCCAGCGTGACGAGCGTGGCGCGGCCGTCCGCGGGGTCGGGCGACCCGATCAGGTGCTCGGCCTCGATCAGCGAGGCGACCCGGCGGCTGATCACCGGCCGCGACAGCCCCGTCGCGTCGGCGATCGCGGTCGCCCGGGCCGGACCGTGCCCGGCGACGGCACGCAGGATCACGCGGGCCGTCGGGTCGAGGCCGCCGCGGGACTCGATGAGCGAGGAGCGCAGGGTCTGCCGGACCCACAGCCGGTCGAGCTGGGATCGCAGGAGTCGCTCGGCGGCACGCCGGTCGTCGGTCACGCGCTCAGCGTAGCGGGCACATTTAGTTGCTTGCCGGAAGCAACAGATGTATCGTTGCGCGGTCTGCAAAGTTTCACAGCCAGAAAAAGGAGTTCGATGACCGCCACCGCACCCGTCTCGGTGCAGCACGGTCGGCACACCGCCGAGGCCCCCGCGGCCTCCGGAGGCGCCGGCCAGCAGCCGCTGATGACCCACCGTCAGATCCTCCTGGTGATCTACGGCCTGATGGCGGGCATGTTCCTGTCCTCGCTCGGCCAGACGGTGTTCGGCACGGCGATCCGCACGATCGGCGACGACCTGCACGGGCTCGACCAGCAGGCCTGGGTGACGACCGCGTACCTCATCACCTCGACGATCGCGACGCCGATCTACGGCAAGCTGTCCGACATCTTCGGCCGCCGCCCGCTGTACATCTTTGGCATCGTCGTCTTCATCCTCGGCGCCGTCCTGTCGTCGATGTCCACCTCGATGCTCATGCTCGCCGCCTTCCGTGCGGTGCAGGGCATCGGTGCCGGCGCGCTGATGTCGCTGCCGCTCGCGATCATGGGCGACATCCTCGCCCCGCGTGAGCGCGCCAAGTACCAGGGGTACTTCCTCGCCGTGTTCGGCATCTCGTCCGTCATCGGCCCGCTCATCGGCGGTCTGCTCGCCGGTTCCTCCGAGATCCTGTGGATCACGGGCTGGCGCTGGGTGCTCCTGATCAACGTGCCGATCGGCGTCGCCGCGCTCCTCATGGTCATCGTGTTCCTGCACCTGCCGAAGGTGCACGGCGCTGGCGACGTGAAGCCGAAGGTCGACTGGTGGGGCGCGACCGCCGTCATCGTCACCCTCGTGCCGCTCCTGCTCGTCGCCGAACAGGGCCGCATCTGGGGCTGGGGCTCCCCCGCCGCCATCGCCTGCTACGTCGTCGGTGTCGTCGGCCTGATCGGTCTGCTGCTCATCGAGTCGAAGATGGGCGACGCGGCGATCATCCCGCTCAAGCTGTTCCGCTCGGGCACGTTCTCGATGGCGACCGTCATCGGGTTCCTGGTCGGCTTCGCGATGTTCGGCGCGATGCTCACCATCCCGCTCTACCTGCAGATCGTCGTCGGGCTCACCCCGACCGAGTCCGGTTTCGCGACCCTGCCGCTCGTCGGCGGTCTCATGATCGCCTCGATCACGAGCGGTCAGATCGTCGCCCGCGTCGGCCGCTACCGGATCTTCCCGGTCATCGGCACCGCGCTCGTCTCCGCCGGCTACGTCGTCCTGACCTTCATGTCGATCGACAAGCCGCTCTGGTTCCTGATGATCGGCATGTTCCTCATCGGTCTCGGCCTCGGCTCGGTCATGCAGTCGCTGACCCTCGCGTCGCAGGGCTCGGTCGAGGCGCGTGACATGGGCGTCGCCACGTCGTCCGCCACGTTCTTCCGTCAGATCGGTGGCACGCTCGGCACCGCCGTGCTGCTGTCCATCCTGTTCTCGGTGATGCCGGCGAACATCCTGACCGCGACCGCGAACCAGAAGGACCTCGGTCCGGCGCTCGACGCCGCGCTCAACCCGACCGTCGCCAGCGCGAAGGCGAACCAGGGCGCCATGGACAAGATCTGGACGCCCGTCGTCACCCCGCTGACGAAGACCGTGCAGTCGCAGCTCGACGCCGCCTCGACGAAGGCGAAGCAGGCCGCCGACGCCGCGGTCACCGAGCAGGTCACCGCGGCCGTGCAGCAGCAGGTCGCAGCCGGTGTCGTGCCCGCCGCCGCAGCGCAGACCGTCATCGACCAGCAGGTCGCCGCGGCCACGCCGGCCGCCGAGCAGTCCGCACTCGAGCAGGTCGCCGACCAGGCGCACGCCAGCGTGCAGGGCGACACCGTGTCCGTCGACTGGGCGGACGCCGACCAGCGCTCCTACTGGGTCGACGAGCTCACCCCGGAGCTGGCGAAGAAGATCGACGACGGCAACACCACGAGCGACAGCGCCACCAGCACGAACGACACCTCGTTCCTGACCGGTGCCGACAGCCGCCTGACCCGGCCGTTCATGGCGGGCTTCAACGCCTCGTCCGTGACGATCTACTGGGTCGGTCTCGGCGTCATCCTGCTCGCGTTCGTGCTGACCTGGTTCTTCCGGGTGCCGCCGCTGCGCCAGCGTTCCGCGCTGCAGGAGCAGGCCGACATGTCCGCCGAGGCGCAGCTCGAGGCCGAGGCGGGCGCCGCCGCAGCCGAGGCCGGCTCGTTCACCGGACCGATGACCGGGTCCGTGCCGACCGGTTCGGGTTCGACCGATTCGGGTTCGACCGGGTCCACGCCGACGCACCGTCGGTGACCGACCGGGGCGTCCGTCCGTGCCCCCTTTCCGGGCGGGCGCCCCTCCCACACACACCAACCCACCAGGAGTCCACGTGATCACCACCCCGGCAGCGGCTGCGGCAACGGAGCCGTGCACGCTGCGTGAACGGAAGAAGCAGCAGACCCGGCAGGCACTGCACGACGCAGCGCTCACCCTGGTGTCCGCGCACGGGCTCGACGGCGTCACGGTCGAGCAGATCTGCGCCGACGCCGACGTCTCCCCCCGCACCTTCTTCAACTACTTCTCGTCGAAGGCGCACGCGGCGCTCGGGCTCGACTCGGTCGAGGTCCCGGAGCGCTCCGCGGCCTGGTTCGCCGAGGCCGACGGCGCCCTGGTCGACGACCTGTGTGCCCTGGTCGCGGCCACCGTCCCGCTCTCGCAGGACCGCCGCCGCATGAAGGAGCTGCTCGTGCTCCGGCCGGAGATGTCGTCGATGGTGATGCAGTGGATGGCCGAGTCGCGCCAGTCCCTGCTCAGCGTCGTCGGCACCCGCACGGACGCGCAGACCGCCCGCACCGCGGTGACCCTGGTGATGTCGGCGCTCAGCGAGGTGGCGCACCGCGAGACCGTGCGGAGCAACGACGAGCTCGCGGACCGGCTCCGTGCCGTCGTGCGCGAGATGGCGGCGCTCGTCTCCTGAGGCGGGGGTAGCGGGGCGCGGGGTCGAATCGGGCGTACCTGGTCGAATCGGGCGTACCGGGCAGGAACTTCCTGCCCGGTACGCCCGATTCCGCTTTCCAGCGCACGTGCTCTGGGAAGGAACCGCGCGTCGTCGACGCGAGCGAAGGGCGGACGGGAGGCCCGTGGCGGCGTCGCCACGGGCCTCCCGTCCGTCAGGTGGAGACGCCCTGACGCCGCCGCGCCGGCCGGTGCCACACGAGTGCGTTCCGCGAGCGGTCGCGGGCAAACCGGAGCACGCGCAGCACGACGATGTCGTGGTCGCCCGCTCGACCAGCGCGTCAGACCGACCGCGCGGCCGCCTCGAGTGCCTCAGCGGCTTCGCCGGCGCGCACGATGTCACCGTCACTGACCGACCTCGCGTTGTACTCGGCCTTGGTCTTCACCGCCAACAGCACCTCGAGGTGCTTCGCGACCGCCGGCCCGGCAGCTGCACGGAGCACGGGCACGGCCTCGTCGTGCGCTCCCGATCGCGAGTACCTGCCGGTCCGAGCCACGCAGATCGCGTCAGCCGCGGCGATGCCGCTGAGGACGCAGCGTGACGAACGCGTTCGCGAACTGCGACCCGGCACTGAGGACCCCTCCGTCACCACCGAACGTGCGGAGGACGTCAGCGGCGTCGAGGAACTCCGTCGCCTTGGCGAGCCGGCCCCGCCGGAACGACTCGTCACCCGGTGCGGTGGTGCCGGTTCGCGGGGTCATCCGTTCAGCGTACGGAGCTTCCGGGACAGCCATCGACCATCACCTGCGATGGGAATCCCGTCCCGAGCAACCGACGCGAGGAGCGGATCCGTGCCCTCGATCTCGTCCTCGTCGAAGACGACCGGCCGCACGGCGTTGCCGGTCCAACGACCGGCTGCGCGGCACAAGGCGTGGATCTGGTCCTCGGCGTCCGGGCGTCGGCCGCGACTGACGACGAAGCAGAGATCGAGATCGCTGTCCGGGCGCATCGCACCGCGGGCTCCGGATCCGAAGAGCGCGGCGTACCGGAGGGGGATCGACCGACAGCCGGAGCGGAGTCGTTCGAGCAGGGCACGCCGGAGGTCGGCCAGGGCGGTGACCGCATCAGCGGCGAGGTGCTCTCGGTTCAGGGTGAAGGACTTCGTCCGTCCGGTCCGATGCCCGTCGACGAGGCCCTGCTCGACCAGCCGATCCGCACTGTTCCGGACCCCGGCGTACGACCGGTCGGGCACCAGGCTGCAGATTCCCGCGATCGTCAGGGGTCCGGGGGCCAGTGCCAACACCGCGAGGACATCGCCGTCCACGGAGGTGGTGACCGTCGCGAGGGGAGATTGCAACTGCATGGAGATATCCGATCAGATCGAGTAGAAATCTACCACTCCAGGTAGATTTCTACTCGTATCTGAGCAAATCCATCAGACCACGGACCAGCCACCGTCGCTCGGCAGCACCGCACCGTTGACATTCGCCGAGTCGTCGCTCAGCAGCCAGGTGATGGCGGCGGCGAGCTGCTCGGGCTGGGCGACCGGCGGGATGGTGGTCTGCATGATCGGACCGACCCGGCGAGCCGCGTACTCGCTGCGCATCGGCGCCTCGATGTTCGTGGCGACCGCACCCGGCGCCACGGCGTTCGCCCGGATGCCCTGCGGCCCGTGGAAGAACGCGACGCTCTTGGTGTACCCGGCGATGGCGTGCTTCGACGAGGTGTAGGCAGCACCGGCGGCCGAGGCCTTCAACGCAGCCTCGGACGCGACGTTCACGACCGATCCCTTGCCGGCGGCGATCATCAGCGGCAGCACCGCCCGGGTAAGGCGCATCGGGCCGGTGACGTTGACGCTGAAGACACGCTCCCAGGTGGCGTCGTCGACCTCGTCCGGCGGCAGGAACGCGTCCATGATGCCGGCGACGTTGGCGAGCCCGTCCACCCGGTCGCCGGCGGCGGCGATGAGTGCGTCGATGGTCTTGCTCGCGGCGACGTCACCGACGACGGTCTCCACGGCGAAGCCCTCGAGCTCCGTGCGGAGTGCGTCGAGCCGTTCGGCCACGACGTCGGTCGCGATGACGCGCCCGCCCTCGTTCGCGATGCGCGTCGCCGTGGCGCGTCCGATGCCGGAACCCGCTCCGGTGACGATGATGGTCCTGCCGGTGAACCGTCCGGCGGTGGTGGTGTCGGTCATGTCGTCTCCTCGATGAGAGGCGCTCGCTGCGCCACACCGGTTATAGCACTCAGTGCCGAAAGGTCTCCATGAGCTCGACGAACGACCGTCCGACGGGGCGCCCGCGCACCATCGACCCCGACGCCGTGTCCCTCGTCGCACTCCGGCTGTTCGACGACCAGGGCTTCGACGCGGTGTCGATGGACGACGTCGCCGCGGCGGCCGGGGTCAGCCGTCGGTCCCTCTTCCGGCTGTTCGCGAACAAGGCGGCGCTGGTGTGGGGCGGTCTCGACGAGTTCGCCGCACGGTTCCGCGAGGCCCTGCGGTCACGGCCGGCCGACGAACCCTCGGCGGTGGCACTCCGGGCGGCCTACCGGATCGGAGCGACGTTCCCGGACGACGCGGTCGAGGTCACCCGACACCGGCTCCGGGTCATCCGCGCGAACCCGTCGCTCGAGCACGTCGGCGCTGCCACGGTCACGGCCCTGACCGACGAGATCCTGCGGTACGTGGCCGAGCGGGACGGGGTCACCGCCGACGACCTCGCCGTCGCCGTGCGCGCCCACACGCTGGCCGCCGCCGCGAGCGCCGCACTGACCTGGTGGGCACTGCACGGCGACGGCCGTCCGGAGGACGTCCTGGAGCGCGCACTGGCGCTGCTCGACTGACGAGCCCCGGGGTTCCCGCACGCCGCACTCCGGAGTACCTTGCCGGGCATGCACACGACCGGACCCGCGCCGTACTTCCAGTTCGCCGGCACCGCCAGGCAGGCCCTCGAGCACTGGCAGCGGGTGTTCGGTGGCGACGTGCAGATCGCGACCTACGCGGACTTCTCCCGCACGGACGGCCCGGCCGACGCCGTCGCGCACGGCCAGCTCACCGGCGAGCTGCAGCTGTTCGCCGCGGACGCGAGCGAGGGCGACACCCCGTTCTCGGCGACCGGGCTGCTCTTCTCACTGCTCGGCGCTGCGGAACCGGACGTCCTGCGACGGTGGTTCGACCAGCTCGCCGAGGGCGGCACGGTGATCGACCCGCTGCAGCAGCGCCCGTGGGGCGACTGGGACGGCACCGTCCGCGACGCGCACGGGGTCACCTGGCTGATCGGGTTCGAGGACTCCGCGCGCTGAGTCCGGCGCGCTGCAGCGCCTACTGCTGGTCGGACGGCAGCAGCGGCGCCCAGAAGGCGTCGGGACCGTCGGCCTGCACGGCGTCGCGCTCGAACCGGAACCCGTAGTCGCGCACGAAGTCGAGGGCCGCGGCCTGCTCGTCCTCGGCGTCGTCGTGGTCCGCGTCGAACAGGTACACGCCGTGCCCCATCGCGACACCGGCGTCGCTGATGACGGAGAGGTCCCAGCGGCCCTGCTCGGAACGCTCGATCCGGACGACGGCGGCCTGGGATGCGGTGAAGTCAGCCATGCCGCGAGCCTACGGACGCCCCGCGGCGGGCGTTCAGGATGCCCCGCGGCCACTACGCTGTGCACGGTCACAGGTCAGACGAGTGGAGAACGCATTGTCAGTTGGATTGCTCGCCGTGGTGGACGACATCCTCTCCGCAGCCCTCAAGGCCAGCGCGAAGACCGCCGGGGTCGTCATCGACGACGCCGCCGTCACGCCCCAGTACGTGCAGGGCCTCGAGCCCGCTCGTGAACTCCCCGTCGTCGGGCGCATCGCCCTCGGCAGCCTGTTCAACAAGTTCATCATCATCATCCCGCTGGCCTTGCTGCTCACGGCCTTCGCGCCCGGGGTGCTGCCGTGGCTGCTCCTGCTCGGCGGCACGTACCTGTGCTTCGAGGGTGCCGAGAAGGTCACCGAGTGGTTCGGCGTGCACCACGAGGGCGGGTCCGACGAGGCCGTCACCGAACCGAAGCTCGTCTTCGGCGCCATCCGCACCGACCTCATCCTGAGCACCGAGATCATGCTCATCGCGCTGGCGGGCCTCGACCCCGATCTGGGGCTCTGGCCGACGCTCGGCGCCCTGATCGTGATCGGTCTGGTCATGACGGCCGTCGTCTACGGCGCCGTGGCACTGCTCGTGAAGGTCGACGACATCGGCCTGCAGATGATGAAGAACTCCGTCCGCCGCACCCGTCGGATCGGTGCCCGCATCGTCCGCGCGATGCCGATGGTCTTCCGGGTCATCAGCGTCATCGGCACGGTCGCGATGCTGTGGGTCGGCGGACACCTGGTCATCGCGAACCTCGCCGAGACCGTCTGGCACGGACCGTACGACCTGCTGCACGTGATCGAGCACGCACTCGAGGCCGCAGGCCCCGTCGTCGTCTGGGTCGCCGACACCGCTGTGTCGGCCGTGGCCGGCCTCGCGCTGGGCATGGTCGTCGTCGGCATCGTGCTGGGCATCGGCCGCCTGCGCGGCACGCAGCACTGACGCGGCTGCACGGCGGACGGGAGGCCCGTGGCGGCCTGGCACCGTGCCTCCCGTCCGGCGCACCGTGCGCCCACCGCTGACGGGGCGGACGCTGAGCGGACGCCGGTCGTGCATCGTCGTATCCTCGGCGCCATGGCAACGGTGCGACAGGTCCAGGTGACGTTCGACTGCGCCGAGCCGGAGCGTGTCGCCCGGTTCTGGTGCGAGGTCCTCGGCTACGTGGTGCCACCGCCCCCACCGGGGTTCGCCGACTGGGACGCGTTCGACCGGTCGCTGCCGCCGGAGCACCAGGGCTCAGCCTTCGCGTGCGTTGACCCGACCGGTGCCGGGCCCCGCCTGTTCTTCCAGCGCGTCCCCGAGGGCAAGACGGTCAAGAACCGCGTGCACCTGGACGTCCGGGTCGGCACCGGGATGGTCGGCGCCGAACGGCTCGCGGCCCTCGACGCCGAGAGCACCCGACTGGTCGGGCTCGGCGCCACCCAGGTCCGTCGGATGACGGCGGACCAGGTGAACGAGTCGTGCATCGTCATGCAGGACGTCGAGGGCAACGAGTTCTGCCTGGACTGACCGGCGTATCGTCGACGGACCCGAACCGCATCGCCGCGCCCCGGAAGGACCCGCACCCCGCATGACCGTCATCGCCGCATCCGCCACCGCAGCCGACGCCACCGCCCTCGAGCACCTGCTGGGGTCCGACCAGGTCCTCCGCGACCCGGAGTCGCTCGAGCGCTACCGCCACGACGACGCCGAGTGGGCCGACTCCACGGCACCGCTCGCCGTGGTCCTGGCACGCAGCACCGACGACGTCGTCACCGCCGTCCGCTGGGCAGCCGCTGCCGGCCTCCGGGTCGTCCCCCGCGGTGCCGGCACCGGTCTGTCCGGCGGCGCCAACGCGATGGCCGACTCGATCGTCGTGTCGCTCGAGCGGATGGATCGGGTGCTCGAGGTGAACACTGACGAGCGGTACGCGGTCACCGAACCCGGCGTCATCAACGACGCACTCCGCGCCGCGGTCGCCGAGCACGGCCTCTGGTACCCGCCGGACCCCGCGAGCTCGGCGATCTCGACGATCGGCGGCAACGTCGCGACGAACGCCGGCGGCATCTGCTGCGTCAAGTACGGGGTCACCCGCGACTACGTCCTCGGCATGACCGTCGTGCTGGCCGACGGATCGGTGGTCGAGCTCGGCCGCCGGACGGCGAAGGGCGTCGCCGGGTACGACCTCACGGGGCTGATGGTCGGTTCCGAGGGCACGCTCGGCATCGTCGTGTCGGTCACCGTGCAGCTGCTCCCCCTGGCCGGCCGTGACGAACGGGCGGTGATCGGGTACTTCCCCTCGCTGACCGCCGCGGGCGACGCCGTGGCCGCGATCTCGCGGGCGGGCATCATCCCCGCAGCACTCGAGATCGTCGACCGCACCTGCCTGCGCGCCGTCGACGACTGGATGCACCTCGGGCTGCCGGCGGACGTCGACACCCTGCTGCTCGCGCGGGTCGACGAGCGCGGTGCCGCCGGGGACGCGATCGCCGACCACGTCGCGGACGTCTTCGCCGAGGCCGGCGGCACGGACGTCGAGCGGGCCACCGACCCCGGGGACATCGACCGGCTGTTCCAGGCCCGCCGGCTCGCCTACCCGGCTCTCGAACGGCTTGGTCCGGTGCTGACCGAGGACATCTGCGTGCCGCGGAGCGCGGTGCCCGAGATGCTCCGGCGGATCCAGGTGACCGCGGACGCGCAGGACGTCACGATCGCCAACATCGCGCACGCCGGCGACGGCAACCTGCACCCGCTGATCATCGCGCCCGAGGGCGACGACGCCGCGAAGGCCCGCGCGAAGACCGCGTTCGACCAGATCGTGGCGGACTGCCTGGCGCTCGGCGGGACCGTGACCGGTGAGCACGGCGTCGGCCTGCTGAAGCTGCCGGGCCTGCGCGTCGAGCTCGGCGACCGCGTGCTCGCGATGCACCGCTCCGTGAAGGACGCGCTCGACCCGGCGGGGACCCTGAACCCGGGCAAGGCGTTCTGACCCGAGCGGACGACGGACGGGAGGCCCGGTGCCAGCTGGCACCGGGCCTCCCGTCCGTCAGGTGGTCGCGTTCAGCGACCGGTGTGCGTCACGCAGGAGCGCATCCGCACGCACGCGCGCTCAGTGGCGACGGAAGTACCCGTTCGCGCCGCCGACGTACATCAGGATCGTCGCGATGAGCACCGCGACGCCACCGATCCAGCCGAAGGCGTTGCCACCCGAGGCCGCGCCGACGCCGACACCGATGAGCTGCAGGACCGCGAGGACGGTCAGCACGATGCGGGCCCAGTTGCGGCCGTCGCGCATCTTGAAGACGATGATGAGCTCGATCACGGCGAGGATGAACGCGAAGATCGCGCCGCCGACGAGCGGGGCGGTGCCGACACTGTCAGCGACGTCGGCGGAGGAGCCCGACGTGAGGTTGATGATGCCCTGCAGGATGTTCGCCAGGACCACCACCAGCCAGATGACGAACGCGACGGTGACGGACGTGGGACGACTGGACGTCGATGCCATGGGGAGTGCCTTTCTCGATGGACCACGTTCAGCGGCCTCTCAGAGAACGTACTTGCGGGCGTGAGCGCTGTCCGGATGCGCCCGAAGGTCACAGAGCGGTAACGACAGCAGATCCGTCCAAACCCTTCGCCGCAGGGTGCCGAATCACCTGCAACGACCGGGAAACACCCGGAGCGCTCACCAGCCGCACATCGCTGGTTCTCCACCCCACCAAGGGTGTGTTCGGCGCGCACACAGCAGCCGCGCCGA